>RPQH01000068.1 GCA_003820375.1 Ignavibacteriota bacterium
ACACTCAACACACTCAACACACTCAACACACTCAACACACTCAACACACTCAACACACTCAACACACTCAACACACTCAACACACTCAACACACTCAACACACTCAACACACTCAACACACTCTTTACTTTATAAGTATCATCTTTTTTGTTGCAGTAAAATCAGCGGCAGTAAGAGTATAGAAATAAATTCCTGAAGATAAAGAAGAACCGTCAATTGAAACGGAATAATTGCCTGTGGTTTTGAATTCATTAACAGGAGTTAATACTTCTTTACCTAATACATCAAATACCTTCATAGTAACAAATGAAGATTTAGGCAGTGATATATTAATACTCGTCTGCGGGTTAAACGGGTTCGGGTAGTTCTGTCCCAATTCATATATATTTGGTACTTCACCTCCAATAGGAGTTATTCCAATTAAAAGATTGGAATTTTTAACTACTGTTCCGGTTCCTCCGGCAGCATAAGCCGCTATACCGTTTCTTGAAAGACCAATATGCCATAGAGGAGCAGTTGCTGTGTAATCTGTAGTCCAGTTTACACCGTTATTAGTGGTTTTATAAATACCCGTAGCAGTATTTCTCACAATCCAGAAAGTTGTACCGGAACCAATAATACCCGCAATGTTACCTGTACCCGGAGGTACGGTACCGGCAGTCCAGTTTGAGCCGAGGTTAGTTGTGCGTAAAGGTGTTGTGTTGGCACTTGCCAATCCCAGAGTGGGAGAATTAAACCAAACCTGCCCAAAAGCACTGGCTGCTGAAGGGATAGTTTGAGGAGACCAGGATGTACCGTTATTGGCGGAATAATAAATTTTTGCCACACTTGTATTGAACCATATATTTGTACCCATAATAAAAATACCGTTATTCCAACCTGCTTCGGAGCCAACCTGAGGAACATAGAGCCCTGTACTGTCCCAGGTAGTACCTCCGTTTGTTGTTTTCCATAAAGACCATCTTGCCTGAACCGGGTCACCTTCCATGAACCCGTTTGTTGCTGAAGTCATCCAGATAGCGTTAATAAAACCACCTGTCTGTGCGAATACCTGTGTCCAGTTAGCACCTGCGTTTGTTGTTTTATAAACAAATGTCCCCGAAGACGGTGAAGTTGTACATAAAGCATTTTGAGCATCAACGCCCCATATACAAAATACTCCGTTGGCTCCGATTGGCGAACCTGTAACATTTGCCCAGTTAGTACCTCCGTTAGTAGTTCTTAAAACAGGACCGCCGTCAGCTCCTGCCCATACAATATTATCATCAACAACTGAGATAGTCCTGATTGCTGTTGTGATACCGGTTGCTGATGTTGGTGCCCATTGAGCATAGCTGAAGCTTAGGAAACTAAATGCCAGTGTTACTACAAGAAATAACCTTTTCATTTTCATTCCTTTCTTTAATTAAATGAATTTATGATTGCGGGAAAATTTAGTATTCAATAAAATGTTCATAAAGAAAAATTAAATTAAAATAATAAATCCGAAACAACAGAAAGTGAATATGCAGTAATCAACAGAATGTAATAAATTATACAATGAAAAATAAAAAGAAGCAATAAAAAAAGCCCTGCCTAAAAAGCAGGGCTTTTAAGAATTTAAAGCAAAATTACTTTATCAGAATCATTTTCTTTGTATCTGTAAATCCTTCGGTTTTTATAGTATAGAAATAAATTCCTGTAGAGAGTGATGACATATCAACATTCTGACTGTAACTTCCGGCATGCTGAAGTTCGTTTGCTAAAGTCTTAACTTCAGTACCAATTGCGTCATAAATTTTCAGTGTTACAAATGATGCTTTTGGAAGTGTATATTTAATTGTTGTCGTTGGGTTGAACGGATTCGGATAATTTTGTTCAAGTGAATAATCGCTCGGATAATTTTGGTTTGCCGGTGGTTTAACTCCGGTTGGTGTACCATACATGAAGAATGTACCTGCTCCGCCGCCTGCATATCCAAAAGTTGCTGACAATAACTGCATATGCTGGAAACCGTTTGTTGATCCCTGTGAAGGGATAGTTTCTGTTGTCCATGTAGTTCCGAGATTTGTTGTTTTATATAATGCATATGCAGATGTTCCGGTCGATACCATCATTCTGATTGTATTGTTACCGCCTTTTACACCATGCATATTAATAGTAGCAAATGTGGTTAAACCCGATGGATTAGTTACGGTGCTCCATGTAGCACCTCCGTCAGTAGTTTTCCTTATATTGCTTGAATTTGAACCTGCCATACCTGAAGTAGCATTAATAAATGCAATAGCCTGATAATACAACCCGCTTGAACCGGCTGTACCGGTTAAAAGTGCTGAACTCCATGTGCCGAAAAATCCTGTTGTTGTTCTAAATACTTTTGCGGTTGTTCCTGATGCTAATGTATTTGCAGATCCCATCCAGAATGTTGATGTATCAAGCCAATCCCATGCATTAATAACACCGAATTCATTTGTAGCCGGTGGTGCCGTTGGTGAATTTATCCAGTTTAGACCACCGTTAGTTGTTCTTCTCATTTGGTAAACCTGTCCGGTCGATGCTGTCGGGTCGCCAATAAAAACACCAAAATTTGCGTTAAACATTTTTATTCCATTTATAAAACTATTTGCAATAGCTATCTGTTGTGTCCAGCTTGTTCCGCCGTTTGTTGTTTTATAAATTGCACCTGTACCTGTACCTACCCAGCATGTACTGGCATCAATAGCAGAGATACCGTATAAAGCTCCGCCCGGTAATCCTGTATATGCAGCTATCCAGTTGCTGCCGCCATTGGTTGTTCTATAGCATAATGTTGCATCTCCGCATGCCCAGATTATATTTTCATCTACAACTGAAATTGAATTAATTGGCTGGGGATCGGGAAGTGCGCCTTTAAATACCCATGACTGACCATATGTGGTGCTAATAGCAAAAGCTATTATAAAGAGTAAAGAAATTTTTTTCATGTTAGTAAAAAATTAATTAATAACTGCTTTATTTAAGTATTCTATAAAATAGCTTTACAAAAATGAAAATACAACTAAAAAAACAATGCTTTACATGTGAAAACTGTCTGTTTTTACAATATTTTAGAAAAATGTTATATTTAATGAATAAATATTGTCCTGTTCTTTTCCGTAAGACGGCTAAACTATTTTACTAACGATATTTTTTTTGTATCAATGAATGAGCCGGCTGTTAACTTATAAAAATAAATTCCGGATGCCAATTCTGATGCATTCAAAACAACTGAATAATTGCCGGCATTCTTTTGTTCTTTAACTAATGTTAAAATTTCATGACCAAGCATATCATAAACTTTTATGCTTACTTCCGAAGTAACAGGAACAGAATAGTTGATGGTTGTAGTCGGGTTGAAAGGATTGGGATAGTTTTGTTCAAGTTTAAAATATGATGGTACCTCATTATTATTAGCAATACCAATATTGTCTGTATATTTATAAATTCTGCCGCTCGGTACATTTGATTCAGTTGAAAGTGTGGCAGCCCATCCGCAGTTTTCATTTACCATGGAAATACAACCTCCTGCATTGCCCGGCACAAACGAAAATTGTGTATCAAACCAATTACCGTTATCTGTACTTCTTAGCACATGTCCGCTGAACAGCCCGGAACCTGTCATCCAGATATACGGCGTTCCCGGAATTCCTTTAATTCCATATTGTATTCCTGCCGGTAAATATGAACTTGTGTTCCAGCTCATACCGCCATCGGTACTAAGCATTGTATTAAGTCCTGTATAAGAAGCTGTTGCCATAGCAGCAACACCGGTTAAAGGATAATTAAATGCTACGCAGAACGAATTAACAGCCCCTGTTGTCGGAGCACTTGTAAACGGTCCTCTAAAGCTGCCTTTATAAATCTTTGAATTGTTTGTTCCCCACCAGATATGCCCCGTATCCAGAGCGCAAAAAGAATTATTCCATCCTGCTTCACCCGAAGGAGCAGCGGGGGAATTTTCTCCTGCAGTCCATATAGCACCTCCATTTGTAGTAATGTAAAAACCCCATACACTGTTTACAGGGTCACCTAAAACAAAACCCAAATTGGAATCAAAGAAATATATTGCATCAATAAATTGTGACGCAGGAGTTAAAGGAACAGCTTCCCATAACAAACCGCCGTTTGTGGTTTTCCGTAGTGTTCCGTCCTGTCCTCCCAGCCAGCAGTTATTTGCATCGATGGCAAATATAGAAGCGAAATCAAATGTAGTAAGACCTGTATTAGCTAATATCCAGGCAGCACCGCCGTTTGTTGTTCTTATAACAGCTCCGTCGTTACCGCACATCCAGCATATATCCTGATTGACAGCAGACGCTCCAATCAAATCTGAAGTAACAGGACTTTGCTGCTCTGTCCAGTCTGCATGTGTAATATTAGAATTCAGAATTATTATTAACAATAAAATTAATACAGGAATTATTTTCATTATCTGATTATAAATAATATTCAGGAAAAAACAAAAACAAAATTGTAATATTAAAAAAAAATTCACAATTAGAAATACGATTTAAAGAGATAAAAAGCTGAATGTCTGAATCACAGATTGCGCTGATGAGGTTGATTGCGCTGATGATGATGATTGTCTGAATCACAGATTTCACTGATGAGACTGATTGCACTGATGATGATGATTGTCTGAATCGCAGATTGCACTGATTGTAAGATTTCTTATTATTTGTTAGATAATATAGCAGCATGTCTATAAGTGTCAGGTAGAATGGATTCTTGGTAAGTCTTTCCTTAAGATAAGTAATATTAGTTAATAATAATCTTTTAACTTTAGAATAAAAACATAGAGTATAAAAATTTCAAGACTTGCCAAGTTTATTTATTTGGAGATTTGAAATTAAATAAGCTTACTAAGTTTTTAGAACTTCCGGTATTTTAATATTTTCTTATCAAAACAATTAATTCTTATAATATAAATAATCCGTCCCTGCAAACTTAGCAAGAATGTAATATCGCTATCCCCCTCTCCTTTTAGACTATGTTACTATTTTATCTAACAACTAATAGGAATTTTTACAATTGGTGAATTCTGTGATTTAGGCAATCATCATCAGTGCAATCATTCATCATCAGTGTAATCTGCGATTCAGACAATAAATGATATAAAAAAAGCCCCGCTTTTCAGCAGGGCTTTAATTTCTTTCGAAATAATTTTCTTTACGAAAATATTATTTTATCAATCCCGCGGTGCGGGATTTCAAAAATAAGCTTTCGCTTATTTTATCAATGTCATTCTCTTTGTTTCATTGAATGAACCTGCAGCTATTTTGTAGAGATAGATGCCTGATGAAAGATTTGATGCATCCATAACGACTGAATAGTTACCTGCGTTCTTTTGTTCATTAACTAAAGTCATAACTTCATGACCTAACATATCATAAACCTTTATGCTTACTTCAGAAGCTTTAGGAATAGAATAGTTAATAGTTGTTGAAGGGTTGAACGGGTTCGGATAATTCTGCTCAAGCTTAAAGCTTGTCGGGAGTTCATTACCCGGTGTACCTACGCCTGTGAAGTTAGGATCTACATATTTGAAGATCTTTCCGGCTGCAGTACTTGCCCAGCCAAGACCCTGGTGAACAAATGATAAACCATAAACTGAATTTGCTACAGAAATTGTTTGTGCTGTCCAGTTTACACCTGAATTTGTGCTTCTGTAAATCTGTCCTAATGATGAAGAGCCGCCGCTCATCCAAACATAACCTGTTCCCGGTACGCCTCTTAAACCAAACATAGTGTTAGCAGGAGCAAATCCTACTGTCCATGATGTACCGCCGTTTACGCTTGTCATATTCGGTAATACTGCATATGAAGCGTTTGTCATTGTTGCAACACCTGTATTTACATCGTTAAACCATACACCAAAAGAATTAACTTCACCTGTTGTTGGTCCTGATGTGAATGGTCCTCTCATGCCGCCTTTCCAAATCTTTGTTGCATTAGTTCCATACCATATATGACCGGTGTCTAATGCAAAATAAGAATTGTTCCAACCGGCTTCTGTACCAACTGCTGTTGGGGGGGTCGGATGAGTTGTCCAGTTTGCACCTTGATTAGTTGTATACCATAACTTCCATAAATTGCCAACAGGATCGCCCTGTGCAAATCCGAAAGGTGTGCCCGGGAATAAGTGAACAACGTTTATGAATACTGATGCCGGGGTAGGAACTATAAATACCCAGTTTGCACCACCGTTTGATGTTCTCCATAATGTTCCGTCACCTGAACCGACTACACAAATATTTGCATCATAAGCTGATACAGTATATAAATCCTGTCCTGCTGCGATTCCTGCTCCAACGCTTGTCCAGTTTACACCGCCGTTGATAGTTCTTAAAACAACATGACTCGGTCCGCATGCCCATACTACGTTATGGTCAACTGCCCATATACTATTTAAGTCGGTTGTTACTCCTGTTGGTGTTTGTTGTGTCCATGTTTGAGCAAATATATTAGCAAAACCGATGAGCACAAATGCTAAAACAATTATTGTAATTTTTTTCATTATCATTCCTCCGAAATGAATGTTTTGTTTAAAAGAATATTTATTATTTATTTGTTGAGTTCTTATTTTAAAGCTCAAAAGTAATTAATTCATCATTAATATTCAATAATATTAATGCAACCCATTGTTTTTTTTTATAATATAACCCTGAAATAAAAAACTCTGGTAAAGTTTAACATTAATTTACTCATAAGCAATGACAAAAGAATAATTTCTTTGAATTAAGCCATTTCTTAATGCAATTAATGCAGTTTATTTTAACATTATCATTTTCTTTGAATCCCGGAATATACCTGTTTTTATTTCATAAAAATATATACCAGAAGCTAAATCCGATGCGTCCAAAACAACTGAATATCTTCCTGTGTTTTTATAAGTATTAACAAGTGTTTTTACTTCATGTCCAAGTATGTTGTAAACAGTAATTTTTACATTTGAACTCTTTAGAATAGAATATTTAATAATTGTAACAGGATTGAATGGATTCGGATAATTCTGCTCAAGTTCATAATCTAAGGGAATATCTTCGCCTGTAGTGTTTAATCCCTGCCAGGGGTCCAAATATTTGTAAATCTTTCCTGTTAATGCAACTAACCATCCGAGACCTTGTGCTTCAAATGCTAAACAGTTAGCAGATACAGATAATGATATTGTTTGCTGAGAAAACGATAAACCACAATCAGTACTTCTGTATACTTTATTGTCCGAAGCTATCCATAAATACCCGGTATTGAAAGTACCTCTCACACTATTTCCAATTCCTGAAGGTGTAAATGATGTTGCATACCAGTTTGTACCGCCATTAGTTGTTCTAAGAACAGGTAATGATGAAACGCCATTGTTGGCAATTATTACACCTGTATTTGCGTTGCTAAACCAAATACCGGGTGAATTAAGTGTTCCGGGAAGAGATATGGAAACGAATGGTCCTCTCAAGCTGCCTTTCCATATCCTGTTTGCATTTGTTCCCCACATTATATTACCTGTATCGAGAGCAAAATATGAATTGTTCCAACCGGCTTCTGAACCGCCTGCAGGGGGAGGAGCAGGATGTGATGTCCAGTTTGCACCTGCATTTGTGGTATACCACATTTTCCATGTTCCACCTGATGGGTTGCCAACTGCAAAACCTGTTGTTGAATTAAAAAAATGTACAGCGTTTATAAACGGAGAAGCAGGTGCAGGAACTATTGCATTCCAGTTTTGGCCGCCATCAGTTGTTCTCCAAAGTGTGCCGTTATCCGAACCTGTAACTGCAACATTCGTATTTGCTGCAAAAATTGTGTGTAATCCCTGTCCAGAAGTAATGCCGTTATTTAATATAATCCAATTTGTTCCGCCATTTGTCGTTTTTAAAACTTTATTACTACTACCGCATATATAAACCGTAGTTTGGTTTACTATGCATATGCTGTTTAAATCAGTAGTAACAGGGCTTGTTTGCAGTGTCCAAGTTTGTGCAATTGATATTGAAAAGCTGTAGAGTATTAATGAAATAAAAATTATGAAAAATATTTTCACTTTGCTTGCTTTCAGTAATTTGTTTATGAACTTGTCAGCAGGATTTAATAAATTATACAATGGGAATGTAAAATGAAACAATAAAAAAATCACTGATTCTTGAAGGCATAATTTATTATTTACCGGCAATTATTTTATATAAGCATTTCTCTTGATTTATTGAATAAACCTCTTAATTCTTTTCCGGATTTTATCTTTTCCAAGCACTTCCATTACCTCAAATATACCCGGACTTACCGTTCCGCCGGTTAATGCAAGTCTCAATGGATGGATCACTGAAGCGGCTTTTACTCCTTTTAAGTCTGTGTAACTTCTTAAATGCTTCTCCAGCTCTTCCGGATTCATTATATTATTATCACTGAATACTTCGTTAAAGCTGTCCAAATATTCCGCTAAGAGTTTTTTAGATTCATCATTAGAATATTTGGCAAGACCTTTTTCTTCATATGTTTCGGGCTCAATAAAGAAATATTTTCCCAGCTCAATAAAGTCGTTTATAATACAGACTCTTTCCTTCATCAAATGCACTGACTTTATGACGTAATCCAGCGGTATACTCTCAGCATCGGTCTCGGGCATTATCTTATTTAATCCTTCTTTTACCAATGATGCAATATCCGCTTCGTCTTTCATTTTTATATATTCAGAGTTTATCCAGTTCAATTTTTTCATATCAAAAACAGCGGATTTCTTATTTACCCTGGCAAATGTAAATGTCTCTACTAATTCATCACGGGATATTAATTCAGTATTATTATTCGGAGCAAAACCAAGCAATGTCAGGAAATTAAATAATGCTTCATGCAGATAACCTTTATCCCTGTATTCTTCTACAGCAACCGGGTTCCTCCTCTTGGAAAGCTTCCTCTTATCTTCATCAAGAATCATAGGTAAATGTGCAAACAGGGGTAGCTCCCAGTTCATGGCTTTATATAATAAGATTTGCTTCGGTGTGTTTGAAAGGTGGTCGTCTCCTCTTATAACATGTGTGATATTCATATCATGGTCATCAACTACAACAGCTATCTGGTAAACAGGAGTGCCATCGGAGCGGAGTATTACAAAGTCATCTATCCCGGAGTTACTGAATGTTGTTTTTCCATGTACTAAGTCATCAAACTCAGTAACACCATCCGGAACGTGAAATCTGATAGTATATTCTTTTCCTGAACTGATAAACTCCTTAATCTCATCATCAGTCATGTTCATAGAAGCCCTGTCATGCTTGATTGATGTTTTATTGGCTTGTGCCTCTTTCCGTTCCAGGTCCAGTTCCCCAATGGTCTTAAAACAGTAGTAAGCTTTCTTTAAACTCACTAATTGCTCCACTATTTCCTTATATCTTGAAATCCTATCTGACTGATAAACAACAGGTTCGTCAGGGCGGATTTCAAGCCAATCTAAACTCCTGATAATCTGTTCCGAAAGCTCGCTTTTGCTTCTTTGAGCATCAGTATCCTCAATTCTGAGCAGGAATTTGCCTTTTTTGCTCCTCGCATATAACCAGTTGAAAATAGCTGTTCTGGCTCCGCCTACATGTAAAAATCCCGTTGGAGACGGCGCGAATCTGACTCTAACTTCTTCCATTTGCTATTGATTAGTGCACGTTAATAAAGTAACTTTACAAAAACTCTTGCAAAGTAGGTAAAATATAAGTAAATTTGATTTAACTCTTAAGAAAGAAATTTAGGTATGAAAAACTTTTCAATGAAAAAGCTTTACTACTCAATTAGTGAGGTCAGCCGAATAACTGACCTTGAGCAGTATGTGCTTAGATATTGGGAAACTGAATTTGAACAGCTAAAGCCGGCTAAGAACTCATCAGGGAATAGGATATATACCAACAAAGATATCAAGCTTATATTGCTCATTAAGAAGCTTCTTAAAGAAGAGAAGTACACTATCGAAGGTGCCAAGAAGATACTGAAGAACTTCAATGTGAACGGTGAAGAAGTGAAAGAGAATGCCGAGATGAACGTCGTTGAAGTTACCAAACCCAAACAGGGTGAGCTTAGTTTATTTAATGATGCACCCGCTCAAACCGATGTTAATGGCTCAGTTGAAACAGTAGATAATAAAATAGTCGAAGACCTTAAAGAGATAAGAAAGTTCCTCGAAGAGCTTTACAA
The DNA here is from genome assembly GCA_003820375.1 of Ignavibacteriota bacterium. GTDB lineage: Bacteria > Bacteroidota > Ignavibacteria > Tepidaquicellales > OLB5 > RPQH01. Next base: position 10,165 of record RPQH01000068.1, read on the forward strand.
CCAGCTTGAAGAGAACTAAAAAAAGTTTTGATAATAACTGAAAGCCCTTCATTAAGGGCTTTTTTATTTTACAGCGTTTAACTACTTTTGTATTTACAATCATGTAACATTCGGCGCGTGGCGCAGCCCGGTAGCGCACCACTTTGGGGTAGTGGGGGTCGCTGGTTCAAATCCAGTCGCGCCGACTTGTTTGCATTGTAAGCGGTTTATTCTTATCTAAACTTTCACTTTAATCCACTCGTCTAAGTTATTAATAAATAACGCTTATGCATATTGACATTTTTGTATTTATTATTTATGTTTGAGGGGTTAAGAGAATTACAGATTACAGATTACAGATTACAGATTACAGATTACAGATTACAGATTGCAGATTGCATATTGCAGATTACAGATTGCAAATTGCAGATTGCAAATTACAGATTGCAGATTGAAGATTATAGTTTGTTGATTTCATTTTAGTTAATCTTGTTAATCCTTTAATCTGTTAAATAATAGTTAATGTTCTTTAATTCGCAATTCGCAATTCGCAATTCGCAATTCACAATTGCCGCGATGGTGAAATTGGTATACACGCATGCCTTAGGAGCATGTATCGAAAGATGTGGGAGTTCGAGTCTCCCTCGCGGCACTATTAGAACTTAAATAACTAATTATTCGTTATTTTATTAATCAGCCATAAAACTATTTTATTCTAATGTCGAACAAAACGAATATCAAGAACATTAACACTCCCGTATGTTCTTTCTGCGGAAGAAGTGCTAATAAAGTTACAAGTATGATTGCCGGCCCCTCTAATTATGTCGGGAAAAAAGTTTATATCTGTGATATGTGCATCACTAATGCGATGACCATTATCAAGCAGAGCACCAATGCTGCATTGCAGAAAAATATCCCGAATAAGAATGACCTTACTCCCGAAGGAATTAAAAAATTCCTTGACCAGTATGTTATCGGGCAGGACAGGGCTAAGAAAGTTCTCTCAGTTGCCGTGTATAATCATTACAAAAGGATTGACTCAAATGAGTTCAGCTATGTTGATGATGTTGAAATAGAGAAAAGCAATATCATGCTCATAGGTCCTACGGGAAGCGGTAAAACTTTCCTGGCGCAAACTCTTGCACGCCTGCTTGATGTTCCTTTTGCTATTGCTGATGCAACGACATTAACCGAAGCCGGTTATGTCGGTGATGATGTTGAAACTATCCTTGTGCATCTTCTTCAGTCTGCAAATTATGATGTGAAGAAAGCCGAAAGGGGAATCATCTACATCGATGAAATTGACAAGATATCCCGGAAGTCCGACAGCACTTCGATTACACGCGATGTATCGGGCGAAGGTGTACAACAGGCATTGCTCAAAATTATCGAAGGCACCATTGCCAATGTTCCTCCTAAGGGCGGACGCAAGCATCCCGAACAGCCGCTTATCAGTATTGATACAAGAAATATACTGTTTGTCTGCGGCGGCGCTTTTGATGGTCTTGAAAAGATTATCCAGCACCGCGTATCACAGGCATCAATCGGGTTTGGCAAAGAAATACTCAGCAAGAAATCCAAGATGTATGATGAGGTGATGGCACAGGTTGAGCCCGATGACCTTATCAAGTTTGGATTGATACCGGAGTTCACCGGACGCCTTCCGATTTGCGCTGTACTTAACACGCTGTCTGAAGAAGCTTTGTTCTCAATCCTCACCGAGCCGAAGAACGCTATTGTTAAACAGTATAAGAAGCTCTTCCGCATGGAAGGTGTTGACCTTGAATTTGAAGATGATGCTCTGCATGTGGTCGTTAAAAAAGCTCTCACAAAAGGTACGGGTGCAAGGGCGTTGCGTTCCATACTCGAGGAAATCATGGTTGATATAATGTACAAGGTTCCTTCCAAGCAGAATATATCCAAGTGCATTGTAACTGCCGCGGCTATCAATAAAACCGATAAACCGATTTATGTGACCGAGACGAATAAGCAGTACGCGTAACGAGCCGGGAGTTCAGGAGTTGAGAGTCGTGAGTCAAAATAATATGGAGTGCATTAACCGTGTTAATGCAAATTTCACCGGGTCAGTGTCAGGTGTTAGTTTGAAGCTTTACACCAGGGGTCTGTGTCAGGTGTTAGTTTGACAACTTGTATTATCTAAGATTGACCAAATTTGATAGTAGAATAAAATTAACTGTGCTTTCCCTGATTCACCTGACACAATCATCAGCTTAAGATGACCGGAGGATTTGTAATTGCTGTCAGACAAGTCGAAGATCCCGAAGAAGCGTCAGCTGACATCGGGAGGGTTACTGATATAAGTACGGATATACAGAAATTATAGAAAAGATTATATTAATAACTCCAGACTATAATTAACGAATTACCCCTTGAAAACTACCCGGCTTGGATGTTTTGCAATTTATTTAGCAACTCCTAAACTCACAACCAAAACCTCACAAATTCAGCTACATAAAATAATGATACCCTGAAATAAAATTCCGGCTCTGTTTTTCACACCAAAATTGATGAATACTGCGACAATAACTTTTACAACTGATATTTTCAAAGAACACTGCGGCGTGAAGATAATATCACACTACTATATAAATATAATGCAGTAATTGCCGCATGTCAACTATTACATCAAAATATTGCCAAAGGGCTTAAATACGTACTGTAATAAGCATATTTCACGTGTTATTATAACAGGGTGATTGCTGCCGGAGGGTGGTTTTTGGCGGCTTGTTTATGCCCGGCTGTTTGATTTGTGTATTTAAAGTGATACTTTAATACTCTGATTACTTCATAAATTGGAGGATTATATTACGACATAATTATGGGCAGGAGTAGTTTTTCAAAAACCGCATTTCCCGCTTTTAATCGCCATATTTTGAGCTAATTTTAGCATTTTGGTCAGGAGTTATCTCTTTATACTGCAATGGGTTACAGCGATTTTCCGAAAATCTATGCCCAAAAACTGCCCGTAATGTGCCTGTAAAGTGCCTACTGAGTGCCCATAAACTGCCCGTTGAGTGCCCATCGGATGACCGCGGGTTTTTGGAATGCTTTGACTATGAAAATCCCGCTTCAGCTTTACGGAATATGATGGAATTGGATGTTTCACCTTTTTGCTATTTAGTTACGTCACAAAGCCACTTATGGAAAATATGAAGCACTGACCTCTATCGGCTACGAAATGATTTAAAAACAGGTAGGCGGAAATTTACACAAACAAATGTCTAAAATTATCTTTTGTTAACTAAATTGATATATTGCTGTTAACTTTTAAGATTATTATAAAGTAATTTTTACTGTTTTTCTATTATTAAAATTACTTTGCATTTTTGAAAAAGTCTTTTTTTCATATCCAGGAGGTAAAGATTTAAAAATGTTATTGTTATTTCCTAATTGGGCATCATCTAAAATTTTAACCGGAAGTTCAACAATTTGTGAAGTAAATAGACCACTACCTTCATGTTTATATATTGTTCTTCTATAAGAAGATCTAAAGGGTGAGTAAACAACAGAACCACCATAATAACCCGTATTACAAATAATAACATTACAAAAAACTAATCTTGATATTGCTTCACATAAATAATAAAAAGAATTAATGTCTTGATTATATGAAATAACAAACATATGATGAATTAAACCCTTGTATAATACAAACCTTTCAATGTCAAAGAAATCTGAACAAATTGCAACACCTATTAATCCGAATTGATTTGCATTCAATATATAAAAAGATGAATCTGGAATAAAATCAAATCTTCTTTTTTCAAATAGAATACTTTCTTCATTAGAACAAAATGCTTTCCCAAATTTGAGTTCAATTGAACTTCTAGTAGGCTTTAGTGAAGGCCAGTTTTGCGGAATTAGTATTGATGCAAGATTCTGAACTGTTTTTTCTTCTTTATTAATGCTAAAATCTAAACCAGATATAATTACAGCTCCAGTTTTGCAACTAATTTTTCGTAATTTTTCCATATAACCTAGTGGTATAGAAATCTCAGGTAGTAAAATAATATGAGGTTTATATAATGAATTATTGAATGAGTTAAAAGCTAGTTTAATCTCTTTTTGGGTTCTAATTTTTTCTGATAAAGGCATATTAATATCTTCATTGTTCCAAGAATCTTTATCAGTAGTTGTCTGGATTAAACCAATTCTTATGCTTTCTGCCAAATCCATTTTTATATATTTTCTAATTCTTCTTTGAAAAAAGGATTGTTATAATATGACAATTGTGAAAGACTAATTGGTATTAATTGTCTAGGTAGATTATTATGAACCGATATTTGATATCTTTCTAGAATATTTATTGAAGTATTTAATCTTTTAGTTAACTCTTCTATAGTGTAAATTGGAGGCATGTCTATAACAGAATCATCCCAAACATCTGTAAACCTAATAATATCGTTTTGATATGATTTAACATATATAGTATCAATATTCCTGAGATTCAAAACTGAAGATATAATTGAAAAGGTATATGATGAGATAGGATAATTGCTAACTAAGTTTTTACCAATTGATATATTCGTTTCTTGTAGACCTATTTTATTCCATACATAAGGTAAATCAAAATCCAGTCTTAGTAAACAAACTAATAATTTACCTAGTCCGATAACAATTGATAACTCTGAATTTTCTAAGTTAAGGAAATCAGGTGTGAATCTATTATCTCTAATAAACTCCTCTTTATTTACAAATTTAACTTGGTTTTCATTAACTATTTTTCTCCAATTTTCCCAAGACATGTTATTTGATTTAAACCATTCAGATGGAATTAAATAATTTGATGGATGTACATTTAAATATTCATTTTTTACGTTGTCATAAAAATAAAAAGGATTGATTTTTAGTTCTTTTGTTATTTTTTGACAAATTTGTTGAACTATGGCTAAAGAAGTCCATTCTGAAAATTTTGGATCGAAAAAATTATCAAAATTAGTAATCTTTTTCAATTTCTCTTGTAGATTATCTGTCCAATTATATAAATTAGAATATTGTTTATTTAAATACGTTTGTTGATCCTTGAAATTTCTGTATTCAACTTCATATAACCAACCCTTATTCTCTAATAATTTCTCAAGATTCTTATTATTATAAATTAGTCTAATTTTATTTGGTAATAAATATCTTGGAAATAAGGCAAACAACTTAGAGTCTAATTTATTATTTCCGTCGGTGTAGTTAATATATCTATTCCAAAATATGTTAGGTATTGAACGTTTTTTTGGTATTGTTTTATTGACAACCCACCAAGTCATTATAGATATATCGTTTCTTTGCTTTTCTATGTCATTCCAATTAAAGATCTTGTATTGTTTATATATTTTATTTCCATCTAAATAGAAATTTTCAATATCATCTTTAGGACGTAATATTTCGATATAATATACAGCACACCCTAAACTAAATCTGAATAATTTAAAACTTCTTTTAAGATAAAATTTATTCTTGTTGTTTTCATATTTTGATATTAATTGCATAAAACTATCGCACAATATATTTTCTAAAAATTTTTTAAAAGCTATTTTATCTAATTCTTCTGTTGTTGGTTCGAATAACTTAATTACAGAATATAAAACATAATCAGATAGTATCTGTAAAATTAAGGCTATTAAGAATTCAACAGTCAGTTCTGTAATTTCATTGTTCTTTTGCAATACACTAATTTCTTTAATTACATCTGTAAGCCCATTATAACCCACGGACTTACAAAAGTCTAATAATTTCGCCCACAATCTAATCTTTTGATGATTTTCGCTAACTGCTTTTAATAAAATAGCAAATAACTTTTTATCGCCATAATTAATACCTTCACCTCTAATATCAATAACCTTTTTCTCTATATCTATATTCGCTTGCTCTTTTTCATTTATTAATTCTTTATATTTTTTTTGTGTATTATTTCCATTTTCTAATTCTATAAAATTTATAATTCTTTTTTCAATTTCTTTAAGTTTAGCAATTTTATTATATAAATCTATATTATCAAACGAAACACTTTTATGAAGTCTAGTCAAATAAGATACAGCATATGATATTCTTGTATCTTTTCTAATTTCTTGCTCAGGCATATCAGCTAACAATAGAAAAAACAAATCATTTTTTAGATTTTTTTCTTGATCATCATCTAAAAGTTCTATTTCTAATTGATTAATTTGTGATATCTTTGCTAAAGTCTGCGTTGTTAACGGTATAGGATTTACACTATCAAGTTTGCAAGCTTTTTTGATTTCTCGATATTCTATTTTTCGATTAGTGGTAAGAGCTTCCTTTAAAATGTTTGGTTCAATTTTATCCAAACTTATTTTTGCACCTGTATTAGATGATTCTAATATTCTTTCGTATTCTCTAATCCATTTTATTAGATCTTTTATATCATCGCATAGAATAATATGGTCATCCACAAATCTGAAATGTGCAACATTTTTAAATATTTCTAATTTCCCCTCAATTTTTTCGTCAACTTCCAAAAGTGCTACATTTGCTAAAAACCCCCCAGCCATTAATCCTGTAGGTATTGCGTTAAAATTTTCAAAATTCCATTTTAAATCTATTTGTTCTAATTCATCACTTTCCCATCCTTTACAGTTAATCTCAAAATTTAATAAATTATATAATAATTTTGATAACTTTTTATTGATTTTGTTTTTAGGTATATACTTGTGAATGTTTTCAAATATTTTCTTATTGTTTATTTTAGGATAAAATTTTTCAAAATCAATACTTGCCCAATATAGCTCACCCTTTAAAGATTTATTCCAATAATCGGTGTTCCAATATTTTATGTCGTATTCGCCTACATTATTTCTTTGTCTAAAATCATTAGACTCATATTCATCAAGAATTATTTTCTCGAAATTATTTGCATCATTCTTAAAAATGTTATTATTCAACATCACTTTCGCTGTAATTGACACACATTTCCTAAATCTTGGCCAACTTTGTGCCCATTTTCTATAAATATTCCCAGATGAATTTCTATACCATCCAATTTTTATATCTTCATATTCCTTATCAGGCGATTTTTCAAACCAAACACTTCTAAAAAGTCTGTTTCCAAAACTCCAAAATGGCATTTTTGCATCCAGATGTGGTCCTAAAATGTTAGATACCGCAAGCCAAGTTAATTGATCCCTTGGAGCTACCCAAAAATACTGCCTTACTCTAGGTCCTTTCTCATTTTTTACTTTTGGATGTGCTATTGGTCTAATTTTATTAAGTTTGTAGGTGTCATTTTCAATTTCATAAATTATTTTGCTAATTTCTTCTTCTATATTTGCTTCAAATTTTGCTAATTGAAATTCATCAAACCAACTTTCTCGTACATTGTAAGTTTTTTTAAGCTTTAACCAAGCCAAATAAAAGTTTGTTTTTTCGATAATTTTATTAAACATTAATTTTATTTAGTTTGAAAAGTGAGCAAAATAATCATTTGCATCTTTTCTTGAAATTGGTAATTTTATTAAGGTAATTAATTTCCCATTTTCCATAAATAACTTGTTCATTCCATCAGCAAAATTGATTCCAGCAATGTCATTATCAGGAACTATATAAATTTGGTACTTAATAAATTTTTCTATCCAATTTTTATTAAAATTGAAAACACCTGGTACACCGATTGAGTTATAATTATATTGATAAAGCGTAATTGCATCTATAACCCCTTCACATATGCATAATCTATCCCCAGCTTTTAAACGATTTAATATGTTTAGGTTATAAAGTTGGGGTTGTACATTATATAAATTAATATATTTAGGTTGAAGATTTGATATTCTTCTAGCTTGTAAATAAACGATTTCCTCTTGTTCATCATAAAAAGGAAATATTATAACATTATCTCTCCAAATAAATCTTAATTTTTTTCTATCATTATCTCTATCTATTTTTATTAAACCAGCATTTACCAGTTTTTTTATTCCCCATCTTTCTATAGCTTTTTTAAAAAATGTATCTGTTTGTTTTATATCTGCGATTTTTAACTGTTCAATGATATTTGTTTTTAATTTTCTTTGTTTGTTTAAATATTTAAATGCTTCATCGCTTAGCTTTAAATTGTTAATAATCCATTTGTAAATTTTTTTATTTGTATTTGTGTAAATCTTTTTCTCAATACTTGTATTAAATTTATTCTCAATATTTCTATTTTTATTTTGAATATCATTGTTATTAAATTTTGCAAAATTTTTATCTAACCATTGACAAGCTTGTATGAATGAATATCCCTTATATTTAATAACTAAGTCAATAACTGTTCCACCCGCTCCGCAACCAAAACAGTGCCAATAATTTAAAGCTGTATTAAAACTTAAACTAGGATTTTTTTCTTTATGAAGAAAACAAGTAGTTTTATTGCTGGTATTAATGAAAAGATTTAAATAATTAGCTATATTAAGTATTGGTAAGGTATTGTAGTCTTCTATTTTGTGCATGTTAATTATTGTAAAATAGTAACTTGTGAAAATTATATATAAATAATACAGCAAGCAATAGGAAAATAAGGACGTAACATAACGCTTTCTATATTTATTTCACTTCATAAGGTTGTTTCAAAATCGACAATTGATTAGATAATCTAATGTACCCGCTTCACACCGTATTTATATAATTAAATTATGTGGTTAATTAAATCACTTTCTTAAGTACGTTCTGTTATTAAAAGTTCGCAGTTGGGGAAGAAAAACAGGGTTTGCAATATTGGTTTCTTATTTCACAGAATTCCATTAAATTTGCAGATTATATTAATTTATTTAAATAGGTACCTGTTTTGGCGGGTATTTGGGGGTATGTCATAGAAACAAAATCAAAAAAAGAGCACATGTTCGGTTCACATGAAAAGAACATGATTGAGCTGGTAGCGTCGCTGAAGAACAATGCGGAACGTGTTAAGCTTGGCGGCGGCACTAAGGAAATCGAGAAGCTCCACAAAAAGAAAAAACTCCATTGCAGGGAGCGGATTAAGCTGCTCATCGATAAGGATTCGTATTTCATGGAGATAGGGCTTTTTGCTGCCGAGGGTATGTATGCAGAGTATGGCGGAGCACCGTCATCGGGTACAGTATTCGGCATCGGAAAGATACACGGGCGTGATTGCGTTATTGTCGCTAATGATGCTACGGTTAAAGCCGGTGCGTGGTTCCCCATCACATGCAAGAAGAACCTCCGTGCCCAGGAAATCGCCATGGAGAACCGCATCCCGGTAATATATTTGGTTGATTCAGCCGGCGTGTTCCTCCCGCTGCAGGACCAGATTTTTCCCGACAAAGAACACTTCGGCAGGATATTCCGCAATAACGCAGTAATGAGCTCGATGGGTATTCCGCAGATAGCTGCAATCATGGGACCATGTGTTGCAGGCGGTGCATATCTACCAATCATGTCTGATGAAGCTTTGATAGTGGAAGGTGAAGGAAGCGTATTCCTTGCCGGCTCGCATTTGGTTAAAGCGGCAATCGGTGAAGTAATAGATAACGAAACATTAGGCGGAGCCGTTGTGCACTCGGAAGTTTCAGGCGTTACGGATTACATAATGAAGAGCGACGAGGAATGTTTACAGAAAATACGAAGCATAGTCAGCAAGTTCGGTCATAACGAAACAGCCGGCTTTGACAGGATACAGCCCGTTCCCTCCAAACATCCCGAGTCGGACATATACGGATTGATACCTTCGGACAGGGCAAAACCGTATAATATGCTCGACGTAATATCGAGAATTACGGACAACTCAGAGATAGATGAATACAAGGCAGGATACGGTAAAACACTGATAACCGCGTATGCAAGGATAGATGGCTGGGCAGTAGGCATAGTGGCAAATCAGCGTTCAATAGAAAAGACAAAAAAGGGCGAGATGCAGGTTGGCGGCGTGATATACTCCGAAAGTGCGGACAAAGGTGCAAGGTTCATCATGAACTGCAACCAGAAGAAGATACCGCTTTTATTTCTGCAGGATGTAACGGGCTTTATGGTCGGCTCAAGGGCTGAACACGGCGGGATAATTAAAGACGGTGCAAAGATGGTGAATGCAGTTGCCAACTCAGTTGTACCGAAGATTACAATTATAGTCGGCAACAGCAACGGCGCGGGTAATTATGCAATGTGCGGAAAGGCATATGACCCTAGGTTTATATTTGCATACCCTACAGCATCAATTGCAGTGATGGGCGGACAGCAGGCGAGTAATGTATTGCTGGGTATCCGCGTCGGGCAATTGAAGAAGCAGGGAAAAGAGATAACCAAAGAAGAACAGCATAAAATGCTGAAGGAAATTCAGGACAGATACGACAGCCAGACCGACCCGGTATATGCAGCGGCAAGGTTGTGGATAGACGGAATTATAGACCCGGTTGAGACAAGAAGAACCATATCGTATTGTTTGGAGATTGCAAATAATAATCCCGATACGCCGAAGTTTAACCCGGGAGTGATACAGGTATAATTGCGAATTGCGAATTGTGAATTGCGAATAGTGAATTGCGAATTGCGAATTGAGATTTGCGAATTGAGATTTGCGAATTGCGAATTGTGAATTGCGAATAGTGAATTGCTAATTGATGAATAACAATGACTGAACATCATACACATACACACGATGACCATACTCATGAACATGAACATGACCACGGGCATGACCATGGACATGACCATGGACATACTCACGACCACACACATACGCATGTTCATTTAAATGAGCGGAAGACAAGGTGGGTTGTGTTCCTCACCTTTGCGACAATGATTGTGGAAATACTTTTCGGGTTTTACACAAACTCGATGGCATTGCTAGCAGACGGCTGGCACATGTCAACACATGCATTTGCATTGGGACTAGCATGGCTTGCTTATTACTTATCACGGAAATATTCAAATCACAATGCGTTTTCATTCAGCGGAGCAAAGCTCCTGGCACTATCAGGCTATACAAGTGCAATTGTATTGGTGATAATTGCAGTATGGATGGCAGTTGAAGCAGTTAACAGACTGCTTAATCCATTGCCGATTAAATTTGAAGAAGCGATATTCGTTGCATCAATTGGTTTGCTTGTAAATGCAGCAAGCGCATTGCTTCTTCATCACGATAAGAGCCACAGTGACCATAACATAAGAGCGGCGTATCTTCATGTACTTGCGGACGGATTAACGAGTGTTACAGCAATCATTGCACTTGCCGGGGGAATGATTTGGAATCTGTATTCACTTGATGCATACAGCGGGATTATCAGCTCATTGATTATTACAAAATGGTCATTTGACCTGATAAGGAATTCGGGGAGAGACCTAATCGACTTCTCAAAAAAATAATATTCTATTGGAATACCTGCAGAATAAATTCGGGAAAAAGCTTGACAAATGTATCCTGTGCAGCAGCGAAAAAATTTATCATTACCATACTGATTTCAATGGCATTGATATTTTCCGCTGTAAGAACTGCGGTGTGCAATTTATGAACCCTCAATACAGCGACGTTTATCTATCCGAATATTACTCCGGTTACAGCGTAGATGAACCGCAATGGGAAGAGCCGCTTTTATACTGCCACGATTATTACCTCTCTTTAATTGAAAAATATGTAAATAAAGGAAATCTGCTTGATGTGGGTTCGGGTAAAGGTTACATGCTTGCTGCTGCAAAAAAAAGAGGATGGGAAGCGGCAGGTTATGATGTTGATGAAAAGTGGAACGAAAAGCTGAGCAGGAAACTGGATGTAGAAATAAAGAGCGGGAATTTTCTTGAATTAGAGTGGAAAACCGAATTTAATGCTGTTGTAATGCATCATGTAATAGAGCATCTTAAAAATCCTTTATTATACATAAGGAAAATATATGAACTGTTAAAGAAAGACGGAGTGCTCTTTCTTGCACTGCCGAATATTAACTCACGTTCTGCAGTTTTCAAAAGGACACTGGAAAAGATGGGTATTCGAAAAAAGAATACCGGGGCATATTATGATACAGGTCATCACATGTTTTATTTTACACCGGGTTCTCTCAGGATATTGCTTGAACATAATGGATATGAAGTATTAACGACAAAAAGCGGGCATGCGGCCCGGCCGAATCAAACTGCATTAAAGAGATCCTTCATGCGGAATATCAGCGATAGGTTATTATGGAAATCCACTTTCCTGATGATATGCAGGAAGAAAGAATTGTTTACTGCAATTTAACTGCAACAAAGATAAAAGCTTAACAAATAACATCTCATCAAGAGGAACGATTTAAAAACCAATCATATTGTCTCAACACATAACACAAATTTAAATTTACATTTCATAAATTAAATTTAGCAGGAGCATTATTATGACTTCAAATGACAGCAAGTACTACACCCATGCCATGTGGAAAATTAAACCGGGTAATGAAGAAAAATTCAGACAAACCTGGTTAAAGCTCAAAGATATGGCTTCCAAACTAGAGAACGCACCGGTTTTCGCGAAGTTAATCAAAAACACGCAAGACCCAACATTATTATATTCCTTCGCAGCATGGAACAGGATGGAGGATATAGAAAGACTGAGGGATAACCCTGAAAGCACGAATATTTTTCAGGAGCTTACAAGTTTATGTACAGAGACCACACCGGTGGCATCTTACATGGTAATTGAAGAAATTTATATTGGACAGAAAGAATATACCGGCAAACAGCATTAATCATCATATACCCATATATTTCTTGAATTAATGTATATCCATTTGTAAGAGTTGAGCTCTTCGAAGCTTAGCCAGAAATCCCGGTTATCAGTTTGGCTCTTGTAAACATAGCTGCTTCCGATAAATCCCATATTGCTTTTGGGAATATCATCAATATATTTGGGTGTTAACTCATTTATATTGTCCGGAAATTTATTGTTATCGGAATAATATTTTTGTAATGAATTTATGACAGGACCTGCAGACGATTTAGATTGTTCTATCTGCAGGTCTATTATTTTTATACCAACATATAATGAAGCTGATAATGCCAAACAGGCATAGAGGAAATTCCAGCTTTTACCGGTTTTTTTTACAAGGTCAATTATAAATGCAAAAATAAAAGTAACAAACAGAGCTATGGCAGCAGGTATGAACAGGTACGGGATATAATAAAACGGTGAGCCAAGTGCCGGAGATAATATTATATACAAAAGAAGTATAAGAAACAAAGTAAAGAAAAATAAAAACTTTTTTGAAATGTTTTTCATAATAATTAATAATCTTATTTGGAAAATTGGGAAATTGTTTCCCATTTTCTTGTATCGCTGTCATATGTTGTATTAAATATAGCGGTATTTGGGAATGTAAGAGTATAGCTGTATGAACCTTCCGTATTAAAATTTCCTCTTACTAAATAGAGGTATTCAACATTACCGTATCCCATGTAAGAGTGGGGAGCTTCATTTATATACTGCGGCACAAGTTCCTTGAGCTTTTCAGGATATTTATTATGTGCAGAATAATATACTTCAAGTGCGTTAACAATATTATTTCCCTGTTCTATTGATTTAACAGTCTGCCACCTTATAAGTCCTATGCTTACAATAAATGATATTAAAATTACAAAGATAGTAGTGATTAAATATTTATAGAGAAAACTTTTTCTTTTCTCACCAACCCTGGCATATACAAGCCAATACAAAACCAGCAAAGGTAATACAAAAATTACAATTAACGGAAATAATGTAATTCCAATGGGAGCCTGAATGCTCATTGTTGTAAGAATAATAAAAGATGCTATGAAATATTTCCAGTTGATATTTTTCACAAGAGTTATTTATTTTGTTTATATAAAAATACCGGCCGCTTAAACATTAAATTAAATCCAAACTTCATGAGATTATGATAAGAGGCATTTTTTTCGTCACCGGATGTTGTGGAAGTTATCCATTTACATCCCAGATTTTTTGCATCAATTATGCGTTTAGCAATTAATGCGCTTTGTGCACCCTTATTTTTGTATTTCTCCAAAGTGGCTGCCCAGCCGAACCACGCCGTATCTTCATGAATATACATGCAGGCGGCGGCAATTGCTTTTCCTTTATCTAATACAATATAAAAATGCCAGTTTTGTTTGCCAATTGGATGTGTGAATAAATTTATTCTTTCCGGTTCAACTAATTTTCCGAAAACGCTTGCCTGTTCTTCATCAATTTCTTTTACTTCGAAATCTGTTTGAAGAACAGGTACTGAAAATGTATCACGGTAAAACCTTGACACATTCCCGCTGTGAAAAAATCCTTTTTTCCATAATAAATCCAGGAGATTTTCAGGCATTGCTATTGGAGACAGCTGGATATTAATTTCTTTCGAATTTGCAGACGAGAAATAATCTATCATGAAATCAATAAAGCTTTCATCTGCTTCTTCAAATATTCCGAGATTCATAACCCTGTTTGAAATATCAGATGGCTGTGTAATTGCACTTTGAAATATTGCGGGACCAAAGTTTTCATAACTGATATTTGATTCAATCTGGACTTGAGCAGGTGCAAGGCAATATACTTCTGAAAACTTTACAGCTTCAGCCGTTTCAATTTTATTCGTAATATATTCAACAGCTTTCTTCTCAATACTTCTTATAAAATCATCCTTAGCTTCACTGTAATCCGTTGGATTTTCCCAATCAATTTGTGCAAGCTCTTTTTTAATACTGTAATATTCATCGCGTATATCATCATGAACGCGGAGGTAATCTCTGAATACAATTTGCCGTCTGTAAAAATCACTTGTTACTTCTACACAATGCACATGGCAATAACTTGGCTTTGTAAAGTATGCCCATTGAGGAATAAGATGTTCAAAATTGCGGTATTCAAATCCAAGATTATTTAATACCGGAATAATATTTGGTAATTCTGAAAAAGAATTTATTCCCAGCAAAATATCAATGACAGGTTTTGCTCCAAGCCCGGGAACAGATGTACTGCCAACATGCCGTATCTGATGCGGTATATTCCCGAGAGCTTTTACAATAAGTTCTTTTTCTTTATTGTAAAGGTTAATCCAATCAGGATTATAATCTGTAAATTCTACTTTCAATAAATGTATAGTTCTTAATACAAAGTTAAAATAAATTTTATTTAATGTAAGTGCTTTTTGAAGGATTGAAATCACTTAAATAATTTACAACTAATACAGGGCAAATGGTCGTAATCAATTAAGAATGAAGAATTAAGAATGATGATTATGACTCCCTTAGCAGTTGACTATTATTAAGCTGAGTTCAACATAAAATTCGGGCGTTCATACAAAAAATTAAATCCATACTTCAACAGATTTAAATATGAAGGATTTGGCTCTGTTGAGGAGTGAGGAGCAGTTTCAACCGATATCCATTTGCAGCCGAGTTCATGGGCTTTATTTATTCTTTTTGCAATAATTGCACTTTGTGCACCTTTATTTCTGCATTCAGGCAGTGTAGTTGCCATACCGAACCATGCAGTATCACCGTTTATATAAACAGAACCGGCAGCGACAGGCTTGCTATTTTCAAATGCAAGATAGTGATGCCAGTTC
The DNA here is from genome assembly GCA_003820375.1 of Ignavibacteriota bacterium. Lineage (GTDB taxonomy): Bacteria > Bacteroidota > Ignavibacteria > Tepidaquicellales > OLB5 > RPQH01. The sequence goes on from RPQH01000068.1 coordinate 25,653, forward strand.
TTCCTTCCGACAAGTTTGCTTGCATTATATTTTAATTCGGGGGGATTATTAAAAACCTTTACAACTATTTCCGCAAAGTCATCTGCATAATCTTCATTTATTTCCGCAACCTTTAAAGATGTTTCGGCTTCAGGTACAGGCTCACAATTCCTGTAAAACTTATTCCAGTTTTCCCTGTTGGGGAAACCCTTTTTAATAAGTATCTCTTTTAAATTTTCAGGTTTTGTATATGGAGCAAGACTTATATTTACGGGGTTGGGATGGTTTTTATAAAAATTAAATAAATTATGTAAATCATCAGGTGTAACTTCATTATTAATACCCAGTCCAATTATCCTGTTTACAATAATTGCAGGAATCTTACCTGATTTCATTGCCAATACTTTATTGGCATATAAAAATTCAATATCATTTTGCTTTGCTATATCAGCAGGCATATTATAATAGATATCTGTAAGCGCCTCAGCTTCTGTAATTTCTATTTTTCCGGAAATATATTCTTTTGCCTTCTTTTCAATGCCTTGTATAAATTCAGTTTTTGCATAAGCATAATCGTTTGAATCATCCCACTCTTTATCAGATAGATTTTTCTTAACTTTGAAATATTCATCTCTTGTTTCATCATGAGTGCGGAGATAATCCCTGAATGTTATATGCCGTTTCCAGAATTCACCGGTAACTACAACGGAGTGAACATGAAAATTTCCCGGTTTTGTGAAATATCTGCGGTAGGGCATTACGTGTTCAAAATTATTGCGGTATTCGTATCCTATTCCTGTCATAAGAGGAATCAGAGCATTTAAATCGGATTCGCTTCTAACACCAAGAAGAATATCAACAATAGGTTTAGCTCCCAACGCAGGAACAGATGTGCTTCCTATATGTTCAATACGAGTATTTAAACTTGTAAGTGCTTTTTTAATGATTGCTTTTTCTTCATTAAACAGCTTTACCCAATCAGGATTGTATTCGACTAACTTTACTTTCATATTGACTTACAAATATTTATTTAAATTAAAAAAAAATTTCAGATAATGTAAGTGCTTTAGATAATTCCCACATTCTTTCTTCTGGTCCAAATAGTATTAAGTTAAAAATAATAAACATTTTTAAAGAACTTGAAATCCCGAAGGGATGATATAATGGTAGAGAGAATGATATTTAATAAACGAATTAAATCCCGAAGGGATGATATTATGGTAGTGAGAATGATGTTTAATAAACGATTTAAATCCCGAAGGGATGATATA
>RPQH01000069.1 GCA_003820375.1 Ignavibacteriota bacterium
AGGCTGACGATATCAAAACCTGCATTTTTCAGGTAAGCCGCATAACGTTCCGGCATCCTGAAAGCAACAATGTGCGCAGATGATGAATCCTTGCCCCTTTTGGGAATTCCGCCTTCATTAAGAAATGGCCCTTCAAGATTACCGAACGCAACATCCGCATCTGCCAGGTATTCTTTTACATCTTCAAATATATATTGTCCGTCATCAGGCGGTAAAACGTTACGCGGATAAGTTGTACCCATCATTATATCTCCTACGCCGGCAACAAGTATTAAAGTATCTTCCTGTTCCTGCTTATGCTCTATTTGCAAGGCATCCATTATAGAATATTCTGCGTGCTTATAATTATTATGAAACAAGCTCACAAAAATTGCAAGGAAGAATGCAAACAATATGGTATATTTAAAAAACTTATTCCGCATTAATGTTTAATAATTTGCTCTATCAGCATTGACTTTTATTTATTCATAATAATACTCGTAACTTATTGTTGTCAATATATCTTTGCCGGATATTGTAATTTTAACGGGAAAATTATTTTCATCGTACAGAAAAATTGTTTCGATTGTATCTGGACTATTTGAAAATGTCAGTAATTCACTAATTTTATTACCTTTATCATCATATTTAAAAACAGTTGAACACCAACCAGATTCTATATTAATTAGCTTATCTCCATCATATGTATATTTCTCAATGCATTTTTCTCCTTCACACCAATAACTCTCTTCTATCATATTCCCTTTCTCATTATATTTATATTCTACATCAATAGGGTCTATTGTTCCTAATCCAAAACAGGAATATAAATTACCATTTTCATAATATTTAAAAATTGCTTTTTCAATTGTGTCAATTTCTTCTGCATGGTTGATCGCCATATATTCTGCAGAATTTCGTTTAGTCGTTATTCTTTCAATTAACTGATCTGTTGAGTTATATAAATAAATACTCTTCTCTGATTCCCTGTAAAAATAATTTCCGTAACATAAAGTATTTATTAACTTCCCATTGTTATCATAGTTGTTTACAGAAGTATCAGAAGATTCTTTCGGAGTTTTAGAAACAGATTTTCCTGTACTAATATTTAAAGATATTTCAGTAATTGTTTTTATCTTTGCATTTTTTATCTTTTCCCGTTCAAGGTTTATTTTCTCTTTAGTGAAAAATTCAAGTTCAGGTACACTTTGAGCAATACAATAGTTTATACTGAAAAATGCTATTAATACATTTATTTTTGCAAAAAAAGGATTTTCAACCAATCTAGTCATAATATTAGTTGACATAGTTGTAATAATTATTTTTTGTATTACGAAAAATATATTCTAATTTTCATTTTAAATCTCACCGCTTTTCCAATGTCATTTTCGTATTTGCCGGGTCTGTCAATTTCATTTTATCGCCATCAAATGTAATTTTGAATAAACCTTTTTCTTTTGACTGCGGATGAATAGCTTCAAGAACAAGGGTATCAGCAAGTACTGTATCTTTTACAATATATCCAACCTTCATCTCAGGCATTAGTTCACCATTTACTGATGCTCTACTTATTATAGTATCACCGGTAAACTCATAAGCTATTTCAAACAATGTAATTTTATATGCGTTTGTATCTTCAAATCCGACAACCTTCCATGTTCCGATAATGTCATCCGGATTTATTACGGCTTCTGTTGCAAAACCGGTTTTTGTTAAGCAGTAGCTTTCAGTTGAAGATTGCAATGATACCCATGACGGAATTAGCATTAACATTACCAATCCATAAAACATGTAAATTTTACTGGAATTGTTTACCCTGCTGTTTTTATTTTTTGAATATTTACTCATATCTTTTAATTAATTCTATGTTTGATTTTTCAGTACTTGAAAGCATACTTTCAACGTTATCATAAGTCCCGCTGTACCAGGATTGCCTGTTAAAATAATCTCTCATATCATCTGTTTTGAAAATGTATCCGTGCCTTGCAAAAATTTCGTTTCTCATTATTTTTAATTCCCACTTGCTTAAATTCCGTACATCATCGGAAGCCAAAAGCCTGTCAGTTGCTTCAGGATATTTGCCCGGTGTAGAAGTACTCCTGTCTTGCGAATAACTGCCTTCAGATTTAGTTAAATACCAGCTATAAGAGCCATTATCCGAATAACGGTGCCAATCCCCGCTCATGGTCTTTCCGTCAGTACTGAATTGTCCGTCAAACCTTCCTGCACCTTTACCTGATTCCTCGAACATTGATATTACTCCTGTTGATTGGTCATAATTTCCGGTAAAATTTGCTGATACAACTTTACCGGGCCAGTAAATAGTATTATAACCTCTGAAATTTTTGCCATCGTAACCGGATATATATAAATCCCAGCTGCTGCCGTTTATATTACCTGTATACTTACCTTCAATATTAAATTTATAATTTCCGGAGGTTTTCGTTTGTCCGGAATTTGTAGTGGATGATTTTATTTCTACCGTGGTTTTTTCATCCCCGTTTTTAAACAGGAATATTGCAGCTATTACTAACACTACTACCGCGGCAGGAATTATAAATACCAAAGGATTTATTTTCTTCTTTTGTGGAATACTTGCATCCGGATAATAACCGTCTGAAGGTGGAGCATTATAAACAGTTTTATTGCTAACAGGCTGATTTATTGTTTGAATCACCGTACCGGTTGCAGCTCTTGCTGTTCCTGATGCTAAAGCATTCTTAAACTCTTCACAATTTGAGAATCTGTACCCCGGCTCTTTTGCTGTTGCCCTGCAGATTATCTGGTCAAGCTTTTCCGAAACATTCGGATTCACTGCTCTGATGGATGGAAGAGGCTCTCTTACTATTTTTGTCTGTATCTCAAATTCACTCTCTGTACCTGAATCATATGGAAGCTTACCTGATAACATTTCAAATAATGTAACTCCTAAAGAGTATATATCACTTCTTAGGTCTACTTCCCTGCCCATTACCTGTTCAGGACTCATATATATTACTGAGCCCATTCTGGTGCCTGTCTTGGTTAATTTCAAATCTCCTTCTACAATCTTTGCTATTCCAAAATCCAGAATCTTGGGTGTATCATCTGATTGTAAGATTATATTGGATGGTTTTATATCCCTGTGAACTATGCCCTTCTTATGTGCATAAGCAAAACCTGATAAAATTTGGTCAAATATTGCATTACACCTTACCTCAGGAATTGGACCTGTTACCTTCTCTATCACCGTATCAAGCGGAGTGCCTTCAACATACTCCATGATAAGGAATAAGTTATTCTCTTCATCAGCGAAATCATATAGAGTAACTATATTATGGTGATTGAGCTTGGATAAAGTGTTTGCTTCATTAATAAACCGCTTACGTATTTCTTCATTTGATGACAGCTCAGGATTCAGAACTTTGACAGCAACATTTCTATCCAGCTTATTGTGCTGTGCTAAATAAACTGAACCCATTCCACCGACACCAATTGAGGAAATGATTTTGTAATTGGAAATTATTTTTCCTATCATAGATATTTTATTTATGTTTTACCAATTTCTGCCTTTAGGATTTGTCCGTCTTCATAGTTCCGGTATTGCTTGTCTCCTCTTATCAATAATTTGGAATAGAAGGAAAACCGGTAATACCCGGAATTACACCGGTCAGCAACAGATATATGAATCTTACTTCCATAAAAAACCTCTTAGTATAATCTTTCCTGTTATTGCATTAGAACTAATTTTACAGTATTGCTTGCAATTTTCCTTCCATTGGAATGATATGCCGTAACCTTGTAAGTACCTGCTGTGCTGAAACCGATATCAGGAATATAAAAAGAATCCATATCCGGGTTTATTTCATAAACTGTTTCGGAAACAGGTATATCAAAAAGAAGCCCGATTTTTACAATTTTGAGAGTTATTTTGTCTATATCAACCCTTCTGTTAAACTTTATCATAACTGTCAGGTGTCCGCCTCCTGATCTGATGTAAAATGCATCGGACCTCTCTACTTCTTGTCCGTTCTTGTACTCTTTAACAAAATATAATTCTCCCTTAAGCTTTACCGGCTTACTATCGGTTGGATTTAAATTATCACTGACATCTTTCTGCCTGGCTAAAATATCGGAAAACAATTCAAGATATGTCTCAGACTCTTCACTTTGTGTGAACAAGTCGAATGTAGAATCTATTTCCGAGCTTAATTTTAGATAAGGATTAACACTATACGCTTTTAAATAGCTGGTCAATGCGCTGGCATATTCCCGGCTATCTATAAATTTATGCGCTTCATCAACAAAGATTGATGCATCCCTGTTATAATAACCCCAGTTTACATAGCTCATGCATATATCTTTTTCAGCACCGCCGATATTTTCCGGAAATTTAAGCTTTAATCCGTCAGCATCTTTGGGAACATTAAAAATCATATATCCAAGCTTTTCTTCTCCCGGCTGTATGACCTGATTGATAGAGTTATTAAATTTCACAAATGTAATATCTTTCCCGTATTGATAGGATTTTTGTGAGCAGGTTAAGTAAAGAACATTAAGCTCATCATCAGCTCCTGCTTCGGTTCCTTTGTTCTTGATAGAAAGTAATATAACAAGATTAACATTGTTCCTGGATGCATTCTGCCAGAAATAATCTTTCACCGAAATCCCGAATTCCGGCTGAGAAAATATATTGCACTGGATAATGATTAGTAAAAAAAGAAATAATTTTTTTCTCATTATCTTTTTAATTTATGATTTAAAAATTTTTATTTTAGCTTGTTTATTCAATTCACAGTACTCATCAAATGAATTAGATTTGATATTCCCTCCTCTTCTAAAAAAAGAGGAGTCAGGAGTGGAGTTTAAATCTCAAACACCAACACTCTTTTGACTTCATGTTGTAAAGCTGTTAATTATTTTTTTTTATTTATCCGTTAACGATTTCAACATAACCTGTTGCAATTACAGAGCCATTCATTTTATACAAAGATACTTTGTAATACCCAGCTCTATCGAATCCTATATCATCAAAAAATATATAATCCCAGTCCGGATTTACATCGAACGGCATTGTATCAATAAGTTCTTCATATCTCCCGTCTATCTTCGTTACCGTAATTTCTACTTTACGTTCTCCTATTGCATAATTTGATTTAAACATAACTGTAAGATAACCGCCGCCCCGATCCATTGTAAATACATCTGATACTCCAATTTCTTCTCCGTTCCTGTATTCCTGGCAAAAATATAATTCCTGTGAATACAAGCTTCCTACTGCAATAAATAATATTACAAAAATTAAAAATTTGATTTTTTTGTTCATGGCTGTAAGTTAAAAATTAATTAAATAATAAAATGTATAACAAACCCGGCAGTTCAGCCTGCCTGTGAATTTCTCTGTTTAAAAATATATTACTTTAATTTCTGTTGTTCTTTTGGTACCCAAAGCTCGTTCAATTTATATGAAGGGCTTTTGCTGTACCATCTTACATTTTTAAATCTGTTATTTATTATATACCTTGAATTTGCACTCCACAAAAACGTATATGGCTGTTCATCATAAATGAGCTTTTGCCACTGTTTAATTAATTCAATTCTTTTTGATTCATCAAGCTCAACTCTGTATTGTTCAATCAATTTGTCCGATTCCTGATTAATGAAACTAATATAATTGCTGCCTTCACCTATTGCCTGTGATGAGTGCCATATTATGTAGGGGTCAACATAAGATATGCTCATTTGCCAGGCACCATATGTTGCATCAAATTCATGGTTCTTTATCTTTTCAAGAAATACTGACCATTCTATATTTTGCACATCTGCCTTTATGCCGGCTTTTTTCAAAGATTCTATAATTTCCCGTAATATCTCTTTACGTACAGGATTTGTATTATTCAGGAAAGTAAATTTGAAATCGATCTTTTTCCCTTTGATTATCTTATCAAGAGTTCCATCACCATCAGAGTCTTTCCAACCCGCTTCTTCAAGAAGACTCTTAGCTTTTTCAAGGTTATATTGTATCTCTGTAAGCTCAGAATTGTATAGCTTGCTGTTTTTAAAAAAGATAAAAGATTGAACCGGGACAGCAGCACCGAAAGAAACCTTATCTATGATTGCTCTTCTATCTACAAGGTAAGATAATGCCCATCGTACTTTTTTATCTGCAAATATTGGATTTAATTCATTCCATGCTAAATAAGAAAACCCCGGTTCAAATGGATTGCCCTTTACAAGGCTGAATTTTTCCGGGTTTTCAAAATTTACAAAGAAATCGGTAGGATTATTTACATACATCATATCAATTTCACTGCTTTTTGCAGCTATTAAAGCATCGTTGTTATCCGGAATTACCTTATAAATTATTTTATTTAAGTATGCCGGTATGTTCTTGTTCCAATAGTTATCATTTCTTTTTAGAACTAATGAATCGCTGTTATCCCATAAATGAAGTGTATAAATACCTGAGCCAATTATATACTGTGGGTCGTATGATATATTCTCTGAATTCAGAAAATCAGCAAATTTTTTAATTGACGGATTTTTCTCTGCTATTTTTACATCACTTAATTCATTCCAGTCATATTTATCGGTTAAGCCATGAGGGTCTAATATATGCTTTGGCAGTATAAAAAAATCCCCATTCAAATATATTGCAAAATAATATGGCTCTTTCATAACAATCTTTACAATGAATGGGTCACCGTTAACAAGCTCTGCCTTATCCACATTCTCATAATAATTTCTTAATGCTGCATCGTTTACAAACGTATTTTTTATTGCTTTCATTGTGAATATTACATCTTCACCGGTAATCGGCATTCCATCTGAAAATAAAGCACTGTGATTGAGAGAATATGTATAGGTCAATCCATCACTTGATACTTCCGGTAAGCCGGCTAATGAAGGTAATTGTTCATATGTCTCAGGATCAATGGAGTTAAGTGATTCAAATAAATAAGAACAAATTTCATCGCCGTAGGCATCGCTTAACAAAATTGGATTAAGCCCTCCCGGCTCTGACATTATTCTTATTCTGATGTTATCACCATTCACAGCACCAATTGTGTCAACAGGCGGTAATTCGTAAACTGACTGGGTAAAAACTAATTTTACCACAAGAATAAAGTATATTAATAATGAAAATAATTTCTTCATTGTTTAAAAGTACATGTACCCTAAATTAATTGAGTGGAATGTATACGTTCCACCAAAAATATTATATTTATCTGAAAATTGGAATTGCTTGAAAGAATATCCTATCACAATTGCTCTGCCGAAAAGGAAGTCCAGGGCAATTTTGAAACCGCCCGATGAATATGTCTCGTCTATATCAATTTGATCGTAAGTTCCTTTTTTGTAAAATGATACAACTTCATTCATCGAATTATAGCAATAACTAACAAAAAGCATTGGCGATACTTTATAATTTAATAGACCTATTCCTATACCTCCATTAACGCTAATTACAGTAGTAGAAGGAGGAGTAAAAGGCAATTCATTTTTTAAAGTATCGAAATTATAAAATTCAGTAAAACTCGACATATCAGTAAATGAACCAAACATTCCGGATACACCAAGCTCAAAATTCAATGTTGAAAAAAAATGTGTGCTTGTCTCAACATATAGCTTTGGCGTAACAGAAAAAGCAATACCCCAAAAAGGTTTTACTGTACCGCTAACATTATTTCCGGAAAAATGAGCTAGTGCTAAGCTTGGGTTTAATCTTAACCCAAACGTTGGACGGGCAATTGAATCGTACAGAATTTTTTGCTGTTTATTATATATTTCTTCTTCTTCCTTCTTTTTTATCTTCTGTTCCAGTTCGTTTTTCCTTGTTCTTAATTCCGGTATATCAGAATAAGCCAAAGACGATTTGTAATAATTCAAAGCTTCAGCATCTACTCCCTTGGAATACATATCATCACCAAGGATTTTATAAACTTTTCCTATCTTCTCATTCACCTGTTTAGTTTCAATGCATTTGAGAGAATTTATATAATCTTCAATGGCAGGCAGGTAATTGCTTTTTTCAACATTTATATCGCCTTTAATTTCATAACAGACGGCTAATTTTTCAAAGATGCCTTCTTTTAGCCCGTTATCTACATACGCTAATCCATTTGCGGAATGATATTTCAATATTGCATTGTCATAATCCTTATTGTAAAAATAATTATCAGCTTCATTCAATTCAGATTCGAATTTTTCGTTATTAAATTTTGAATAATACTTATCGTAGCTCTCTGTAATATACTTGCTTGCTCCGCCGTAAAATTCTGTAAACCTTAATGTCAGGTCATCAGCATCCCTGGGGGTTCTAAAAGATACAAATGCCTCAACATTTCCTCCGGGTTTTATAATATTTTTAATATTATTGCTGTAGTCACTCATCGTGATTTGGCTGCCAAAGTAATAATTGGAATTCGAGCAATCCAGGTAAAGCCCCTGCAGGTCTTCACACCACCCTTTTTCATTGCCTATGTTTTGTATCTTTAAATAAATAGTCAGGTAAACTTGATTTGAAGATGGTTTCTCCCATATGAAATTCTCAATCGATATTTTGAATTCCGGCTGTGAATAGAGATTTACTGTTATTAATAGAAATAATAATATAAATATTGATTTCATAGTAATAAGATATAATTGCTTTTTACAGCTAATAGGTTATATTTGTACTTTTTTTTATTTAACTTTTAGGGTTCACACCCGGGATAAATAATAACGATGGATAATATTTACTGCAATCTGTATCTATAATACAGTGTATTTACCGGATGCTGCCGGTAAATACACTTTCTAAATCGATTAAAATATTTTGGTGAAAAATATCAGTTAAAACAGCAGCCATCCTACCTTTACTGAATGGGAAGTATAAGTTCCATCAAAAAATTTCTCATTATCTGAAATACTGAATTGCCTGAATGAATATCCCGCTACAATCCTTCTGCTGAAAAGAAAATCCAGCTCAACTTTAAAGCCTATTCCCCAATACATATCATCTATATTTTTATAATCGGATGTTTCATTATTGTATAATGATAATGACTGCATCATACTATAAACACCATAATTCACTAACAGCATCGGAGAAAACTTTTGATTTAATATTCCAATCCCCATTCCTATATTAACATTATAAATTGTGAGTTTAGGAGAAGCTTTGGAAATATCATATATTGAATCAATTTTGAAGAATTCATTATAATCACTATTGCCCGAACCGGTACTTATCAACCCGGAGATAGTTGCTTCAATATTGAATGCTGCTGTAAAATGGGAAGCTTCATCAACATAAAGCTTTGGCATTGAATTTATTGTAACTCCCCAGAATGGCTTTGATTTGTTAGATACGGAAAAATTAATAAATGAAATGCTCCCGTCTAGTCCGAAACCTGTTTTTGGCTTAAGAAGCTTTTGGTATGCCAGCTTTTTCTCACGTAATCTTTTTTCTTCAGCATCTTTTTTCTTTACTACAGGTTCAATTTCATTTTTTCTTACTCTTACATCTGTCAGCTCATAATAACTCAGTGAAAGGTCATAATATTTCAGAGCATCTGTTTCCAGCCCTTTTGAATGCATATCATCACCGAGAACTTTATACACTTTAGCAATTTTTTCCTTCAGCTGGGCAGAAGATTTAAATCCTAGAGCAGTTTTGTAATCTTCTATAGCAGGGTTATAAATATTTTTCTCGAAGTTCTTGTCTCCTTTACCTTCATAACATGCCGCAAGCTTTTCGTTTACTATGCTTCTTTTGCTGTTATCAGCTTCAATTGCAGATTTATATTTTAAAATAGCGTTGTCATAATTTCCCCTGTAAAATTCAGATTCCGCTTCCGAGTAATCCATTTCATATTTGGAATCATTCATTCTTGACAGCCATTTCCGGTAGCTTTCGGATACATATTTTGTTGCACCACCATATGATTCATCAAATTTAAAATAAAGGTCATCTGCCTCTACCGGAACAGTATAAGTTAAGAAAGCTTCTACAAATCCTCCCGGATTTATATAATTTGTTATATTTCTGCTGTAATCATATACTTCAATCTTGTCGTTGTAATATGAATCCGGGCATTCTAAATACATTCCTTTATAAATATCTTCGCACCATCCTTTTTCCGTACCAACATTCTTTATTTTTATGTAAATAGTAAGATTTACTTTGCTCCCCGATGGTTTTTCCCATGCCAAATTCTCTATTGAAATTTTAAATTCCGGCTGAGAGTAGATGTTAACTGTTATAAATAATAGTAGAATTGGTAATATTTTTTTCATATTGTTATTCGAAACTGGTTTTAGATTTTCTTGTTGGTGTTGTATTAGTGTTATTATTGCTTCTTTGAGTTGTTCTTGTTTTTTTTACTTTTTTCTCCGGCTTTTGCTCTTCTTCTTTTACATCTGAATTACCGGAATTGCTGTTTTCTTCTTCCTGTGTTTTAACTTCTTCCTTTATCTTAGGTTCTTCATTGGTTTTGACTTCAATTTTCTCAGGCTGTTTTTGTATATTAATTTCCCGTTTAATAGGAACATCGGTTTCAATTTCAACATCGTTGTTCCGGAAATATAATGCGTATATCAGCGATGATAATACTATAAGAAATAAAAACATTGCAGAAAGTGCATACATTATCTTACGGTTATAATTTTTCACGTCATGCACTTTTTGCCCGGGCATTTCATTTTTATACTGAAGCGGCGTATCAATTGCCGTTCTGCCTGCAATTTCGTTCATAATCTGGGCAGAGGATTTTATTTGTGTTTGCTGCTGCTGGGCAAACGGTTGGGGAGTATATACCGGCTGAGGTGTATATGAAGGTTTAGAATGTTCAATCTTTGAATTGAAATACACATCGTCTATTGCCCTGAGAAACTCAGCACAATCATGGAACCTGTTAACAGGATCTTTTGCAATTGCTTTATAAAATACTTCTTCTATATGCCTTGATATTGCCGGGTATATTGAACTGGGAGGTATTATATCCTGTGAAATTATCTTGTTATTTATTAAATACTCATTCCCATCCGGTATATCAAAAGGATTCTTAGCAGTCAGCATTTCATAAAGAAGTATTCCAAGAGAATAAATATCAGTTGCGATAGTGACTTCTTTGCCTAATATCTGCTCAGGGCTCATGTAAATTAAAGACCCTATTCTGCTACCGGGCATTGTTTGTTTATTATCAGATAATGCCAGCTTTGCTATTCCGAAATCAAGGATTTTGGGCGTGTCATCAGGTTCAAGCATTATGTTGGAAGGCTTGATATCCCTGTGTATAATTCCTTTGCTGTGAGCTTCGTTAACACCATCCAATATTTTAGTAATGATAGGTTTTGTCCTGTGCTCGGGAACAGGACCGTTTACATCTTTTATGTATTTATCTAACGGAACACCGTTCACAAATTCCATAATCAGGAAAAGGTTATCACCGTAATCAAAAAAATCTTTTAATTTTACTATATATGGATTGCTTAATTTGGAGAGAACTACCGCTTCGTTTATAAACCTTTCTTTTATTTCCTTATTTCTGGTTAAATGAGGATGAAGTACTTTGATTGCAGCTCTGGTATCAAGATATTTATGTTCGGCAAGATAAATTGTACCCATGCCGCCTTCACCGATCAAAGAAATTAACTTGTAATTGTTTATTATCTGACCAACCATAAAATATTATATTTTAAAAATGAATTAATCTCCTACGTCTTCAAAATCAAAATGTTCTGTTTTTTCGATTGTCTCTATTGCTTTGGATATTTTCCATTCGGGTATACCGGATGGTGATTTCACAACTGTTAATATATATTTATAACCTGCATTAACATAAGTCCACCTGGAACCTTCATTATATGACCAGTTAACTTTTGCCGATACATCATCTTCTGATGAGCTTATAACATTATCATACCACATCGAAGTTAGTTTTGAAAAATTTCTTCTCATTGTTTCATACCTTGCACTTGATTCTGTTGCAAGCCAGTATGATGATGCATTCATAAGGTCTGATGAGTTTTTATTCTGAACAGCCATGGAATAAGTTTTCAGGTAATTTTCGATAAATTCCTTAGCACTTATATTTGGTCTTACTAAAATGATATTCAGATTATCCGTGAAAACGGTTTTTCCGCCGGGATTTGTCAGCTTAATGTCAAAATAAGAATTTTTGTATGCTTCAGGTGTTAATTTATAAGATGCCTGGAAACCTGATGTGCCCTGTTCAATATCCAGGTTTGATTTGCTGCCGTTAACATCCAGTACATATTTATCATCCGGCAGCTTATCAAAATCGAATGTCATCGTAATAATGCTTTGTGTCTTGTAAAGCAGTTCATAATTTCCGGTGCCTTTTTGTTCTATATCACCATTTATCGAGTACTGAATTTTGATCTTTGGGTCCGCTTTTATAACAAAAAAATAAACAGCAACCAGTGTTATAATAACAACCCCCGCAATTGATACAATAATGGGAACAAGATTGCTTTTTTTAACGGGACGGTTGAACCGGGGCTGCTGTCCCGGGATTGGGTTTACAATTTGTGTATTTTGTTCCATTTTGTTTTTTTATTAATTAATAAAAATATTCAAAATATTATTTCCGATTGAGACAATGTCTCCGTATTTCAAAACTGATTTTTTAATTTTCTGCCCGTTAACAGATGTACCGTTTTTAGAGCCCAGGTCAAGAATAACATAATTAGCACCGTCAAATATTATTTGTGCATGCTCTCTTGACATAGTTTTATCATTAAAAACAATATCACAGCTGCTGTGCCTGCCAATAAGCAAGCCGCGTTCACCGATATTATATGTACGTCCATTTGCTACAACATATGAAGCATTTCTTACAGGTACATTGACAATGTTTTCGGTTCTCTTTTCAGGCTGTAAAGGCTCCGTGTAAATGGGCACAGGTATTCTTTGTTCAGCCTGAGCTTTTCTTTTCCGTTTATTTATATAAATAGGAATTGCTATAAGCGGTACACCAATTAAAAAAACCAGGATAACAATTGTACTGAAATTATCTGAAGTAGAATAAGACACAACCAAAGAATCGCCCTGAACTTTTTTCCCCGGTAAATTTACCCGTTCATTGCTGACTGCTGAATCGGTATTGGATTTTGATGATTTATTCTTTATCGAATCGGATGTATAATATCTTATACCGTTATCATCCAATGCATCAATAATTTCGGAAAGGTGAACGGCAAAGAACATATTATTAGCATAACCCTGCTTATAGAATGAGTTAATGCCCACCAGTTCACATTTGGAATTGAGTAACGGACCGCCGCTGTTTCCGGGATTTAACGAAGCTGAGTGTACAATCACTTTTGCCGAAATGCTGAAATCACGCGAGGAAACATTCTCATATGTAATATTATTGATTATTCCCTCGGTAAAATTAAAATCATATACTTTATAATCCACCGATACAGGGTTACCGATTGCATAAATTTTTTCCCCGGTCTTTATCTCATTTAAGTGGGCAATGTTATAATAATTCTGTGTAGTCCCGTCAATTTCAATTAAACAAAGGTCACTGTTTGAATATTCTTTAATAATTCTCTTTACGGAATATTCATTGCCGTTTTTTGTTTTTATAACCATGGATGAGCGTTTCAGCATCCTGCTTACGTGCTTATTGGTTATGAAAGTATTTTCATTAACAAAGAACCCGCTACCTATACCTGATTCATATGTATCGGTAACAATTGCAACCGATTTGACCGCTTCATCAAATATATTTGATGATTCCTGAGAAAAGGAGATTTTAACCCAAATCAGCAAAGCAATAAGCAGTAATATTTTCATATATTTCATTTATTTTCTTTCTTGGGCTGTTCCCTTTCAGGCTGTTGTTCTTTTGGTTGTTCCTGTTTCGGTTGTTCCTGTTTCGGCGGCTCTTGTTTTGGCGGTTCTTCCGGCTTTTTTTCTTCTTTCTTATCTACAGATTCATTTTCCGGAGGAGTTTTCTCGGGTTCTTTTACTTCCTGTTTATCTTTATCCGTTTCCGGTTTCTTTTCAGTTTCTTTTGGTTTTATGTTGTCCTGTATCTTATCCTCTTTTTTAGAATCACTTTTTATAAATTCAATAGTGGTAATTGTGATAATTTGATCTTTGTTAATTGTATAAGTTAGTTTGTATGTATTTAAAATATTATCTTTGACTCCCCATTCAACACTGTAAGTACAGGTATGTAATGAATCCCCATGCTCAAAATTTATTACCCTGTAAAATTTGAGATCGTTTTGATTTATATTTTTCCTTAAATCTTCAATTGCATAGTCTGTGGTTGCTCCATTAATTGGAGTATATTTTATATTAACAATATTTAATTTTGGCTGTTGGATATATTTAGAAGTAAGCTTCCCTTTGAATATTGTCTTTAAGAATTGTGATACCATATTTTCTTCTTTATAAAAAGCAGAACCGGTATCATTAGATACATTTGTATTTGTTGAATCATTGACTGTAGTTTTAACATTACCTTCATTTTTAAAACCAAATGGATCAAAATAAATGAAAGCAATAATTATCAGTACCAGGATTCCAAGAAATGGTATTAACATCCTGAGCTGTTTTTTCTTATGCTCAGCATGTGTAGCAGGACTACCATTTAATTCTTTAGTAATTGTATTTGAAGAAGCAATATGTTTATCACCTTTTAATATTGCACCAATTGGAGGAATATTCTTTTCACTTTCGGGCAGTTCATCTGCACCGTCAATTTTTACAACCTGAACGGTTATGTTATCATTTCCGCCATTGGCATTTGCATCTTCAACCAATTTATCACTTGCTGATATTGGATTATGCGTTGTTACTATCTCCTTTATTTTTTCGTCTGTAACCATGCCGGATAAGCCATCGGAGCATAAAACAAATGTATCATTTTTATAAAGCTTTAAAGGAGTATGGTTAACTTCAGGATTGACCTTCTCAAATATTCCGAGAGCCTGCATTATTTCATTTTTCCTGGGATGTTTTTCCGCTTCTTCCCATGTTAATAATCCCTGGTCAACCAGGTTTTGCACAAACGAATGGTCCCGTGTCATCAAGTATATCTTGTTATCTCTTACCAAATAAAGCCGCGAATCACCAACATGCCCGATGTAAGCCTCACTATTTTTTACAATCAATATTACAACAGTAGTGCCCATTCCTCTAAGGTCGGGCTGTTCATGTGTTTTTTGTATTACATCTCTGTTTGCTTTATTTATTGCATCTTCTATTATAGCACTTGTTCCGGATAAGTTATTGGGATTTTTAATAATTACATTTTTAATTGAAGCTACAGCGAGATGTGAAGCTATTTCACCTCCAATATGCCCTCCCATACCGTCACACACAATAAAAACCTGCCCGAAAGGACTGGAGAAACTTTCCAGATAATCTTCATTCCGCTGTCTTACCCTGCCAACATCGGTTTTATTTCCGAAACTTATATTTAATGTTTTTATTTCTTCCATTGTTTTTAATTTTTAGAAAATAATAATTCAACATTGCCAACCTTGATTATATCACCCGGTTTTATTTCTGAAGCGGATACTCTGAAGTTGTTTACAAATGTTCCGTTTGTTGAACTGTTGTCTTCAATATAAAATTTTGAATTGTCAAAATATATTCTTGCATGGTTTCTCGATACAGTAGTATCGGATATTATAATATCCGTGCTTTGCCTTCCAATTGTTGTGGTACCTGCAGAAATTTTAAACCGTTTACCGCTGAGCGCACCTGTTTTCACCAGCAGTGTAGGGCTTAATACTCCTTCATTTACAGGTGTATAAGAACCTTTTTCAAGTATCATCGTCCTGCGTTTTATATCAATTTTTGGGGCTGCTTCTCCAAATAATGTCTTTCCGGTTGTTTCCAACTGTCCTTCAAGTGCTGCAATCCTGTCTTTATCTGCCTGTGAAATAGTCATCTGGCTTTCGAGACGGTCAAGCAAGCCGTCATATTCATTTTTAAATTTATCAAACTTCTCCCTGTTGAGCTGTGCTTCTTCTTCTCTTAATCTTCGTTCTTCCTCTTTTTCCAGTCTGAACTTTTTCTTCTTTGACATGTTAATGAACATGAACACTGCCAGCACTATTATAACAGCACCCGCTCCTATTGAGCCGTAAAGGAATTCTTTGCTTTTCCAGAAAGAAATTGTAGGTGCAAACTCGACTATAGCGGCCGGAGATGTATATTTGAAAGGTACAGATATTATTTTATTTCCTGTTTTAATATCCAGTGTTGGATTTACCGGTAAATTAACAGCAGCATAGCTGAAATAATTTATTACATATTCTTCTTTTATTCTTTCATATATAGCGGGAATCATCAGTTTTATATCCTGCGGTCCGGTAATCTTATAATATTTACCATCAACAGATGCATGAGCAATCTTATCCATGTTAGCCAGGAAACCGCGGTCTTTTTCCGTTGAACCTATTGTAAATACTGATATACCGCTGTTTTTAATCTCGTTTATTACATCTTCCAAAATATATTGAGAGCCGTTGTCTTCACCGTCACTTATTACTATTAATATTTTCCTTTTTGGCTCGGGAAGTGATTTAAGCCATTTGATAGATTCTATTGTTCCCTTGAAAAGCTCTGTGCTGCTTCCTGCAGTATGAAGTGCATCAATATTATTTTTTAATACATCCCTGTCAGTATCAAATGATGCCTGCTTAACAAAATCATCATGGAAATATGCAATTCCCATTTTATCATCTTTCCTGAATTCCGTAAGCGTTTTTAACAGTCCTGCTTTAACGTTATTTAACGGGTCACCATCCATAGAGTGCGATGCGTCAATTGCAATCAGTATTGCCATTGGTTCAGGGGAATTAAAAAAATTCTGTATTGAAGGATTTGAGGTTTTTCCTGTTTCAGCTTCTGTAATTGAGAAATTACTGCTGTCAAGGTTTGAAATTGCTTTTCCGTTTATGTCTGTTATACTTACGTAAAGCTTTAATTTTTGAAATTTTGAAATATCAACATCACGTATTTTAACGGATATTGAGTCCTGGCAGAATGCACTATAAGTAATAAAAATAACTGCCAATAAAGCATATATTTTTTTCATGGCAAATTTTATTTAAGATCTTAGTTAATAGACCTGAACTTTAATTCAGTTGTACCTACTTTGAGGATATCACCATCTTTTAATTCACCTTCTTCAATAGCTTCACCATTGAGGAATGTGCCATTTGTCGAAAGCTCATCTTTAATTAGCAGCTTCCCTCCTCTATATAATATCATGCAGTGAGGAGTAGAAATGGCCGGGTCTGAAACATAAATGTCTGCCTTCGGATCAGCACTAAGCAGGTTTCTTCCCTCGAAAATTTTGAAATCTTCGCCTTCCTGCCTCCATGTGAAAGTAATCAACCAGCCAACTATTTTACGCACAGGTTTACTCAGCTGGTCTCCGGTTTCTCCTCCCGGTGCTACAATTATTGTTTTGCTTCCTTTAGTTGAAGCAGTTGACATCACACTTGTTTTTGAACCGGAGGATGCAAATGTTTCTGTGCTGTCGAAGCCGATGTTCTTTGATGAACCGATACGTTCTTTTAAATCAGGTGAAGGACAATACGGGCATTTGGTAAGTGAAGAATCATATACATGTCCGTTAGAACATATGTTTGTTGATGCTTTTAAAGGTGATCCGCAGGATATACAGAATTTCGAATCGGGTGAATTCGGTGTTTTACAATTTGTGCATATCATTGTCTTTTATTTTAAAATGATTTTTATGGAAAATTCTATTTAGGTAAGAGTAATGCACATGAATTTCAGGAAATGCAGGAATAGGTTGTTCCGGAGGAAAAATAAAAAAAGCAATAGGATTATTTAGAATAACCATTTTTTAAATTCCGGTGCTTTTAAAGTTAAAAAAAAGCGATGAAAGCGAGATGAACCAGTAATATCGCCGAATAATATAGCAGGAATCAATATTTAAAACAATACAATAAGTGCAGGGAAAAACAGGTGATTATAACAGTAAATTTGGATTTTTTGAATGTTTTAGTAAAAAATCTCTTGAGTTTATTAAGTTCTTTAAGTTTTTTGAGTTTGTTAAGTTGAAAGAGATTGCAGATGATTTGCCTGTCAACAATTCCAACTCTACAAACTCTCAACTCTCTTCAAATATCTTACTGCAAATATTTTTCCATGTTTGCTTAAACCAATAACATCTTTATCACTATTCAATGGATCAACAATTAAGAAATCATCATCTGCAGCTCCAACAATAAGTACCCAATGGTAAGGACCAACTTTATTGTATTTTACTTTCACCATTGGCAGTACGCCTTTATCCAGTTCTGCCTGTAAGCTTTCACTTGTGAAAATACGAGGTATTGAATATTTATATTCCGGAAAAACTTTAATTAAATTTTCCCATAATATCTCACCATCATTATTATAGACGTTTAATTCGGAAAGGAGTTGGTTAAGATTTTTAGGATTTGTGGGATACCCCTGATACTCTAGATTTGTGGCAATAATAGATATCAAACATCCGCTGCTGTTTAAATGATAAGATGAATTTCCTATTACATCATTACCCCATAGTTCATCATCTTGAAGGAAAGTCTTTACATTGTAAGGCGTTAAGGGATGTATTGGC
The DNA here is from genome assembly GCA_003820375.1 of Ignavibacteriota bacterium. GTDB lineage: Bacteria > Bacteroidota > Ignavibacteria > Tepidaquicellales > OLB5 > RPQH01. The sequence goes on from RPQH01000069.1 coordinate 18,579, forward strand.
TTTATCGCAATGCCATTTTTCTGTGCAAAATATTTATAACCGTAATATGCAGGTAATAATAAGATTAGCAGAAGAAGAAAAATAGACCCTGACCATATTAAGATTTTTTTGGTCTTTACACTCATTGTTGATGTGGAATTTGTAGTTCTTTTATGATTCTCAGAACTCTCTGAACTCTCCGAACTCTTTAGTACGCCCGGAAGGAATCGAACCCTCAACCTTCTGATCCGTAGTCAGACGTTCTATCCAATTGAACTACGGGCGCAAATGAATTGCAAATTTAAGCATTTTAGCCGTTTTTAACAATAACGGAATTTTACCTTAATTCACTTAATACACCTATCTGTCAATCATAATTATCCAGTACTTCCTTAGCAAGCTTTATAACCTTCTCCCTCAAAACTTCCGGTTCAAGCACAACCACTCCCCTGCCGCGTGTTACTATCCATCCGGCAATCTCTTCAAGTGAGTTAACCGTAGTTTCATAAACTATAGAACCATCTGCACATTCAGTTAATGTTTCAGTATCCATTAATTGTTTTGGTCTTAATCTTTCTGCCCATTGCGGAGAAAATCTGAGCTTAATATTATATTTATCGGGACCCAGCCAGCTTCTCCATGAATATTTAAATACTTCTTCAATATTTTCTTTGGCAATTGGCTTAAAGTTTTTATTTGATATCCTGACTTCAATAATTTTATTCAAATGGAATTGTTTCAGCTTCCCTTCATTCACAGCCAGCACACGCCAGTAATTATCAAGCTCAAAAATCAATACCGGGCAAATAGCACGTCCGAACTCCAACTCTTCGGATTCTTTTTCATAATCAATCATTGCTTCCCTGTTAGTATCAATGCACATTTGCAATGTTACCATGTTAGCAAGTGCTTTCTCTCTCAGTCTTTTTACAAACAGCATAGTTGATTTCTCGACAAAGCCGTCAGAATAAGATAAAGCTGAATACTGCTGTATAAGCTCTCTTATTTTTTGCTCCGGTAAATTATTTGTGAGGCAGATTCCCTTTCTTCTTACTGAGTGCATATCAATACCTGAAGCACGCAAATCCTGCAAGTCTCTTTTAATTGTCAGCTCTTCTACTTTAAACATATCTGCCAAATCAAATGTATTGAGCGGCGAAGGGAAATTTTGTGAGAGAGTTATACCAAGTATTTCTATTTGCCGCTTAAGCTTACTTTTTATATCTAACATATTGTTTTGATTGGAATTTATACAAAATAAGGTTAAAAAATTAAGCGTTCAATATATCTATCAGATTTATCAGATTAGTCAGATTTATCAGATTAGAGGACAAGGGGTGATTCGTCAATAGATTGAGTAATACGAAAAAATTGATGATTAAAATAATTCGGAGGATCTTAAAACTTGATCAATCACCCCTTGAATTAAAATCTTTGCAGGGGTTGAAAGCAAGGGGTGATTATTCAGAATTAATAATCTTTCGATATATTAAAATTTATCATATACTCAAAATACTCCATCTATCTACGAATCACCCCTTGTCCTCTAATCTAATGAATCTTCAATTCGCAATTCACAATCCGCAATCCGCAATTTAAAAGTATCACTCAATGATATGCATCGCCCCTGATTGCAGTGTAACTTTACATTAAAATTTAGTAGGGAGTACTAACATGGTTTCACTTAAATCATTTGCTAATGACGTATCACGTCAAAGAAAACTAAAAGCCAAAGCAGCTAAAAGAATTTTCATATTTATCATATCATCGTTATATCTTCTGTGTTTTCTGCAGATTCTGAAATTACATTTATAGTTCATTTTAAAATGTGAATTAGAGAAATATGCCGGTTTAGCAGCAATCACCATCCCGTAAAGGAGAGTGGTTTACGGCAGTCCTTTGTCTAAAAGGGTGTTGAGCGGCATGTAGGATATTTTCTGTTTGTATTAAATTATTTTTTTAAAAATTTAAACACCAATATTATGAAAAAGATATTTTTATACTTTACAGTTTTATCTGCAATATTTTCAGTCAGTTCTTACTCACAGGAAATGACGCCTGAGCAAATTTTTAAAGCAGTTGAAAATACTGTTTTCTTCGTCCGCAGTTATGACGAAAATGGATATATGATTGCCCAGGGCAGCGCAGTGTTAACCGGTAATGAAGGCTATGTTTATACTTGTTTTCATGTGTATGAAGGGTCTGATAAAATGGAGTTTGAACTCAACGGTAAAAAATATACGGATGCAATCATAGCAGGTGCAGACCCGGAAAAAGATATTATAATTTTTAAACTTAAAGAAATTGAACCGAATGGAATTAATATTGCAAACAGCGATTCACTTATACCGGGACAGGTTGTTTATGCACTGGGTAATCCTCTGGGTCATAAAAATACATTTTCATCAGGATTAGTCAACTATATTAGAGATTTTAAAAACGAGGACAATAACAACAAGATACAATTCAGCGCAAGCATATCAGGCGGAAGCTCAGGTGGTGCATTGCTGAATTCAAAAGGAGAGCTTATAGGAATTATTGCAAGTTATATGAAAAAGGGACAAAACATAAATTTCGCTGTTCCTGTTAATGAATTTCTCCATACAGAATTGATAAATATTAATGATAGTGCCCGGGTAAGAGTTATATCTGATATTTGCAAGGGTTACAGTCTTTACAAAAATGATAGCTATTTCAACGCTAATGATTTATTTAATTCATCACTGGAATGTTTTCCTGATGATGTAAAAGCCTTAAAGTTTTCGGGAAAGAATTATTCAAATGCCGGACAATATGACTCTGCTATTGCAAGGTATACCAAATTAATTAGTTTGAAACCGGATGATAAAAAAATTTACTCGGAAAGAGGATGGATTTATTACTATAAAGGGAATGACACGCTGGCGATAAACGATTTTAATGAATCATTTAAAATTGATAGTACATATATATATGCAATAATGGGGCGGGCAAATACTTATCAATTTGTTACGAAAAATTACGATTTGGCTATTCGTGATTATAACCGTTTGATATCAATTGACCCGGATTTTAGGGCTTTTTTAGAATACAGGGGTGAATGTTATTTAGCTATTGGTGATACTCAAAAAGCTGTTTCTGACATGCTGGCATCGATTGATTACGACTATGATGATGATGCATCCTGCTATTATAGAGGCAGTATTCTGCTTGACCTTGGTGAATATGAGTGTGCTCTGAGTAATTTTACACAGGCAATTAAGCTTGAACCCGGAATTTATAACTACTATTACAGCAGAGGCGTGGCATATACAAAGAGACGGGATTATTTCAATGCCATTAATGATTATTTAAGCGGTTTAAGAATAAATCCGCAAAGTGAAGGAATGTTAAATAACCTCGGCTACTGTTATTTGCATTTAGATGAATATGATGAGGCAGAGAAATACTTTAACAGGGCATTATATTTTGACTCCAACCATTTTGATGCTTTGCTCGGGCTTTCAATACTCAGCTTTAAACAAAACAAAAAAACCGCCTGTAAAAAATATATTCACAAAGCGGTTAAATTAGAGCCAAAGTTAAATAAAGGAATGAAAGGGCTTGAGATACTTGAAAAATCCGGTTATTTCTGGTCAGATGATGATAGAAATTTTTTTAATGAAATATTTAAGCTTGCAGGATATTATAGTTATGATGATGAAAAGATACATTTGCATAAAGGAAAAAGAACACCTGAAACAAAATAACAGGTAAATAATCTAATCTAAAGAAAAAAATTTCAGTTAATATTGAAATTTTTTTCTTTTTATTATAAAAGGTCATAAACTTTATATAATATGAGGGTTTAGTCAACATATTTAATGTAAAATATGTAAAGATTTTGGCAAAATTTAGAGAATTCTTTTTAAAATTTTGTGTAATTCAATTAAAATCCTCTTTATCATACATGAGTATTAATACCTATTTTACAAAAGCTTCTTAATAAATCTATCCAATTTAATTGTATTAAACAAAATCAGAACTATTTCATTCATATGTTTGGACTCTTTTTCAAAAAAACGTTTCTAACTGAATAAGCTAATGAAAATTGCCAAATTAGAAAAATACCGTATTCACGTTACCATATTTTGTGTACTATACATTTTATTTATACTAGAATATATCGCTAACTATTATAACTATAAGAAGTTAATAAAAAGTAATTAAAATGGTTATACACTCCCAATATAATCGTTATACGGTATACCGTAAGTACAGTATAAACACTATGTTTGTAATAGTGTAAAGGTAACATAAAGGCCATCACCAATAACTACAATAACACTTAGTTATTTGTTTGCGGAACGGAGCTAATATTCATAGTTATATATGATCGCAGCATCTTTATTTCTAAAGGTGAATGTGTTAGTTGGCTTAGTTTAAGAAATAGATAACTGAAATTCTCATTCCCGGCACTTCGGAATATTCCTGATTCAGTTAATTTAAAAATATAAGTTTTCCTTTTTAACTAATTTAATAATTATAAAAATGAAACTACTATATTTGATTGGTGTATTGTTTCTGTTCATTACACAGTCACTGAACGCACAATGGGTAGCCCAATATGGAGGTGTTTCAGCAGGAGATAACCCTCTAAGCAGCGCTAAAGGTTTGGCAGTTGCGGTAGAAGGTTCTTCAGGAAATTGTTATGTTGCGGGTTATACCACAAATCCCGAAACCGGGAATGATATACTTGTTATAAAATATAACGAAAATGGCGATACTCTATGGGTAAGGACTTACAGCGGTGATGGTTATGGAGATGATAAAGCATACGGCATCGTTGTTGGTACTGACGGAAGTGCTTATATAGTTGGTACAGTGAGTAAGGCAGGAGAATCCTACCAGGTCGCTGTGCTTAAATATACAAGTGATGGTGTTTTAGTGAAGGATGCTGCTATTTATGGAGAAACTACAGATCCAAAAGAAGATATTGGATTGAATATTGCAATTTCTCAATCAGGTTATATTTATGTAACAGGGTACTCTACTGCAGCAGATGGTTTTTCAAATATTCTGGTACAAAAATACAGCCCAACCGATTCTCTTATGTGGACCCAGACATACGGCGGACCTGAAAACCTTGACTCAAAAGCTTATGGAATTGTTGTAGATGAAACAGATAACCTTTTTATAACAGGTTATACAAACACGGCTGCTAATTCCAATGACATTATCACTATTAAATATGATGGAGAAGGGAATTTAATATGGTCAAACACTCATGATGGGTCCGGACATGGCGATGACCGGGCAAATGCTCTTGCAATTGATGCAGGTAAGAACGTTTACGTTACAGGATACACTACTTCATATTATTACGGTTCTGATTGTGCCTTGTTAAAGTATAATAGTGATGGCTCATTTGCATGGGTAAGAACTATTGATGGCAGCGCAGACAATGAAGATAAGGCTTATGGAATTGTTGTAGACGAAATAGATAATCTTATTATTATCACCGGGTATATTTCAACTGTATATAATAGTAAGAATTATGTAACCGCAAGCTATACTCCGCAGGGATACAAATTCTGGCAAAAAACATATGACGGACCGGTTGATGGTGATGACAGGGCAAATGCTATTGGTTTAACGAGCGATGGAAGAATAATTGTAACCGGTGAAAGTATGGGTTGGAATAACAATCATGACTTTGCAACTATTAAATACAGTAAATATGGTTCGGTTCTTCAGATATCACGTTACAGCCTTACAGGCAACAGTGATGACGTAGCTAAGGATATCGCAATAAGTGATGATAATGATGCATTTATTACAGGAACAAGTGAATTGGTTGTTAACACATTAAACGCACCTTCTTATGCTACTACGATGACGCTTGACTGGGGCGAAGAAAATGAAGTTTCACTAACAAAGCCCTTAAGTTTTGAGCTTTCGCAAAATTATCCGAATCCTTTTAATCCTACAACCAATATAGACTTTACTATTAACCAAAATGTCAGGGTTAAAATTAATATATATGATATATTAGGACGGCTTGTTCAGAAATTAGTAGATGAAGATTTAAATAAAGGCACATACAAAATAACATTTAACGGCAATAACCTATCCTCAGGTACATATTTCTATGAATTGACAGCCGGCGATTTCAGGGATGTCAAGAAAATGCTGCTCATTAAATAATTTAATGAACTGGAATTAAAAATTTATTAAACAATAAATAAACCATGGAAATACAAAACAAACTTGCAGAAATTGAAAAAGTAAATCAATTTCTATCAGTTGCTGAGGATAGCAGGAAGACCAATCCCTCAAAAGCTCAGGAAGTTTGCTGCGATGCGATCAATTTAGCTAACGAGATCGGTTTCAAGGCAGGGCTTGCAAAAGCATACTTGCTCTATGGAATAATTTGCAGGCAAACTTCAGATTACGAAAGAGCTTTCCAAAATTGCTATAAAGCAAAAGATGTTTATTGTGAACTTGGTGATTTAAAAGGACAATCCAGATCATTAAATTCTATTGCTAACATCCACTACGATCTCAGCAATTATAATAAAGCAATAAGTGATTTCGATGCATGCATTGAATTACTGGACAAATTAGATGATAAACGCTTTAAAGCTGTTGTTACTACTAACAAAGGCTTATCATATGCAGAATCCGGAGATATCGATAAAGCATTGGCTTGTTATTATGAAAGTATGGATATTTATGATGAGCTTAAGGTAAAGCTCCCCTATCCGTTACTTAATAATATAGGTTTAGCTTATCAGAAGCTTGGCGATTTTAAAACTTCACTGCTGTATTTAACCGATGCTTTAAAATCAGAGATTGACGCCAATAATATTCCGGACCAAAGCTTTACACTGGCTAATATCGGTTTAAACTATTTATACATTTTTGATTATGCGAATTCAATAACATACCTTACGGAATCTTTGATACTGATGAGAAAGCTTGGCAACGTTCAGGCAGAATCCAGGGTATTCAAAGACCTGAGCAAAGCATATTCAAATATGAAATGCTACCCCGAAGCATTAAAATACGGATTAAGGGCTATGCATTATGTTAAACAAACAGGCGATAAAAGTACCTTTGCTGAAATAATGAATCAATTAGGCCAGATATACATGAACCTGAAAGATTTTGTTAATGCAAGGAAATATTTTATAGAAAGCCTTGAAACATCGATATCAATTGGTGACAAGGTAAATGAAACGAATAATTATATAAATCTTGCCTGGCTGTATTATGCATTCCAGGATGCTGATTCTGTTTTGACTTACCTGAATAAGGCAATAAGACCTGCTGAAGAAAGAAACTCGATTACACATTTACATGAAATATATTACTTGTTCAGCAAGACATGCCAGACCAGCGGCCGTTATTCTGAAGCAACTCAATATGCCGAGAAGAAATATTTATATGAAAAGAAAATACTGGAGCTTGGAGAGAACAATGGCTTCAGACAGCTATCAATGGCTATGGAGAGTATAAAGCAAAACGGTCAGAAAACCGGGAAAGAAAAATATAATTTCGTTTATAATTAAGATGAAATTTATAAGAGGCTGTCTCAAAAGGATAGCCTCTTTTTTTTATTATTTTTTATTAAAACAATGAAAAATAAAGAACATAATAAATAAAAAGAAGGTTATTAAGTTATAAAACATTTTTATTTTAACA
>RPQH01000070.1 GCA_003820375.1 Ignavibacteriota bacterium
ATGTTTTATAACTTAATAACCTTCTTTTTATTTATTATGTTCTTTATTTTTCATTGTTTTAATAAAAAATAATAAAAAAAAGAGGCTATCCTTTTGAGACAGCCTCTTGCTTGCAATGACTAACGCTTGCCTGCCTCCGGCAGGTGTCAGGTGAATCTTAAGAAATTTAAGTTCTATTTTTGCCTATCATAATAATCGTTAAATCTAAATTCATCCTTACATTCAAACTAACACCTGACACTGTCCAAACTGTCCAAACTCTCCAAACTCTCAGAACTCTCAGAACTCTCAGAACTCTAAAAATCTGCACCAATAGATATATAATACTTTGGCTTAGAGAATTTCTGCAGGTCATATGACCATGCTACATCAAACTTGATAGGGAAGTACAGCAGGAAAATCCTCGCTCCGATACCCATACCCAGTAACAGGTCTTTGGTTTTTATTCTGCCATCTTCTGTTGTAAACAACTGCAGGTCTTTATTCTTTGACCAGACAGTTCCTGCATCAATAAATGCTACACCCTGAACATTCTGGAATGCCAGCGGCAATAGTCCGAACACAAGATACTTGAACAGCGGAAATCTCAGCTCGGCATTCATTAAAGCAAACTTAGAGCCCGAACGTGCATTATAATCATAACCTCTTAGCGGTAATATAGGTGTAGAAAATGCATAATCCTGTATGTCCTCGATAGGCAGTGTTTCTGTAGCAACGTCATAGTTAATCCAATTCTCGGTACCGCCGATATAGAAACGTTGAGGATTCTTGCCAACGCTTACACCTCCGTTTAACCTGAGCACGAAATCATAATCTTCAAGGAATTTAAAATATGTTCTGTAATCACCATAAGCTGTAAAGAAGCTTACTCCGTTGCTTCCGAGCTTTGGTGTTCCAAGTGCCGTGAGAATGTAGCGTGTACCTCTTATTGGAGCCGTATAACCCCACAAAGTATTATCATGAACATAACTTAACATCGGAACAGCAAACTGAAGATTTTCAGCAGGCTGGTTCTGGTTATCAAGGTTTTCTTTTGTTATGTGATTATATGACAATGCTCCTTCCAGGCGGTTGAATTTATCGATCGGGAACGATGCGGCAAGGTTTAATCCGTAAGTTCTGTATCTGAACAGCTCTGAACTATTCTGCCCGATTAATAAGAACCTTGCCGAGTGATATGCCTCAAAGCCGTAATCAATTCTCTTAGGCAGGTAATAATATCCAAAAGCATAATCACTATTCTTCAGGTCAAGCACTAAGCTTGTTACAACAAATATCCTGTGATTGCCGAGTATATCGCTGAAAGCCATCTGTGCCACACCCTGCACACCATAGAAACTGCTGTAATTTACATTGCTGTAAATTATATCAGGTGAAAATTTTATCTTATATTTTTTTACTTTTAATGTACTGTCTTCATTTAAATTATCTGTCAGCTGGAACTTGGTTTTTTCTTTTAATTTCAGTTTCCTCTTTGAAAATGGCAAAGTTGTATCTTCGTAAGAAGGATTTAAGTCAAGAGTTATATCCTTTCCGTACATGGAAGTATCTTTTGCAGTATTCAGAGAATCATCAGCAGTTCTTATAGTATCGGATGCAATATCATTTGAATCTGCTGCATTATTAATATTACTGCCGGTTGTCCCGGCTGAGTCGGTTGTATAAAGTGTATCCTTATTTATTAATGACAGTAATGAATCCTTCACCGTTCTCTCTTTATTCATCTCCTGGACAAAAATAGTTTTGGGAAGGTCGGTAAGATTCAGGTCAACATCAAAAGGATTTTCCATATAAAATATATCGTATCCGCCCTGGTTCAGTGAGGTGAATGCAACTTTTTTCCCGTCTGCAGATAATGAAAGCAGGTTTATCGGGTCAATTGAATTAGTTATGGGTTTTTCCTGATTGGTTTCAATATCTCGTAAATATATATTGCTAATTCCGTTTTTATCCGAAATGTACAGAACCTTTTTCCCATCAGGTGAAGATACAACGTTTGATTCATTTGCATTTTTATCGCCTGTAAATTTTTCAAGTGTTCCTGCATTTAAATCATATACATAAAGGTCTTTTTCGGAATAATCATATTTGCTCATATCGAATTCGGCAGGAATAGATTTAATATCGGTGTAATTTCCTCTGTCGGATGAAAAATATATTTTTCTTCCATCCCTTGACCATGATGGGTCAGCATCCGAAAACTTATCATCCGTTATTTGCTGAAGCTCTTTTGTTGTGATATTATAAACCCATATATCGGATTGATGTGCATTATCACCAACAAATGCAAGTGATTGATTGGTAGGATTCCAGCTCACTGAAAAAATACCATCAAACCTTATCGGAAGTTCTTTTTCATCTTCTGAGTTTACATCAACTATATATATTGCATCTTTGCTTCCGCTTTTTACCGATATTGCAATTTTTCTTCCATCAGGTGACCAGCTTAAACCTGGTGTAAGCAAATGAAGCTCTTCAAAGTTTGCTGTCCTGTTTCCTTTGATTAATTTTTTAATAATTCTGCCTGAACGTACATCGGCAATAAAGACATCAAAATAATCATCCCTGTTGGAGATATATGCAATCTTTTCACCGTTAGGCGATATAGCAGGAGCAGTGTTGTAAAATCCATCTCCTTTTTTATGGTCTGTTATTTTACGTGCGAAATCAGTTAATTCCTGCCTGATTGATATATCAGGCCAGTAATCCTGCTTCAAAGCTTTATGCCATTTTTCAGAGAGCTCTTCAAGAGTAAGCTTATATACATCTTTAAAACCTTCATCCACATCACCAATAGCTTTAATCTGCTGCATCATATTGCCAATTTTTTCTTTGCCGTATGTATCGGCAAGCCATGAGAAAAAGCTCTGTCCTGCACGGTATGAAAGATAACCGTCAATATATTCAAGCGGTGGAAGATAATCATATACTACAGCATCACGCATGAACATATCATTTGCTTTGTCATTGCCGTTCAATGACTGATACTCAGCCATACCCTCGCTAAACCAGCCGGGGAACTGAAGCTTAATATTTTGAGTGATAATATTCTGAATAGAGCCGCCGTAGTACATATCATTCATAAATGCATGCAGTAATTCATGATGTATTACATGCCTGAACTGAGCATAATCGCCTTCGAACGGAACGGTTATCCTGTTCTTAAATAATTCCGTAACACCGCCAGCACCTTCAGGCAAGTATTCATCCACTACATTGTTCTGCTGGAATTCATTGTGAGAATTGTAAACAATTATCGGTATCCTGTTTTGGATTAGGTATCCAATATTATCAGTGAGACTAACAAGAGAGCTTTCGGCAGCAACAGCAGTGAACTGTGCTATTTGCTCTCCGCCCTGGCTAAAATAAATATCAAAATGTTTTGACTGTATAAAAGACCATTCAAAAGTTTTATACTGAACTTTATTCTGTCCGAATTGGGCAAATACAGGTTCAATACAAAATGTAACGAGAGAGATAATTAATATTAAATATTTCAAGGGCAGCACAGAAGCAATTTTTGCTTTTCCCGGCATAATGTGTTCTTTTAAGGTTGTATTAATAATACTATTTGATTTTATCATATTCAATTTACTTTGGATTATTACAGCCATAGCCGTTCTCCTTCTAGAATCTTGCACTTAAACCTATTGTAGGTAAAATTGGAAACTGACCAATCGATTTAATTGCCAATTTCATGTTTTCATCTATATAATAATCATACCCTATAACATTCTTATGATTATAAACGTTTACAACATCAATATAGAAAGACCAGTCAAGGTTCCAGAAATTTGTGTAAGCAGTTACCCGCAAATCAAGCCGGTGATAATCAGGTTTTTTATCCGCAAGCTTGTTGCTTTCTCCGCCGAAATTAAAATCAAACTGCACTTTATTTATTATTGGCAATACCGCTAGTGAGTCATTAACAACTCTTGGCTTTATTCCCAATGGTTTTGTATAAGGGAAGTTTGATGAATAATTGAATCTTGCACCTAATTCCAGCCATTTAAGTATTCTGTAATTAGCAACAATGTTCAATGAATGCCTTTGGTCATACCTGAAAGGTGATAATAAGCCATCCCTGTCTCTTTGTGCCCATGATAAGCTGTAACTAATCCATCCTGATAATTTACTTTCCGGACTTAAGCTTTTTTTCTCAATATAAAACTCAAAGCCGTATGCGGCACCTTTGGCTCCGTTTACAGGTGTACTTGTTAATGAATCATATGGCAGCTTTACTGCACTTCTTGTCCAGCTTGTAGGATTTGAAATATAATTAGGGTCCTGGTTATTCGGGTCATTAATATAATATTGATATCTGTAACCTGTAAGCTTCTCCTGCACAACAAGGTCATCGAATTTTTTATAATAAGTTTCAAACTTAGCCAGCCATTCACTTGTCAGCCATCTTTCAAATCCAAATATAAACTGCGTTGCTCTTTCAGCATCAAGCCGGTGAGTTTTTTCGGGTGTCAGGTCATAAAATACCTGACCGTCGACCAGCTTTTCATATCCGGGTGACTGGTAATAAATACCTGCACCTGCTCTTAATGTTGTTAATTTATCAAATGCATAAGATAAATTTATCCGTGGTGATAAATATGCCTTCCTGAGAATATCATAATAATCAAACCTGATTCCCGGTTGTATATAAAGCTGTTTGGAAAGCTTAATCCTGTCCTGCGCGTATATATGCCCGCGGTAATAATTTTTTCCTTCAATGAAGCTTTCGTTTAAAGCCGTAAAGTTCGGATTATTCTGCAGAAATGCTTTCAACCGCTCATCAATCTGAATCTTAAACTGCAGATCGGTTTTTATGACATCGATGCCTCCGCCAATTTCCGCCTTATGGTTTTTAGTAAAAAATATTGTGTTATTCGATAATGAATATTTCCTGAATGTATATTTGGAAGAAAAACCTATTCCAAGAAACAGCCCGAGAGCTTTCAGACTGTCACGTATTTCCGGGTCATATATTTCACGGTTTACTACCGGGTCAAGAAGCTCACCGCCAAAGTTTGCATCTCCATTATTCCTGTACCAGGAAAGTGTTGTCTTCGATAAAAATTTATTTGAAGGAGCATAGTGCCATGCTAAACCTATTACATCATTTTTAGTTATGTCTCTTACTGAAATACTATCCTGGTTCTTATTGGAGCTTCCGGGAATGATATCTACGCCGTCTTTAGAAAATATTGCATTTACAATGAACTTGCTTGCTTTAAAAGGACCGAAAGTGATTTTAGCCTGTACATCTTCGAAAGAAGGGAATGAAGCGCTTTCATCTATTAATCCTGCATTCTTAGCGAACGGTCCGAGTATCAGATCATAATATGTTCTTCTCGATGACACCAGCCATGAACCGGGTAAATTTATGAATGGCAGCTTGCCGCCAAACACTAAATTTGCATTTGCAATATTTACATTCATTCAGCCTGTAATATTTCTGCTTCTGTTTCCTTCCTTATTTGTTACATCAAGTACGGCAGATAAACGGTCACCATATCTTGAAGGGAAGCCGCCTGTAATCAAATTTATCTCGGAAAGTGTTTCGGGATTAAACATACTGAAAGCACCGTATAACCTGTATGGATTAAATATTTCCACATCATCCATAATTATCAGGTTCTGGTCAGGTCCGCTGCCCCGTACAACAAGCTGTGATGAGTAATCATTCGGTGCTGTAACACCCGGTAATGACTGCAGTGAACGCAGAACATCTTCTCCTGCACCGGGAAGTGTCTTAGAAGTTCTTGGTGAAAGATTCATTAAGCTTGTACGCATATCATTTTGTGCCTGCTTGAATCTTTCGGAAATAATATCTATTTCATCTGTTGTATAGCTGTCTCCGCTTAAGTAAAAATTAAGTTTTAAACTGTCATTAGCTGCTATTGCAACACCGGATTTTTCTGCCGGCTTATAACCGCCCATTTCAACTCTTATCTTATAGGTACCCGGGGCAATATTATTAATTACATAACTCCCGTTTTCTTCTGATTCGGAGCTGTACTCAAATTTACTTCCTGATGTAATGGTAATAACAGCTCCTTCAATCGGTAGTGTTACATTTGTTCCATCAAAAGAAGAAATTGTACCGTAAAGTGTTCCGCTTTGCTGTGCATATAGCCCTGTTGTAAAAATAAAAAGCAGAATTAAACATATCCGGGAAAACATTTTTATCAAATTATTATCAGCATATTTTATTAATTCCAATAGCATACTATAATTTTTAGTTCCATTTTATCAAATAGTTGCAGAATGTAAGTTACTGTAATACAAATCAAACATTTTATTTATAAATACTAATGAATTAAATGTAAATAATTGTAAATTACATTATTCTGCAAAATTATAGCTAAGTATTTGTTAAAACAGTGCAATAAATGGACATAAGCAACTAAAAACAATTTCTTTAAGTTGAATAAATTGAAGAATATCCGCAATAACCTCCGTATTTTTCGATATTTACGTATTTTCGCGGTTTTTAAATATTATCAAGGAAGAAAAAGATATATGTTTTATTACTTAATTTTTTCTCATTTTGTATTATACAATTCTATTAAAAGAGCCAAATGACATTCTATCGCCAGGAAACAAAATTCACATGCGGACCGGCATCAATACGGAATTGCTTGCTTGCTATGGGCTTTAATCATTCTGAAAGAAAGATAAGGCAGCTTGCAGGTTCGCATAAAGTAAACGGTACTGATGAGAAAAAATTAGTGAGAGCATTACGCTGTCTTGGTTTTGATTATAAAGAAATTTATAACAGGACTGATGCGGCTTTTAAGCAGAGAGTTATCTATAATCTGAAAAAAGGTAACCAACTGATAATACTTACCGATCATGAAGACCACTGGATAAGCGTAGTTGATTATGAACACAGGCATTTAAAAGTAATTGACCCGCAGGAAAAAAGAGTTAAGAAATCCTTAACCCCGAAAGAGCTTGCCAAGTGGTGCCTGAACTTCAATAAGCACACAAGAGAAACATATTATTACGGAATAATAATATTAAATCCGAATCCGGTAAATAACTAGAAGTTTGTAAAGTTTGTAAGGTTTGTAAGGTTAATAAGGTTTATAAAGTTTATAAAGTTTAAAAGGTTAAATAATCTGTGAAAATCTGTTTCATCTGTGTAATCTGTTTTCACCGAGAGCTCGGTGGTGTTCTGAAGGTTTAATTTACCCCCCTTTTTTTATACTTGTTCTTATTTCTTCATTTTTAATTCCCCATAATTGAATTATGTTAAATTAAAGACATACTGTTATTTGCTGTGTCTAATTATAAATTAAAAATACTCTATATGCTGAAACTCAAATTAATAGCAATATTAATTTTTTCAATTGCTGTATTACAGCCTTCCTTTTCACAGCAGTTAAAGCTTAAAGATAACAATGCTTATTTTTCTAAAAAAACAATCACCTCAGATTCAACCGGGAAACAAAAGGATTTGGAATTGCTGCTTAATTTCGGAATTGGACTGGATCCTTCTGCATATGTTGGTTACAACACAGGTGTTACAATTAACTTTAGAAATGTTGTAGATTTTAGAATAGGATATGAAGGATATAACAATATGAGCCCGGGAGGAAGTACCGGTTATTCGATGTTTACAGCAAGTATATATAACGGTGGTTACAGGTATAAAGATAAACTCAGGATTGCAATAGGAGCAGGAGTTGGCGTGCTTGTAGCCCTTCCGGATTATTTTAATAAATCTACAGTTTATCCCTTTATTTCCTTTAAAACGGATTACTTTCTGGGAAAAATATTCGGTCTCGGCGGTGAAATAAGATTTAATTTTAATAAATTATATTCTCATTCTTCCGCATTATTCTTTCTTAATTTCAATTTCAGGATATAGAGTTTAGAGTCAGGAGTCTTGAGCCGATGACAGGCAAGGGATCACGTTTGTACTGTCAGTACGGAACTCTTGCAGGAATTACAATTGTACATAGACAAGGGGTTACTGATATGGGTAAGGACTATTTGTAATTACGGATTTTCTACATTAATAACTCCAGACTTCAAGTAACGAATTACCCCTTGCTAACTATCAGGTATGGATGATTTACAATTGGAGGGAACATTTGTCCCTCGGGCAATTATGAATCCTGCAAGTTGGAAAGTTAACAAGGGGTAATCCGGATATCAAAGTCTGGAGTTGTTTACAAAATAATATATATCATCGTAATTCATCCCTGTCTATATCAGTAACCTCTTGTCTATCACCAATTTTAAATCTTCTTTATACTCTCAAACTCTCAAACTCTCAAACTCTCAAACTCTCAAACTCTCAAACTCTCAAACTCTCAAACTCCCGAACTCTCAAACTCCCGACTCTACGCACTCTATCACTCTCTTTATATCTTCCGGTAAATCACTTTCGAAATGTAATTTTTCTCCGGTTATTGGGTGGGTGAAGCCAAGCACTCTTGCATGAAGTGCCTGTCTTGGCAAAAGCTCAAGCAGTTGTTTGATTTTTTCTTTATTCTTATTTGTAAGTGGCACGCCGTGCGGCTTTCTGCCTTCATAATCTGGGTCGCCAAACACAGGGTGACCGATAGAATGCATATGTACTCTTATCTGGTGTGTACGTCCCGTTTTGAGATTAAGCTTTACAAGCGATAAGAACTCATATTCTTTTACCACTTCATAATTTGTGATTGCAAGCTTGCCGTCTTCCCTGACAATAACTTTCTTCCTGTCCTTCTGGCTTCTGCCGAGGGGTTTTTCTATTGTACCTTTTTTCTTATTAAAATGTCCCCAGCATACTGCGGCATACTCACGTTCAATATTATGGACTGAAAATAATTTTGAGAGCTTGCGGTGTGTATCTTCATCTTTTGCTACAACAAGGATTCCCGACGTGTTTTTATCAAGCCGGTGAACAATGCCTGCACGCTCTATACCATTTATTGCAGATAGGTTTGATGCTGTTTTTGCTATGTGAAATAATAATGCGTTTACTAATGTAGCTGTATGGTTCTTATAAGCAGGGTGAGTAACCATGCCCGCAGGTTTTTCTACTATTATTAAATAATCATCTTCAAACAGAATTGGGATTGAAATGTCTTCAGCTACTATATCTGGTTTATCGGGAACATTGGGCAAATTAATATCAATCTCATCATTTGGCATAACCATATAATTCGATTTTATCAATTTAGAATTGACAAGGACCCATCCTTCATCAATAGCTTTCTGAATTTTCGTTCGGGAGGAATTTTCTACATGATTAGCGAGATACTTATCTATTCTTATCTTCCTCTGTCCCGGGGGTATTGTTATCAGTATCTTGTTTTGGATTTTCAAATCCTGCAGGTAAATTATTGTTATGTACTTGTGAGTTATTTTCCGGCTGAATCATATCATTAGCCGGCAGAACAGCTGCATCCGTTCCTTCTGCAACTGCGAGTTTATGTTCGTCTTCAGGATTCTTAAATATACTTTTATGAAAGAAAAGTATAATCAGGAAACCTGCTGTAACAGAAACATCTGCAATATTAAATATAGGCCATGTTGTATAAGTCCGCCCCAAAATTGTAAAGTCCCAGAAATCCACCTGGACAAAATCAACAACCCTTCCCTGGAATATAGGAGCATATTTATAAATAATTCCGTAGAAAGTCCTGTCGATAAGGTTGCCGATTGCGCCTGCAAGAATCAGTGCAAGCGATAGCCTGATAAGAAGGCCGTCATTTCTGTGTTTATAAATGTAATATAAAATAACAAAGGAAGCCAGGATGGTAAAAATAGTCAGAAACATTTTAGGTCCGATATCAATACCGAACGCCATTCCGGGGTTTTCTATGAATGTTATCTTAAAAAAATCGCCCAGGACAGGTTTAGACATACCATAGGGCATTCCTTCTATATTTAGTCCAATAGATTCAATTTTTAAACCTTTTACAAGGAACTTCGTAATCTGGTCAATTACTACAACAAAGAGCGAAATATAAAGTATTCTCAATTATTAATTTAACCTGTTTATTTTAACTTATAACATATAACACAAATTGTCTAAAAAAATTCAACTTGTTTGCTGACCGGTTACTTCGGTTATTTCTTCAGCGGGTATATCTTCATGTTTTTTGAATACTCTTTTATGAAAGAAAAGTATAATCAGGAAACCGAAACTTACCGACAGGTCTGCAATATTCAGTATAGGCCAGGTTGTGTATGTTCTTCCGAAAATAGTAAAATCCCAGCACTCAACTTGTATAAAATCAACAACTTTCCCGTAAAATAACGGTGCATAATTGTAAATCAACCCGTAAAAAATTCTATCAATCAAATTACCAACAGCACCTGCAAATATTAAGGCAAGTGAGAGGCGGAAAAGTAATCCTTCTTTCCTGTTTTTAAATATAAAGTAAAGGATAATAAATGACGCGGCAATAGTTATAAAGACCAGGATTACTTTGGGTAAAACCGAAAGTCCAAAAGCCATTCCGGGGTTCTCGATAAAAGTTATCTTCAAAAATTTCCCAATAAGCTCTTTTGAAGAACCATAGGACATACCTTCTATGTTTATGCCAAGCGGAACAACTTTAAGCCCTTTGACAAAAAACTTTGTTACCTGGTCTGCCAATACTACAAAGAATGAAATATAAAGAACTCTCAATTACCGTTTGATAAGCTTGTTTTACATTTAATACAATGCTGTGTAATAGGCACTGCTTCCAATCTTCCTTTGTCAATTGGTTTTCCGCATGATACGCAAAGTCCGTATGTTTTCTTTTCAATTCTTTCAAGAGCGTTTTCCAAATAGAACAAATGCTTTTCATCTCTCTGAATGAACATGAAAGTTTTTTCTCTTTCCATTTCATCTGTTCCATGCTCTGCCATATGCATTGAGAAGGTGGTGTTCTCACCAACGTACTCACCGGTATTTTCATCTACAAGTGATTCTCTTAATCTTCTGGCATTTTCAAGTATCTCTGTCTTCTGCTCAACTATCAGCTCTTTGAAATAGGCAAGTTCTTTGGCGTTTAAATAAGTTCTGGCTATCTTATTTATCTTCACCCTTTTTTCAATAACCGGCTTTGCAGCTTTTTTAATAGCTTTGGTAATAGCAGAAATTTTCTTTACAGCCGGCTTTTTTAACTTTATTGCCTTTTTCTTTGCCACAGAGTTACTGGCAGCTTTTTTGTTCCGTTTTGTCCGTAATGTTTTTATTGCAGCCATAATGTGTGTAGTTCTTTAAGATTTTTTAATTAGAGTTTTTCAATTAATATTTTACAGGTTTTCCCGTTAATATTTGATTCTTCATAATTTCCCGGTTTACCGTTTGTTTCTGCAGTTATCTCAACAGACATGGTCTCTGTTTTGATATAATTTTTCTGCTCAATTAACGCATTTGCTAAATCTTCATCACAGGTATATTTTATTTTTATTTTGTCATTTACTCCAAGAGACATGTCTTTCCTGATATTCTGCACCCTGTTAATGAACTCTCTTGCATAACCCTCTGCAATAAGCTGTTCATCAAGCTTTGTATCAAGTGCAACTGTAAGGTCATCTTCGCTTTCAACTATCCATCCTTCAATATTTTCCGTCATTATTTCAACATCTTCTCTTGATATAACCAGCTCTGCATTCATTACATTAATATCCATAATCCCGTTCTTCTCAAGGTGTGAAATTGTTTTACTGTCAAGGTTTTTAATTATCTCGGCAATAATTTTCATATCTTTTCCGTATTTCGGTCCCAGGGTCTTGAAGTTTGGCTTTGCCTTCTTAACAATGATACCGGATTCTTCGCCGACAAAATTTAATTCCTTCACATTTACTTCCTCAAGAATTATCTTTTTCATCTTATCGATTTTTGCTCTCTCTGTTTCGTTTGATAAAGGAATTAATATCTGTCTTAAGGGCTGTCTTGTTTTTAAATTGAACTTAACTCTCATTGCCCTGACCAGATATACAATCCTTTGTGCAAGGTGCATTTCTTCTTCAAGCTCTTTATCAATTTCGTTTTCATTTGCATCTGTAAAGATTGAAAGATGCACTGATTCCATTCCTGTCAGGTCCCTGTATAACTCTTCGGAAAGGAAAGGGGAAACAGGTGCAACAAGCTTTAATAGCTCAACAAGCACTTCGTATAGTGTTTGATAAGCTGCAAGCTTATCCTGTTCGTTTTCCGGGTTCCTGAAACGTTTACGGTTTCTTCTTACATACCAGTTCGAAAGGTCATCTATCGTGAAATCGCTTATAATCCTTGTTGATCTTGTCAGGTCATATCCATCCATCAATTCGAAATAATTCTTCTTTAAGCTGTTCAGCGAAGAAATTATCCATCTGTCAATTTCCGGCCTGTCTTTAACCGGAATTCTGTTCTCAATAAGGTCATTTATTTCAATTCCTGCAAGATTAGAATATAAAGCAAAGAACCTGTATGTATTTATTAATGTATCGAAAAATTTATTTCTGGTTTCAATCAGTTCATTTTCATTCCAGAGCTTAGGACGCCAAGGCGGAGACGAATTTATCATAAACCATCTCACAATATCTGCCCCGAATTTATTCATTGTTTCAAACGGGTCAACTACATTGCCTTTATGCTTGGACATTTTTAAACCTTTTGAATCAAGTATCATATCGTTAACTATGATATTCTTATATGCTCTCTCATCAAACAAAAATGTACCTATTGCATGAAGCGAATAAAACCATCCCCTGGTCTGGTCAACACCTTCTGCAATGAAATCAGAGGGATAGTTCTCTTTGAAATACTCGTTATTTTCAAAAGGATAATGGAACTGTGCAAACGGCATAGAACCTGAATCATACCAGGCATCTATTACTTCCTCAACCCTTTTCATTTCACATTTACCTTTTTCGCATCTGATTATAAGGTCATCAACAAAGGGTTTATGTAAATCGATTGATTCATCATCAGGAAATACTTCTCTGAAATTTACTGCTTTTTCTTTAAGCTCTGCTATTGAGCCGATTGCAACATATTTCCGGTCACATTCACATGTGTTATCTTCACATGTGCAAGCCCAGATAGGAAGGGGAGTGCCCCAATACCTGTCACGTGATAAAGCCCAATCCCTGTTTTCCTCAAGCCAGTTGCCGAACCTGCCTGAACCGATCTCAGGAGGATTCCAGTTTATTTGCTTGTTAAGCTCAACCATTCTATCTTTATAAGAGGAGGTATTTATATACCAGCTTTCACGAGCATAATATAATAAAGGTGAGTGGCATCTCCAGCAATGAGGGTAGGAGTGAGTAATTTTTTCTTTCTTGTAAAGCTTTCTTTCCGAACGAAGCTTTTTTATTATATCTTCATCAGCTTCTTTCACAAATCTACCGGCAAAATCGGTAACTTCTTTTGTAAACTTTCCGCTTTTATCTACAGGCTGTACAACAGGCAGGTCGTATTTTCTTGAGAGCTGGTAATCATCTTCACCAAACGCCGGTGCGATATGAACGATACCTGAACCATCTTCGGTTGTAACAAAATCGCCAAGAGCAACATACCATGCTTTTTTCTTTACATCTTTTACATATGGTAATAGCTGTTCGTATTCTATTCCTTCCAGTTCTTTACCTTTGAATTCACCTAATATTTCATGCTCTTCTTTAATAACACTTAACCGGGCTTTTGCTAATACTAACCTGTCTTCTGTTTCTTTAAACTTTATTTTTACATAATCAATATCGGGTGATACAGCAAGGGCAACATTTGAAATTAAAGTCCATGGTGTAGTTGTCCATACTAAAAATTCAAAATCTTTTATGCCAAGAGCACTTACTTTATCAGAATCTTTTATCTTAAAAGTAACATATACTGAAGGGTCTTTTACTTCTTCGTAACCCTGTGCTACTTCATGTGTAGAAAGGGGAGTCTCGCATCTCGGGCAATACGGCTGTATCTTGTAACCTTTGTAAATTTTGTCAGCATCGAAGAATTTTTTTAATGACCACCAGACTGATTCAATATATTCATTTTCATATGTTATATAAGCATCGTCTAAATTTACCCAATAGCCCATGCGGTCGGTCAGCTCTTCAAATTCATTTAAATATTTCCAAACCGATTCTTTGCATGCTTTGTTAAATTCTTTTACCCCAAATTTTTCAATATCATCTTTACTTTTTATACCAAGAGCTTTTTCAACTTCAATCTCAACAGGTAAACCCTGTGTATCCCAGCCTGCTTTACGGTGGACCTGGTAACCTTTGAGAGTTTTATAACGGCAAACAACATCTTTAATTGCACGTGAAATAATATGATGAATACCGGGTTTGCCATTAGCCGTAGGAGGTCCTTCGTAAAAAGTGTAAGGTGGATGGTCGTTTCTTTCCGTTATACTTTTTTCGAATATATGGTTGTCTTTCCAGTAGCTTATAATATCATGTTCAAGCTTCGAAAGATTTATTTTATCAGGAAATTCTTTGAACATTATTTATCTAAAAAGCTGTAAATACAGCACAATTTCGCCATTTTTTCGAATTAAAACTCAAAATTAAGTAATGATTAGACATTATACAATGATAAATGTCACCTTTTTAGGGTAATAAAAAAATCCCTGTTTGACAGAACAGGGATTTATAGAAAATACAGTTAAAATTCCTCTTATTTGATTAAGATCATTTTTTTTGTTTGAGTAAACTCCGGAGTTTCAAACCTGTAGAAATATATGCCGCTTGGATTATTCTCTGAATTCCACTCTATATCATATTCACCGGATGCCAATTTTTCATTTATCAGAGTGATTAGCTCTCTGCCTAAGGCATCATATACTTTCAGGGTTACAAATGATGATAATGGAAGCCCGAATTTGATATTAGTCGAAGGATTAAAAGGATTTGGATAATTTTGTGAAAGAGAATAATTATCAGGAATGTTATTTCTAATATTTTTAATACCAATTAATGGCATACTTGTATCTCCATATACAACTCCGTTTATTACGCATCCTTTTAAATTAAATTTAGTATAACCGATTCCCCCAATTCCCAATCCTGCAGAATAATAATCATAAAGGCCAATATGTTTTGCATATTTTGTTATTTCTATAAGGTGATGTTGACCTAAGGAATAAGAATAATTAAATACTTTTTTAAAGGTATTAAGATTAAATAATTTTAATGTGTCCAAAAGGGTACATACATTACTTTCATAACTTCCAATAAAACCGCACTCCATGATTATATTTCCTTGTAGTGCAGCTAAACTATCAACAAATGTTTCTTTGTAGTAAAATGGACAAGTATTTAAGGGGTAATAGTTCATTAAACTTCCACTAATAGAATCAATTCTACTCCAGTTGCTTAAATACAATTTAGGAAATCCAGAGAGATAGTAATATTTTTTTCCCGAAATTAATGTATCTCTTAATATTTTATATCTAAAAGTAGTATCAGTGTAATAACCCGGAATAGGAGTGTAATTACTATATGTAAACACATACACATTTCCAACTTTCAAAGGAAAATATTTATAAGCAGCTGTATCAGCAGAGAAAATTGATAACGAATTAGTTGAAAGTATTATGAATATAAAAATTAATAATTGAAATTTTAAAATTAATGTGTTCATGATAATTTTTTCACTAAAAAAAATTATTTAATTAATATCATTTTCCTGGATTGAGTGAATTCATCAGTGACAATCCTATAAAAATAAATTCCCGAAGCTAAATTATTGCCATTAAAACTAACTTCATAATTCCCGGGCTTCAAGAACTCGTTGTTAACTAAATTCATAACTACCCGTCCTAATAAATCATATACAATTAAACTTACAGTGCATGATTTGGGTATTGAGTAACTTATTTTAGTTTCAGGATTGAAAGGATTTGGATAGTTTTGTGAAAGTAAATAATCTTCCGGAATTGGTATAGATGGATTATTAACCGGTACATATAGTCCACCAGCATTTGTTGTTTTAACTATAGCACCTTTGCTTCCAATAATCCAGCCTGTTACATCATTAAAAAAATATATATCATTGTATTCACAAGTCATATTAGTGCCACCTACTATTTGGTTTATTATCAGCCAGTTCACACCGCCATTTGAGGTTCTATATATAGTCCAGGCATATCCACCTCCTATAAAAGCAATACCGACACTGCTATTTATGAATTTAAACCTATATGGATTAAATGATGATGCAACAAACCACGAATTGCTGCCATCTGTAGTTTTTAATATCTGTCCATTGTCAACATATCCTGTATTATTATCGGTAAAACTAAAAGAACCAATACCACCACCATTATAAGATGTAATAACCCAATTATTTCCTCCATTAATTGTTTTTAAGATTTTATCGGTTGCTGAAATATAACCGGTAGAGTTATCTGTGAAGTTGATCGCTTTTAAGTTATTGGAATATGGCGAATTAATTACAGACCAATTCAATCCCAAATTTGTCGATTTCAATATAACGCTATTATTGCCGACGACCACAAAGCTGTTGTTATTGCGACTAACGGAGTTAAAGTTTGTGCTGTAAGAGGTTGAGATTATATTCCAATTCAACCCATGATTAGATGTACGTAATAATGTTCCGTTTTGTCCTACAACTATTCCATTATCAAAATCATTAAAGCAGCATTCATTAAGATTCGCATTAGTGGGACATGATTGAATATTCCAGTTTGTACCTCCGTTAGTTGTCTGAAGAATTGTTCCGGTGTCTCCTACACAATAACCGCTTAACGTATTTATAAATTTAATACTCTTTAAATTCTGCATTGTACCTCTTCTATCTGAAAACCAACTGCCTCCTGAATCAGTAGTCTTATAAAACCTTCCTATATTACCGCCAATATAGCCTGTGTTCGGTGTAGGAAAATAAATGCATCTTGATGTGTTAAAATTTCCTAAATAGTAGCTGTTCCAATTTGTGCCTGAATTAGTTGTTTTATATACTCGGTTATTTGTATAATCAACAAGATAATATATACTGGGGCTTATAATGAATGATGAGTAAGTTAGAAAATCAGCCAACATATTCCAATTAGCGCCACTGTCTGTAGTTTTATAAACCCCTAGAGGACCTGTTGCAAGACCGAAATTCTGATCATAAAAAAAAACAGAGATCATATTTTGTGATAATTGTAAATTCCAATCTAAACCACCATTGGTAGTTCTATAAATAGGTCCACTACCTCCACCAATATTAAATCCAGTATTACTATTAATAAAACCTAAAAATCGTCTACAGGGAGGTACAGTATCCCCAAAAAGCCAATTTAAACCACCGTTTGTCGTTTTGTAAGATAAATCAGTATTGTAAGTGTTATATACTAGATAAAATCCTTCATTAGAATTTATAAAATCAGCTGCTGTAAAATAATTCGAATTAGACATAACAATATTCCAATTCAATCCGGCATTTGTAGTTTTCAGCATATTTCTTCCTCCAGATAAGTAACCCGTATCATTAAAAAATTCAACTTTGGTGAAATAATCATCTGGATTTGAAAGTATCTGCGACCAATTATTGCCAGCATCTGTTGTCTTATACAAAACACTAAAAACGTTGAAAGCTTGTTCTTCACATATTAAATAACCTGTATTTGCATTAATGAATTTGATATCGGAAATAATGTTCAAATTAGGAAAAGGATTCTGCCATATCCACGGCAGGGAAAAAATTATATTAAAACTACTTAATGTGATAAATGATATTAAGATTGTCTTTTTCATTTTTTAAACTATTTATATTCTTGATCAATAAATAGAAAGATATCTGAAAATTGCTAGCTGTAATTCGAGTCGGTAATAATGTTTGAATAAGACAGGAATCCGGTTTGAATAAAATATATATTGTTTATTATAGTGTCGTTAAGAATTACGGTAAGAAGAGATAAGCTAAAAAATTTATTACAAAATAAATTTCCCATTTATATTTTTATTTAAAATAATATATAATCAAACTCCTGTAAATACAATACAAAAAGCCCTGCTAAAGGAGCAGAGCTTTAAATTATAAACACAAATTGTCGTTTTACTTCTTATTCACACTAATATTTCCTGCAGAGGTTGTGCATTTAAGCTTGTTTCCACCTGCATTAATTGTGGTTTTCAGAAATGATGAAAGCTTCCCGTTATCTGCTGAAGCAAAATCAGTATCAATCTTTCCAACGAGAGTAGAAATATCTGCATCTGCGTCAATATCGGAAGGAAGATTAAGCTTTATATTACCTGCCATTGTAGAAAGCTCAATACCTTCATTCTTACCTGAGAAATCAAGTGTAATATTCCCGCCGCCTGTATGTCCGTTTACCGTTCCGCCCGTACCTGTTAAGACCAGGTTTCCTCCCATTGTAGAAACGGTTACTTTCCCGTTGAATCCTTCAGCTTTTATGTTTCCACCCTGTGTAGAAATATCAAGTGTCCCGGTGTTCTTTGTAATTGTTACATTACCTCCGGCAGTAGAACCGCTGATATTTCCAGTAATATTATTAGTAGTAATATTTCCGCCTGATGTATTTACCTTTACACTGCCGGTAAGATTTGAAACTGAAATCTCACCACCGCCTGTAAAGGCATCTATATTATAATCAGCCGGTACCTTAATATCATAATTAATGTTTACATTGTAAGATTTCTTTTTAAAATCCGATTTCTTTTGCCCGTCAATTTTTACACCTGTTGATGTACTGCTCATATCAAATATCATCATTTCATCAGCAGTATTATTACCTGTTACCTTCACTGAAACCTCATTTTTATCCCAGGTAGTAATATCTATAGTACCTGCAAATGTACTGATTGTAAGGGTTTTGCCTTTTTCAGTTGATAAAGTGTTTTCTTCAATAATATTTGATTGCTGAGAATATAACGTTGAATATGAAAACATAAGGGCAAAAAGTGTGATTATTAACGAAAAATATTTAAAATTCATTTGCTGCTCTCCAATTTATTTAATTTACTGTTTTAAAACTCTAAATGTAATTCCAACATCCCTCCGGAATCCCATATGCCGGCAAGAGGGATAATAAAGCTTTATTTTATATTACTTAGATGCTGAAAATGTCCCATAGGTTTAGATACTGTGCTGTTGAAATATTTTTTATTTTATAACTAATATATAAATATTAAGAACTTATGGAACTCCCTTCTCCAATCAAAGCGTTAAGAAAAGAAATAGTAAAGGTATTAAGATTTGTATAATAATATCTTCCGGATTCCGGGCTATTTAAATAAATCATTTTGAAAAGATATAAAGTTCATTGATATTAACAAGTACGGTAACTAAATTCCCCGATTATTTTAAAACTTAATAAAATTAAACAAATAAAAAACAAATTATGAAGCTAAACATTTTAATTGTAATCTTATGTGCCGCATTTTTATTCTCATGCGGGAAAAAAGATAACGCAACAGAGCAAACCCAACAAGTGCCGCCTGTAACACAGCAGCCGACACAACAGCAGGTTCAACAGGACCTTCCGAAAGATACAGCCAAAAAGGAAGATATAACAAAGAAAGAAGCTGATAAGAAAAAAGAGGAAGATAAGAAGAAAGAAGACGAGAAAAAGAAAAAAGAAGAAGAAAAGAAAAAAGAAGAAACTAAAACTGCTGAAAATAAACAGGCAAGCGATATTGACTTCGCTCCGATATTTGCAAAAAGATGTGCCAAGTGCCACGGTAAAGATGCTAAAGGTAAAGATGACGGCGGTCCCGACCTGACAAGATCGGAAACTCAGAATAAAAGTGATAACAAATTACATGATATAATCTCTAATGGTGTAAAAGCAGATAATGAGGAAGATGAAGATATGCCTTCATTCAAAGGGAAATTAACTGAAGAAGAAATTGATGCCGCTGTAAAATGGATAAAAGGATTATAGTATTTAAAGATTTATCAGATTCATCATCTTCATCAGATTAGGACAAAGGTGAAATTAATAGAGGACAAGGGGTGATTCGTCGATTGATTGAGTAATACGAAAAAATGGATTATTATAATAATTCGGAGGATTTTAATACTTGATCAATCACCCCTTGAATTAAAATCTTTGCAGGAGTTGAAATCAAGGAGTGATTATTCAATGTTAAATTCCTTCAGTATTTATTTAATTTTTCAGATAAGAAAAATCATTATTATTTATAACGAATCACCCCTTGTCCTCAATCCAACACAGTTATCCTTTGTAGCCTTTGTCCCCTTTGTGAACTTTGTGTTAAAGTTTCTAATCTGATAAATCTGATAAATCTGATAAATCTGATGAATCTGATGAATCCAATGAATCAATTCGCAATTGGCAATCCGCCTGCCTGCTACAGGCAGGAAATTCGAAATTGGATTGTCCCTTTCTTTTTTACTGTAAATACTCCTCAAATAAGTTTATATTTTCGTTTCACAAAATGAATAAATGATGTTAAAAAATACAAAGGTAATCCTTTCATTATCTGTTTCAATAATAGTGTTTATAGTTTATTTATTTACACTTGCTCCAACGGTGTTTTTTATTGACAGCGGAGAGCTTGCAGCAGTAGCTTCAACTTTAGGAATAGCTCATCCGACGGGATACCCGCTGTTCACCATAATAGGGCATTTGTTCTCAATGCTGCCGGTTTCTGCAAGTGAAATATACAAGCTAAACTTGATGAGCGCTGTGTTTTGTACTCTTGCTGTATTTATGTTCTTTTTTCTGCTTCACCTTATTTACTCATATCCGCAGAAAGACATACCCGGTAATAAAAAGGTTAAGAAAGCACCTAAACAAAATGTTCAGCATAATCAGCAGGTGCCTTCAATTATCAAATATGGAATAGTTTTAGCTTCATGCCTTGTACTTGCATTTTCAAAAACATTCTGGGGAGCAGCAAATTCAGTTGAAGTTTACCCTATACATGTTTTCTTTATCATCACGTTGATGTTTATCTTCCTGAAAGCAGTTATAACTCCCGTTAAGATAAGCGAAGGAGAAAGCCAGGTTAGCTTTGCGAAAAACAACAGGTACTACCTGTTATTTGCATTATTGCTCGGATTGTCATTTACAAATCATATGACAACAATTCTGCTTGCACCGGCTTGCATAATATTTTTCATATTTGCAAACAGAAATCAAAAGGGAAATATTTCAAGGCTTCTGATATTTATGGCAATTTGTTTTGTAATCGGATTTTCGGTTTATCTATATCTTCCAATAAGAGCAAACCAGAGCCCTGAATTTTTGTGGGGCAATCCTTATAATTTCGAAAGATTCTACTGGCATTTAACAGGCAAACAATTTTCTGTATGGATATTCAGTGCCCAGGGTTCGGTACCGGTTTTTCTTTTACTGCTGAGTGCTTTACTCGGCTTAAGTATTTACGGATATATAAAAAGGAATAATATAAATCCGAATTATCATTTTATAGCATTTATTGTTATCGTGTTTTTGTCTTATCTCTTATTGTCATCAGCAAATGAAGTAGTTGCCAAGCAGTTTAAAACGTTTACATCATCATTATGGGTGGAGTTTGGAACAGGCATTGTGCTTCTTGCAATACCGGGTGTTTTCAAGTTATCACGGTTTAATGTGAAAATATTTTATTTTACACTATTAACCTTTTTCGGCTGTATGCTTTATTCGGTTAATTATGATATTCATGATATCTATTCATACTTCCTGCTTTCGTATATTACAATTGCCATTTGGATTGGTTTTGGAATATTTTATATTTTTGAACTTCTCAGTGCACAGCTTACAGATAACACAAAAAAAATTGCATTTGCAGCAGTGTCGATTTTAATTGCACTCTCACCTTTATATTCCAATTATGCCGTTAATGATGAAAGCAAGAATTATTTTGTTGAAGAATATACTATGAACATATTCAGGAACATAGAGCCTGACGGGATTGTTATTTCAACTCAGTGGGACTTCTGGCTTTCAGCAAGCTGGTATTTCCACTTTGTTAAAAATATAAGATCTGATATTATTGTGATTGACAGAGAACTTCTCAGGAGAAGCTGGTATTTCACTTTCCTTGAAAGGAATTATCCCGAAATATATAATAACTCAAAAGCTGAAATTGACAGGTTTCTTCCTGAATTATATAAATTTGAGCATGGAATACCCTATGACCAGCAAGTCATTATGAAAACTTTTACCGATCTGGCTGCAAGCTTTGTTATCAATAATCCCGGAAGAAAAGCTTATATCACGTGGGAAATTGACCAGAATAAACAGGAACCTGTTGCCGCTAACTATTTAAGAATTCCGGAAGGGCTTGTATTTCGTCTTGTTAAGCCGGATGCCATGAAAAATAATATTTTATCAGATTACAAAGTTTACGATTTTAATTTTACACCTTCAAGAATAAAAAATTATTATTATGAAACATTAATGCAGTCATACGCATTAATGTTATCATCTTCGGCAAACTACTTAATGTCAATGAACAGGATTGAAGAGGCAAAGAAATATGTTACACTTGCATTAACAGCAAATCCAAATTATCCACAGGCATTGGAACTTAAACGCAGATTAAACTTATAGCTATCATTTGAGAAAATATTTATTATTATATATAATACTTCCCGGTTTATTTTTTGCCCAGCAGGATTCTACAAAAAGGATAATCCCCGAAAAGGATTCTGTTTATACTACGCCTTTTTCGGGTGATTCAGTTGCTCAAAAAATAAACGAAAATCCTTACTACATAGATTCACTTAATTTAGTTGTGAAAGATGTTGTTATATCAGGAAATGAAATAACAAAAGATGAAATAATTCTCAGGGAAATGAAACTGAAACCCGGGAGCAAGTTTACATTAAGAAAATATGAACGTGATGTGAACAGCATTTATAATCTCGGGTTATTTACAAAAGTTGATATTATTCCTTTACCCGGAATGGGAAAGCAGATAGTCCTGGATGTTGATGTGCAGGAACGCTGGTATATTTTACCTTTACCCACGGGCGGAATTGAAGAAGGCGATTGGAAAAAAATATGGGTTGGGTTAAATACAAGGTGGGAAAATTTCAGGGGAAGAAATGAAACCGCAGGTTTATATTTCAGAGTGTTTTATAATCCTTCAATAAATGTTTATTACAATGTTCCGTGGATAGGTGAAGACCTGCATCTTTTTTCCTCTGTTAATTTTGGATTTTCAAGAATAAGGAACAGGAGCCTGGAAGCAGTCGGTAAAAAAAGCGGAAGCGAAACAATTCAATCAGGGGAAACCAACTTTGATAATAACAGGTTCAACGGCATGCTTACTGTTGGAAAATATATTAAAGATGGACTTTCTGTATTTACAGATATAGGTTATAATTACCTTAGAGTAACTCAATATGCTCCCGGCAGAACTGTTTCAACAAACGGCAAGGACAGGTATGTAACAATCGGAGCCGGTGTGCAGTTTGATTCAAGAAATATACATGAATATACAACTGAAGGATATTATCTCAGAGCCGGTTATAAAAGATTTGGTCTTATAGATAAAACCATCAATTACGGAAGATTCCAGATTGAATCTTTAAGCTTCATTCCTTTAAATTTATCAGGTGAATATTTTATTACATTTGCGACAAAAATATATACATCTCTTGCTATTGGCGGTGGAGTACCTATTTATAACTATGAGTACCTTGGATATGGTGAAGAATTTGTAAGAGGCTGGCAGGGTGTTGCTTTTGAAGGTGAAAATGCCTTAACAATGTATAATGAGATACGTATTCCAATTTTTAAGCCCAGATATATTAAAGCGGATAAGATTCCTATACTCAGGGACATCCCGGTGATAAAGAAACTTGACCTGAAACATGGTTTATATTTTACAATTTTATATGATGTGGGTGCTGTTTACAACAGGGACCAAAATTTAAAGGATGTCAAGTTCAGGTCAGGAACAGGAATTGGCTTAAATTTTATACTGCCCTTTGGTTATGTTATCAGAACCGAATGGCATTTCCGGCTGGGAAAACCCATTGTTGGAAGATTTGGACTTAGCCTGAATGTGAAGTTTTAAAATAACATTATGGAATATTATTACACACCAAAAGAAAATATCTCATCACACTCTCTTTCAATTAAAGGGGATGAAGCAAAACATCTCAGCAGGGTTTTAAGGAAAAAAGAGGGTGAAGAAATTTTTGTAACCGATGGCGAATATAATTTATTTAAATCTGAAATCCGCAGAACAGGAAAAGATTTTATTGAGTGTGAAATAAAGGAACATATTCTTGCTTTAAATGAACCAACAATAAAAATTTCTCTGTATCAAAGCTTGCTTAAGAATCCCTCACGGTTTGAATTTGTAATTGAAAAAGCTGTTGAGCTTGGAGTGTATGAAATAATTCCATTAATAACTGAGCATGTAATTAACAAAAATACATCAAGAGTTGAGAGATGGCAGTCGATAGCTCTTTCGGCAATGAAGCAGTCACAGCGTTGTTATCTTCCAAAGATTAAATCCCCCGTACCCTTTCCCGGTTCTGTTAATTCAATTAATAAAGACAAGCTAAACTTGTTAGCACATGAACACGATAGTACAGGAAGAAAAAAGATTTCAGATCTCAAAAGTGAGTTTGTTAATTTCAGCAAGGTTTCCATATTCATCGGTCCTGAAGGCGGATTTACAGATGAAGAAGTAAATACAGCTTTTAACTGCGGCTTCAAAATTCTTGACCTTGGAAACAGGAAGTTAAGGAGTGAAACTGCCGCTGTGCTGAGTGCCGGACTTGTATTATCATTGGAAAAGAACCTGCAACCTTAGTTTGCCAATATGTGTTAAAAATATTAAATCATTGAATATTTTTTATCTTAAGCATATATTTGAAATAATTATAATTAATTCAATAGAAACGAATCATGCCTGAAGTACTTCTCGATGTAAAGAATTTAAAGAAATATTTTCCTATAAAACGCGGCTTGTTCTCAAAAACAATCGGTCACGTTAAAGCTGTTGATGATGTAACCTTCACTATAAACAAAGGTGAAACCCTCGGTTTAGTAGGGGAATCCGGCTGCGGTAAGACTACAATTGGTAGAGCACTGTTACGCCTTATTGAACCAACGGATGGTACAGTTATATTTGAAGGTAAAGATGTTACTAAAATGAATGCCAATGACCTGAAGGTAATCCGCAAGCAAATGCAGATTATTTTCCAGGACCCTTATTCATCACTCAATCCAAGAATGACAGTCGGAGGTATGATTACTGAAATATTGAAGTATCACAAAATTTCAGAAGGTGAAAAAGCTGAAAAAAGAGTTTATGACCTGCTTGAACTGGTCGGACTTTCAAGACTTCATGCAAGAAGATACCCGCATGAGTTTTCAGGCGGACAAAGGCAGAGGATTGGTATTGCAAGGGCTCTATCTGTTGAGCCGAAGTTTATTGTTTGTGATGAACCGGTATCTGCTCTTGATGTATCAATTCAATCACAGATTATCAACCTGCTTCAGGACCTGCAATCGGAGCTTGGATTAACTTATTTATTTATTTCGCATGACCTTTCCGTTGTTGAGCATATCAGTGACAGGGTTTGCGTTATGTATCTCGGGCAAATAGTAGAGACTGCCGATGTAAAAGAGCTGTACGCATCAACCAAACACCCGTATTCACAGGCTTTGCTTTCAGCTGTTCCGGTACCTGACCCGAAGCTGAAAAAGAAGAGAATAATATTAACGGGAGATGTACCCTCACCGGCAAATGTACCCTCAGGATGTTACTTCCATCCCAGGTGCCCGAAGATAATAAAAGGGGAATGTGAAACTATTCCGCCGGTACTTGCACCATTGAACCAGACAACCCATTACGTAAAATGCTTATTGTATCCTGAAAGCTATCCGGTTAAAAAAGAAGTGGCAGCTTGATGGTTACAGGTTGCAGGTTGCAGGTTGAAAAGTTGGAAGGTTGAAAGGTTGGAAGGTTGAAAGGTTGGAAGGTTGGAAGGTTGAAAAGTTGGAAGGTTGAAAAGTTGGAAGGTTGAAATATTGAAGATTGAAAGATTATTAGATCCCGCTTAGTGCGGGATTTTTTTTATCTAACAATGCTAACAAACTTAACAAACTTAACAAACTTAACAAACTTAACAAACTTAACAAACTTAACAAACTTAACAAACTTAACAAACTTAACAAACTTAACAAACTTAAC
>RPQH01000071.1 GCA_003820375.1 Ignavibacteriota bacterium
AAAGTAATGAATATAAAGTTTCTGTTATGCCGTTATTTGTGTTTTCATTCACTGTAAGTTTTGATTTATCTATCCAGCTTAAGCCGTTGATTTTTTGTGCAGCATCATCACTTTGAGGTACAGTCCATGTAAGCATATGCCCTACAGTTTCATGCTGTGTAACAGGCATAGTACAAGCCCCGATGATAACAGCAAGAGCAATCACTGTGTAAACTAATCTCATTTTATGTGCCATGATGTAATTTCTCATTGTAGAAAATTTCCTTTCCTGTTGATAAGATTTTTTTAAAGAAATTTCCCTGAGCCATGCTTCCACTTTAGGATAAGAATCACTGTAGTTTTCGTTTTTAACGGCTGACCAGTAATGTTCCGGAATTTTATTTTCTTCCTTATTTCCGTGAATCAATTTCTGCAACCAGTTTAATTGTTTCATTTTCTAAATCTCCTAAATAATTTGATTGGTTATTTATATCACCGGCACTTTTTGTATTCATTTTTTCAATTAATAATTTCATCTTTTTCCTGGCTCTGCTTAGTCTTGATTTAATCGTAGATAAGCTTTTTTCTCCCTGGATATTCATAACCTCTTCAACCGAAAACCCTGCAACTTCATAGAGTAATAATGCCGCCCGTTCCTTTGCTGAAAGCTTTGAAAGAGCTTTATTCAATAATATCCTGTTCTCATTCCGTTCTATCCTGTTGTATATTTCAGGCATTTCCGGCATTTCAGATTGTCCTTCAATAGGTACAAACCTTTTCCAGAAATGTTTTCTTATGGCAGTATAGAATGCTCTTGTAATTATTTTAAAGAACCATGAACGGAATTTCGAATCATCCTTCAGTGAATCAAATGCTTCCATTGCCTGGAGCAATGCCTGCTGCAATACATCTTCAGCATCATCAGCAGACCAGCGGGCACAAAGTGCCCTGCAGTATTTAACGGCATCGTTATAGTTTGGCTTCAGCAGCTCAAGAAATTGGTTAGTTCCGCGGCACATCACCTTTAGTTATTTAATAAATCCGAATTTACTTATTAGACGCATAAGAATTAAATTGGTCGCAATTGCAAAGATAATATTCTTAAACTTAAAAATAAATCAATTGTTAAAACTTCACTAAGATGGGTTCAGGAGTTTAATTTAATATAAAATTCTATTATTTATTAAAAAAACGCATAATTTTAACCATATTATTACTTTAATCAATAACGAATGACGAATTGATTATCCTCCAATCCAATCTTTCTGAACGCCCAGAACTCCCAGAACTCACTGAACTCTTTAGTGCATTTTTCAATACATATTTTTTACATCCTTCCAAAATCTAACTAAATCCGTGAGCAGCATTTTCAAACAATATTACGACATGCTTAAATTCATTTCTATATTATCAAAGAGCGGTATTGAGTGATAATATTTATCACTATACAAATGTATATACGATATTTGCATTTGTCAAGTTTTTGAGTAAAATAGATTAGAGTGTGTGGAGTGCTTAGTGTGTATAGAGTGTTTAGAGTGCTTTTTTGAGCATATTTTCATATCCAATAAACAACTATCTCACTATTTTACTATTTCACTATTTGAATTGGGGTGTGTCCTGAAATAAACCGGTAATACCTTCAAGTATTACTTTAACTCCCCAACATCTGCGACAATAATATGCTACCGGATTTTTCCCATAGCGATAATGGTTAATGATATAGTGAAGTTTTATTTTGATGAAAAATTGGCGATTACGGCTCAAAATCGCAAATCTTAAATCAAAAATCTTACATTTTTGACGGCGTTATCTCCTTATACTGCAATGAGTTAACCCCTGTTTTCCAAAAACGATAACCCAACTTGATACCAACTTGACCCCAACTCCGACACAACTTGAACCCAATTCAGCACTGTTTTGAACCCAACTCTGATTTTTTGTGGAGAAAATCCACATGCTCTCCCGTACTGCCAGTGTCTCTCATGGATGTTCTATAATTACAGAATTATTTTTAATCGAGGACACTGGCAGAATAAGAAGGATCTTTAATTAATCCATTTTTTTTAATCTTCAATTTCTGAAAAGCTATATTACTGAAAATGTATTGTGATTATTAAATTAAAGTGTCTTGAAATTCGATTAGCGGTTTTAGAATTATTATCATCTTTGTTTTAAGAAAATTAAAGCATTGGTATAATCATGAATCCTTCTAATTCTGCCAGTGTCCTCGATTAATAATTATCCAATCTTTAAAAAACATCCATGAGAGACACTGGCAGTACAGGAGAATTATTATCATCTTTGTTTTAAGAAAATTAAAGCATTGGGATAATCATGAATCCTCCTAATTCTGCCAGTGTCCTCGATTAATAATTATCCAGTCTTTAAAAAGCATCCATGAGAGACACTGGCAGTACAGGAGACTTTTATCTGTGCAATCAGCTTAAATCTGTGTAATCTGTGATTCAGACAATTATCATTTATTAGTTTATAAATATAATCAGGGAAAGAACAACAAAACAAAAAATGCTATCATGCATACAAGAGCTAAGCTAAGGAAAAAATATGCGTATAGTTTGTTCCCGGTTTTTTTGTTTAATATTGTACCAAGGAAATAAAATACAACTGTCCCTATAATTGTTAATGTAATTTGATCTGACATATTTAAATATAGCTGCTGCCGGATTAATTTCCAACAGCAGCAAATAAAAGTATTATTTTAAACTATTTTAAGGTAAATCTTCTGGACTCAGAATTTGCCGAATAAAACGGCTTGTTATCCATTCTGTTTTGACTGATGAATTCATCAATATTTGTATAACCGTCATAATTAACAGAATACCAATTGAACCTGGTACCGGACGTAAAATTCAAATTGTACATAGGAAAATACGGAAGTGAAAAATTATTCGATGCTGAATAAATGTGCAAAAAGAAATGCTGCGGATAATAATCCAGTGATACATGAGTTAAATATAATCCACTGCTTCCGTTATTTACAAATTTTGTATTATAATCTACCCCCGATGTATCGTGCGCGGGATATAAAAGAGTAAAATCTTTATCAATAATATTTGCAGTGCCGCCCGGAGCTAAAAGTATATTACAATGTCTTTGCAAATGCTTCCAATTCGAAAATGAAACAATTAAATTAATTTTATACGGCAAAAGCAGATTTAATGGAACAGGAATCACAGGCTGTGAACCCCATAAAGTATAAAAAACTAAATTATTATTTTTATTATAACCGTCAAATGCAATTTGTGCTTCAATATTTACGCCGGTAACTCCCGATGGCATGTTCAGGCTTACATTACTTTCAATCGGGTTATATTGTAAATCTGCAGAGTTTAACCTGATAAAAACCGTTTCACCTGCTTTAACTGCTGTATCTTTAGAGCCAAATTTATCATATGATATCATCGATTGATTTTCATTTACCTGTCCCTGGAGTACTATTATCTTACCGGTAATTTTATTCTGCTCTCCTTTCCAACTGATTTCAATTACACCGTTGGAATCAGATTGAAAAAAGCTGCTGTATATACTTATATTATCTTTTGATATAAATTTCACAAGGTTTCTGCCATTATTCAGCGGTCTTGGCACTGAAAGAAAAATTGTTGCAGTTTTAACTTGATCCATATAATAGAAATCCGGTAAGGAAATTACAGGTTTTTTATTAATCATACCTGAATAATAAAAATACGCTGAATCTCCCGGTTTATTCAACATCAGGTGATATGGAAATGAAACACTATCAAAAATGAACGAACCGTTCTGGTTCACAAATGCAGGTTCATAATTTAACCATACTTTCATTGGATATACAGGTTCACCTCTTGAATCTATTAAAGTACCAATTACAGTTGAAGAATTTCCGCTGCCATTTGTTATTATTTCATCTGAATTACAGGAAGAAAAAAATGTTACTGCTGTTATAAGCAGAATAATAGAAAGATATTGAGTGGTTTTCATGTTAGTATCAATTAAATTTTAAAAGACGTGTAATGCTGCTTATTATTTCCTCCTTTTTTGTTATTGATACTAACACAAGTTAACAACCTATGTGATATAAATCAACGAAAAAATAATAGTTTATAAAACTACCGGTAAATAAAAGTTCCATTTAAAAAAATTTTCGGATTGTTTTTATTGCAGGATTGTGATTTGTAATCTGTGGAACAGCAACTCAGAAATTAATTTTCAAGTTTAGTTTATACTTTGTATCTATTCTTCCAAACCGTGTAAATATTTCTTCCCTGACATCGAAATCGAACAGGTGTGCATCTATATAAGCATCAACCAGGTTAACAAAATAAACAATTGCAAAATACCATATAAAATCATCACGCTGATTCCGGTAAAATTCACGAAGTGTTTTTAAATTCAAATCACCATTAAACTCATTCTCTTCAGTTTGAGATGCAGCATATCTGTCCCTGTAATCAAGATACTGTCTGTTATTATCATAAACCTGCCATCCAAAGTAACCGCAGAGTCCAAGCAATATAGGCACCTTCCAGTAAGATTGATTGTACATCTGTCCTGCTCCCGGAATTAAAGCAGATAGTCCTACTGCAAGCCAGGGTGATTTTTTCATGCGGAAAGTTTTTGTTTTAAGTTTATTGGTTTTTCCCAGGGTATCAATTTTCATCAAAGTATCGCGTAGTGGTGTAAGGCTATCAGGCAGCACAGAATAAACGGGGGTAAATTTACTACCGTAATTAACGATAGAAGAAACAGGTTGAGAAAATAAAACAGGTACAGTCATTAAAAAAATAACCGTACCTGAAAGAAAAACTTGTTTAAGTTTTGTCATGCAAAACTTATTTTGGCGGCTGCTGATCTGCCGGAGGCTGCTGCTGTTGCTCCTGCGGCATCTGCTGAGGAGGCGGATTAGGAACCGGCTGCTGTGGAAATGTCTGTCCGCTTCTCTGCTGAATAATACTTTCATTTGAACCGCCGCCTTTATTAATTATCACAT
Source organism: Ignavibacteriota bacterium (assembly GCA_003820375.1). Classification (GTDB taxonomy): domain Bacteria; phylum Bacteroidota; class Ignavibacteria; order Tepidaquicellales; family OLB5; genus RPQH01. The sequence goes on from RPQH01000071.1 coordinate 4,970, forward strand.
TTGTAATTAATGAAAAAAGCAGAAATATAGTTGCAAGTACACTTGTCATTTTGATAAGAAAATCGGTCGTCCTTCTTACACCAAATACCATAGACGCATCACCACCGCCAAATGTGCCGGCTAAACCGCCGCCTTTTGACGATTGTATCAATACTACTGCCATTAGCATGATTGCTACAATAATTATTACTATCATCAATATTGTTATCATAAAACTCTAATTTACTCCTTTTTATTTAGAACTTTGAAAATAATACATAATCTATAAAAAATCTACACTATTGTTTATCAGATTTATCATCCCGTGAACGGGATCTACGCTCCGCTTCGAGATTCATCAGATTATAGAATTTGAATCAACCTTCCAACCTTTTGAGCTTTTAGCGAAATCCCGCTTTAGCGGGACCAACCTTCCAACCTTTCAACCTGTAACTTCCAACCTGTAACCTGCAACTTCCAACCTTTTGAGCTTTTAGCGAAATCCCGCTTTAGCGGGACCAACCTTTCAACCTTTTGAGCTTTTAGCGAAATCCCGCTTTAGCGGGACCAACCTTCCAACCTTTTGAGCTTTTAGCGAAATCCCGCTTTAGCGGGACCAACCTTTCAACCTTTTGAGCTTTTAGCGAAATCCCGCTTTAGCGGGACCAACCTTTCAACCTTTCAACCTTCACTCCCATCCCTGATTTTCCAATAACTGCTCCGGTGGTGTTTCCCTGAACTTTTTAGCCGGCATACCAATATATATTTCTTTTGCCGGAACATTCTTTGTAACCACTGCTCCTGCGGCTATAACAGCATCTTCACCAATTTCTATTCCCGGTAATATAACAGCACCGCCGCCAATTCTTCCGCCTTTTCTTACAATTACACCTTTAAAGTGTTTGAAACGCTCTTCAGTTCTGCCAAGATAATTATCATTTGTTGTTATTACACCCGGTGCAATAAAACAATAATCTTCTAATAATGAATAAGCTGTAATATAGGAATTTGTCTCTAACTTACATTTTTTCCCAATAGTAGTAAAATTTTCTACCGTGCATGACCTGCCGATAATAGTATATTCTCCTATTTTTACATCTTCCCTGACTGCTGCTGAATCTGCTATTAATACATTGTTTGCAATTTCACATCCAGTGTAAATAATAACCTGTGCACCTATCAGGCATTCATTTCCAATTACTGCAGGTGTATATTTTTTATCAGCTTTAAAAATACTTCTTTTTGAACGCAGCGGTTCTTTTCCAATTACTGTATTATCATCTATTCTTACTGAATTACCAATTTTTGTTCCTTTGCGGATTACCACATTATGACCAATCGTGCAATCGTCACCGATTTCCACATCTTCTTCAATAACAGTAAATTTACCAATTCCCGTATTATTACCAATTTTTGCAGATGTATGAATAAAAAATGGATTTTCCGGCAGAGAAATATTTCCTAAATTTGTATTGTCCATTGGATAAATAATTGTAAAAATATAGCAAAATATACAGATTTGTTCAATGAAAACAATTATGCCGAATTAGTTGCTTTTGATGTTCAACTTTAGCATATTTGCATTAAATAATACACTTTTTTCAAAACTATACCACTGTTGGAGGTTCCATGAAATTCGTCTTCACGTCCAGACACTTCAAAGCACATGACAGTCTCAAAGAATTCGCAGAAAAAGAAGTTGATAAGCTCAATAAATTTTTCGATGGCATTATGAAATGTGAAGTAATATTGAGCTATGAAAAACCAACAAACAGTATTAAAATTGCTGAAATTATTATAGATACTAATACACATACTGTTCTGACTGCAAAAGCCACTTCAGGAGATTTTTTAGCATCAATGGAAATGGCTTTTGATAAAGCAGTTGTCCAGTTGAAGAAATTAAAAGATAAATTAAAGTCGAGTCATTCTCCAAGACTTTCTGATATGATGAATTTTTAAAGTAAAGCCGGAAGGTTACATAACACATGAAAGAAGTACTTCAATCATTACAGAACGTTCAGGAAATAATAAAAGAAAGTATAAGTGTAGAATATTTTTATCAGGCATGCAAGAACAGGTTTAAGCTATCGAAGCTTACAGATGGCGATATAGGATTAGACAAAATAATCAAAGACAGGAATATTCACAGACCCGGCCTGGCCCTGGCAGGATATACAAAGCTCTTTACTTTTGAAAGAGTTCAAATACTTGGAAACACAGAAGTAAGATACCTTAAGCATCTTTCCAAAAAAGAAAGGTCTAAAGTATTAAGGAAGTTCTTTTCTTTTGATATTCCATGTGTTTGCCTTACGTTTGATAATAAGCCAACGGAAGAATTTATGGAATTAGCAGTAAAGAATAACACTGCAGTGTTCATCTCTCCTCTTCCCACAACCAAGTTTGCTTATTTTATCAGCGACTTTCTTGATGACCAGTTTTCACCACAGATAGCTTTACACGGGTCTTTCGTAGACGTGTATGGTGTAGGACTGCTTTTCTATGGCAGAAGTGGAATCGGAAAAAGTGAAATTGCATTAGATTTGATAGAGCGCGGGCATCGCCTGGTTTCGGATGATGTTGTTATGATTTCAAGAAAAGGAGAAGGAATCCTTATGGGTTCCGGTACAGACCTCGTTAAACACTTTATGGAAATACGGGGGCTGGGAATTATTGACGTAAGAAGTATTTTTGGGATTAGAGCAATAAGGTTTCAAAAAAGGGTTGAGCTTATTGTAAACCTTGAAGAATGGAGCGCCAAAAAAGAATATACCAGGACAGGACTTGATGAAAGCCTGATTAGTGTATTGGGTGTTGAAATTCCATTTATACGGCTGCCAATTTTTCCGGGAAAAAACATTACGGTTATATCTGAAGTAATTGCATTAAATTACCTGTGTAAGCATTACGGTTACGATGCGGCTAAAACATTATCAGGAAAGCTGGATGATGCACTTCGTAAAAAATATAAACAAAAAACAGGTAATGTAGAGTTCGAACGCTCGGTTGAATACCTGGAGCATGATTTCGAATAAAAAATTTATACTATGAAACATATTAAAGTTGCATCATTACTTTTATTATTGAGTATTATTTTTCTCTCCTGCTCAAAAACTACAAATGACAGCACAAACAGCAATAAAGAATACGTACTACCTGCAGTAGATACTGCCGGAGCTGTTACCGGTGATTGGGTAATTCAACGCGAGCTTGCAGACCCGCAGAAGTTAAACCCTATCACTGTACAGGATGCTATCGGACAAGAATTATCATATTACATTTTCGAAAGATTACTCTGGGCTGCAGAAAGAACAACATACGATAAACTACCGTGGCTTGCCGAATCGCTGCCGGAAATTTCGGATGACCACCTCTCTTACATTTTCAAATTAAAGAAAAATATTAAGTTTTCAAACGGGAAGCCGCTTACCGGTGATGATGTTATATTTACTTTTAAAGCTATTAAGAATCCTTTAGTCGATGATGCCGCATTAAGAAATTATTTTGCTTCCCTTATGAAAGCTGAGCTCGTAAACGGCGATAAGTACACAATTAAGTTTACAATGAGCAAGCCGTACTTCAGAGCAAAAGATGCACTTGGTGATGCACAGATAATGTGTAAAGAGGCTGTAGACCCGGAAGGACTGACCGATAAATACGGCTGGGAAGAAACAGTAGATTATAAGACCGCCGAAAAAAATCCATCACTAAAAAAATTTGCTGACTTCTTTAACTCGGAAGATGCGGGAAGAAATCCAAAATACCTTATTGGCTCGGGACCTTATACATTCGAGAGATGGGAAACCGGGCAATATGTCGAATTAAGAAGAAACCCGAATTACTGGAATAAGGATGCATTGTTTGGCAGATCATTTCCGGACAAAATAATTTTAAAAGTTGTTCAGGATGAATCGGCTGCAATTGTATCTGCTAAGAATAAAGAAATTGACGTGATGTATCTGAACAAGCCGGTTGATTTTGTTAAAACAATGGCAAACCCTGAGCAATTTGGTATGAAGAATGCTGACCCGACAGAGCCAAGATTTGATTACCTTGGATGGAATATGAACAATCCGCTTTTTTCAGATAAAAAAGTACGCTGGGCACTTTCTTATCTTATAGATAGAAATTCGATAATTGAAAAAATACATTATGGAATGGCAGTACCGGTTGAAAGCCCGGTTTATTTCCAGGATAAGAAACATATTAATCCTGACCTGCCTATAATACCATACGACCCGGAAAAGGCAAAACAGCTGCTCAAAGAAGCCGGATGGATGGATTCCAATGAAGATGGCTTATTGGACAAAATGATTGAAGGCAAAAGGGTTGACTTTAAGTTTACTTTTTTGCTTAATACTAATGAATCCAGAAAGCAAGCAGTACTTGTTATAATAGATGCTTTGCGAAAAGTGGGAATTCAGGCGGAAATTCAGGCAATTGAATGGTCTGTGTATCTGGATAAAACAAAAAAACATGAGTTTGACGCCACGATGGGAGCATGGATATTGACAGATTATCCGCCGGATGAGTATCAATTATTCCATTCTTCACAAATTGCAGGTGAAGGAAGCAATTTTACAAGTTACAGAAATGATGAAGCGGATAAAATAATGGAGCAGTACCGGCTTGAATTTGATGATAATAAAAGAGCTGAATTAATAAAAAAATTACAGCAAATCCTTTACGATGACCAGGCTTATACTTATTTATGGACACCGAAAGCAAAATATGTATACGGGGAAAGGTTCAGGAATGTAAGATGGTACCCGACACCAATAACATCGTATCAATTGACAGAATGGTGGGTTCCAACAGGAGCGCAGAAATACCAGACGGCAAATTGAGTTCTGAGAGTTGGGAGTTTTGGGAGTTCGGGAGTTTAGGGAGTTTGGGAGTTGAAGAGTCAAGAGCAGTAATATCTATGCCTCCCCTCTCGTTTGGAAAATACGGGATGGGATGCTTATAAATTTAAGTACATAAATTACAACGTTGAATTTAAAAATACATTTTGCAAATTTCGCAAATAACATTAATTCATATTATAAAACAAAATGAAAAAGAGAAATCTTAACTTTGGATTAATTGCCCTAATATTTTTGATAGGTACCTTTACTGTTTTTTTATCATCATGCGGAAATAGCGGAAATAAAAAAACGTCTTCTGATAATACCCACTTAAAAACCGATGTTGCTTCTGTTGATACAAGCGGCGCGGTTAATGGTGACTGGGTAATATTAAGAGAAATGGCAGACCCTGAAAAATTAAACCCAATAGTTTCAAACGATGCAAGTGCTTCCGAAATAGATTCATATATATATGAACAGCTTAACCAGATAGATAATGTCACATACGAATTAATTCCATGGCTGGCAGACCTTCCGGAAGAATCTCCTGATCACATGCATTACACTTATCACCTGAAAAAGAATATTACATTTTCTGATGGAAAGCCAATGACCGGGGAAGATGTTGTATTTACTTTAAAAGTCATCAAGAATCCTTATGCAGATGATGCTGCCTTAAGAAATTATTTCGAGATGGTACAAAGTGCCGAATTGGTAAATGGTGACCCTTACACAATAAAATTTACAATGAACAAACCATACTGGAGAGCCAGATATTCTCTTGGCTTGACTCCTGTAATTCCGAAACATATCCTGGACCCGGACAAATTAAACGATCAAATAAAATTTACAGAGTTAGTTGATTTTAATACTGCAAAAGGAAATAAAACAATACAGCAATATGCAGATTTCATTAATTCACAGGAAGTATCAAGAAGCCCGAAATATGTAGTTGGTTCAGGTCCATACTTGCTTGAAGACTGGAAAACCGGGCAGGCAGTAACACTAACAAGAAATGAAAATTATTGGTATAAAAGTTTTAATCCATATTATCCCAAAAAGATAGTATTTAAGACCATTACTGACAATTCAGCTTCCGTTGTAGCAGCAAAGAATAAAGAAATTGATGCAATGTACGTCATTTCACCCATAGATTTTTACAGAAACTTAGATGCTCCTGAGCAATTCAATTTAAAGAAAGCCAAACCATCGGAACCGACATATGCATATCTTACATGGAATCAATTGAATCCAATATTCCAGGATAAAAAAGTCCGTCTCGCGTTATCTCACCTTGTTGACAGAAAGACCATTGTAGATAAAATATTATACGGCGATGCTGTATTAATACAGTCGCATATTTTTTATTTGAATAAAAAGTATCTGAATGACCAGCTGCCGCCCATTGAATATGACCCGGAAAAAGCAAAGCAATTGTTAGCAGAAGCAGGATGGAAAGATTCAAACGGTGATGGTGTTCTTGATAAAGAAATCAACGGGAAAAAGTATGATTTCAAATTCACATTTTTATCAAACAATAACCCGGTCAGAAAACAGATATTGCTTATAGTTATTGATGCATTAAAGAGAGTTGGTATTGAAGCCGGATTACAGGACCTTGAATGGACAGTTTTTCTTGATAAAACAAAGAAACATGAGTTCGATGCAACATACGGAGCATGGCAGTTAAGCGTTGTACCTGAAGACCCATACCAGATATGGCATTCTTCACAATCTCAGGGTGAAGGAAGCAATATTGAAAGTTTTAAAAACAAAGAATCAGATGAATTAATTGAGGCGTTCCGAAACGAATTTGACGATAATAAAAGAATTGAAATAATTAAAAAGTGGCAGCAGTTAATATATGATGAACAACCTTACACATTTTTGTGGAGCGGCCAATCAAGGTATATTTATGATGCAAGGTTCAAAAATACAAGATGGTATGCTGTATCACCAAGTCCGAAATACAATGAGTGGTGGGTACCTAAAAACCAGCAGAAATATACTCAAACAATGCAATGAAATAATGCAGTAATTACTGAATTAAAACTAGTCTAAACATGACAACTTATGTAGTAAAAAGATTATTATTATTTATCCCAACGCTAATTGCGATAACAATAATAACGTTCACAATATCAAGATTAGCCCCGGGTGACCCGACCGAATTGAAGGTTGGTGTCAGTTCCGAATCTATGAGAGCAGATGAAAAAAGCCAGCTTAACCAGCAGGCAAAGGAATATTACAAGCAGAAGTGGGGTCTCGATAAACCGATTTACATGCAATATATAATTTGGCTTGGCAATATGGCGACAGGTGATTTTGGCAATTCATTTATTGATAACAGACCGGTTATTGATAAAATAATCGAGCGGCTTCCGATAACCGTACCCATCAGCTTATCAACAATATTTATCGCTTACCTTATAGCTATACCAATTGGAATTTATTCAGCGGCACGGCAATACAGCTTCTGGGATAGATTCTCAACATTTATTTTATTTGTTCTTTATTCACTCCCATCTTTCTGGATAGCAACTATGGCGATTATTTTTCTTGCAAACGTTGAGTACTTAAAGATATTTCCTACTTCCGGTTTATATACACTTGGTTCGGATAACTGGTCTTTCTTTGAAAGAACCTGGGACAGGGTTTATCATTTAATACTTCCAATTGCTTGCTATACATACGGAAGCTTTGCATTTCTATCCAGGCAAATGAGGGGAAGCATGCTGGAGGTGATAAGACAGGATTATATCAGGACAGCAAGAGCAAAAGGATTAAAAGAAAAAACAGTTGTAATGAAACACGCATTGAGAAATTCATTAATTCCAATCATAACATTATTCGGCGGAATATTCCCCGCTTTAGTTGGAGGCAGTGTTATAATAGAAACAATATTCAGTATCCCCGGCTTAGGACAGCTTGCGTTCCAGGCATTGGTAGCAAGAGATTATCCGTTAATCATGGCAGAGCTTGTAATAGCAGCTGTAATGACTCTCATTGGACTGCTGATAGTTGATATTCTCTATGCTTTTGTGGATCCTAGAATTGCATTTACTAAAAAGTCAGCTTAAAGGTTTAAATATGTCTGAAAAAAACAATATTGAAAAAAATATAATTACCGAGCAGCCGATTACTCAAGTTCTGCCGGTTGAAACTTCACTAGCCAATATAACTCCATCCGCGCCAATTGATGAACGGGAAGTCGGGCAAAGTTACTGGTCTCTGGTCAAGCATCAATATAAGAAAAATAAGCTGGCAGTTGCAGCAATTTATATTGTTATATTACTCGTTCTTGTTGCAGTATTCGCTGATTTCCTTGCAAATAATAAACCTATTTATGCGAAATATAAAGGAACAATATATTTCCCTGTGTTTAAAGAATATATGGTTAATTTAGGTTTGGGAAAATGGGATACTGAATTTTTAAACGTGGATTGGAGAACACTTGATTTTGAATCAGCAGTGTGGCCGCCAATAAAATTCTTTCCTAATGATGTAGATTTATTCAATAATATGACCGGTCCGTCTGTAGCTACCGGACATTACTTAGGAACCGATGCTATAGGAAGGGATGTACTTAGTGGATTGATACATGGTTCAAGGATATCGCTATCCGTTGGTTTTGTTGCTGCCGGAATTGCAGTGCTGATAGGTGTTGTGCTGGGCGCGTTAGCAGGATATTACGGTGGATATGTGGATATCGGAATAATGAGATTTGTTGAAATAATGACACTGTTTCCTGCCTTCTTTCTAATTATTACCATTGTTGCCTTATACGGATCAAGCATTTGGTTCATTATGATTGCGATTGGTTTAACTACGTGGACTGGAAATGCCAGGTTAACAAGAGGTGAAGTGCTGAAAGTAAGAAACATGGATTACATTTCTGCAGCTACTTCACTTGGATTAAAAAACAAAAGAATACTGTTCAGGCATGTGCTCCCGAATGCATTAGCACCTGTGCTGGTGTCGGCAGCATTCGAGATTGCAGGTGCAATATTAACAGAAGCAGGACTAAGCTTCCTCGGGTTTGGCGTAAAGGCCACTACTGTTACATGGGGCTCAGTGCTTTCTGAAGCCAGAGGCGCAACCAGCTCATGGTGGCTTGCTGTTTTTCCGGGATTTATGATATTTATTACAATTGTTGCTTATAATCTTGTAGGTGAAGGATTGAGAGATGCTCTTGATCCCCGGCTTAGGGATTAGATGATTTTAAACGAAACTAAATTAACTCGAATTTTATTACAATTAATCAAATAGGAGGTTTACATATGGTATGGACTCTGGAACTAGCATCTTTTCTGGATGACGCTCCATGGCCAGCCAATAAGATGGAGCTCATAGATTATGCACAGAGAACCGGAGCCCCGCAAGAGGTTATTGATAACCTCAGGGATTTAGAGGATTCGGACGAACCTTACGAGAGCATCGAAGAGATTTGGCTTGATTATCCAACAAAAGAGGATTTCTTTTATGATGATGAAGAAAAAGATTTTTAATATATTTACGTAAAAATTAACTTTCATTTAAGAACCCAGCTTATGGCTGGGTTTTCTGTGTATTTGATTTTATTGCTATTTTATTTGACTGATATATTAATTTTTCTAAATTAAGGATATTGAAATATTTATATATAATATTAAGTTTTTTAATTACTTCGTTAACAGTTTTTGCGCAAAAATCCGATGAACCTAAAGAGATAAGGTATTCTGTTAATGATGTTGATTTTGTATTCAAAAAAACGGAAACCTTCAGCGGCGGTGTTCTGAAGGATATTATTATTTTACCGAAACGTAATGTTTTCAGGGCTGAAGATGTGGAGCAGGACCGGCAAAGGTTAAAGAAATTCTATTTTGACAATGGTTTTTTTAATGCTGTTATAGATACTTCCGTTAAATTTGATAATGAAGATGAATCTGTTGATGTAGAGTTCATTATAATTGAAAATGTACGTTACCGCTACGAAAAAATCACGTATAATAATCTGGACAGCTTGCCTGAAAAAGTAAGAAAAGCAGTATTCGAAGAGCCGGTTATAAAAAGAGGTGAATTTTACACAAGAGCAGGAATACTGGGCGAGATCACTCATATTATTAATGTTCTTCAGGATAATGGGTATCCTTTTGCAAGGCAGGATACATCTGCAGGAACAGTTGTTGAAAAATATGTAAATGAACCGAAAGTAAATATTGCGCTTTCCTTCCTTGATGCAGGCAAACAGTTTTATATAGGAAAGACCAGGGTTCAGATAAATAACAATAAATATGGTTTTGACCCCGATCTGATATTACGGGAGATAACATATAAAGAGGGCGATCTGTACAGGAAAAGTGTTATACAGCAGAGTGAACGGAATTTTTCAAAGTTTGCACTGCTGCAAGGAGGAAGGATACAAATTGACACTACAGCAATTGAAAATGATAAAGTTAATCTTGTAGCAATTATTACTCTGGGAGATAAATATGAAGTAACTCCTAATGTTGTTGGAGTACAAATAGAAAACGAATTCTATGTAGGTGCCGGTATACAATATAGTGACAAGAACTTCTTTGGCGGTGGAAGAACCCTGACTCTGCAATTGCAAGGTCTTTCCAGTATAACTAATTTTAAGGACGCAAACAGGATTGAATTCAGTGCTACATTATTTCAGCCCTATTTTATTCGAAATGCCATTACAGCAACTTATAACCTGAGAGCAGGTTTTTATAATATTAATGAAATAAGACAGGTTACAAGTATTCGTAATCTTTTCAGGTTAAATTATTTTATTGCAGATTATACTTTTTATAATAATGCATATTCTGATATTACTCTTGACCTGCTTAGAATAAAATATAAAGAAGACAGCAAGAAGGAAGATTTCAGAACCGGTGATAGTGTACTTGTCAGTAAAGGTACAATAGATAATTCCATGCACTCTATTATTGGTTTAACTCTTGTTCATGATAATACAAATGACTTATATAATCCATCAAGGGGATTTGTGCACTCAATAACCGTTGAAAATGCAGGATTGCTGCCAAGATTAATAGACCTACTCTCTAAAAAGATTGATTTCCCGCAATATGTAAAGATATATATTCCAAACAAAGCATTCTTCGATATATCAGGCGGCAGGGCAATTTCAATTTTAGCAACCAAGCTGAACCTGGGTGATATTATTGAATATGGACGAGGAGAAAATATTATCCCGGTACAAGAGATTTACCGATTCTTCAGCGGAGGGAGCAGCAGTATGAGAGGATGGACTGCAAAAACTAATGGTATACTAAGCGACCCTGAAAGCGGTGGATTATTTTTGATTGATGGGTCAGTGGAATACAGATGGAGAACATTTGCCGGGAATGAAGGGTTTTTAAGAAATTTATCTACTGCATATTTTATAGATTATGGCAATGTTTGGAAAACTCATAAGGTCTTCCGTTTTAATGAAATAGCACTTGCTGTTGGTTTCGGTGTCAGGTATAATACATTCGTAGGTCCTATAAGGATTGACCTCGGCTGGAAGCTGTATGATCCCAGGGCACCTGAAGGTGAGAAATGGTTATTTGATGTTCCGGGACAAATATTTAAGAATAAGTTTGCAGTTCAATTCGGGCTGGGGCAAGCTTTCTAATCTTACTTTTTTTAACAATGTGGAATAATATTATTGGTCAGGATGCAGCAATAGATAAGCTGCGTTCCATGTTCAAAAGCAACAAGCTTTCTCACGCATACATTTTTTACGGCAATACAGGTGTTGGTAAAGACGCCGCAGCTATTGAATTAGCTAAACTTGTGAATTGCCTAAATCCTGTTAATGGTGATGAGCCATGTGATAAATGCGAGAACTGCAAAAAGATATCACAGTTTAAATCCGAGTATTTCCATTTTGTTTGTGCATTACCCGCCGGAAGATCTGACCAATCGGATAATGATACGGTTGAAAATCTTTCTTCCTCCGATTTCGACCTCTACCTGGAGCAAATTGAAATGAAAGCCCTGGACCCTTACTATCACTTAAACCTTCCTGCGGCAAATAATATCCGAATCAATAGTATCAGAGATATAATCAGCAAAATATATTTATCAACAAGCCGCAATTACAAAAAGGTCTTTATAATTTCCGAAGCTGAAAAAATGAAACAGGAAGCAGCAAATGCTTTGCTGAAAATACTTGAAGAACCTCCAAAGAACAGCCTGCTGATATTAACAACGTCGAAGATAAATTCTTTACCACCTACTGTAGTCGGCAGATGTCAATCCATACATTTCCTGCCCCTTAATAAAAATGATATTATAAATAAAATCAACGATGATTGCGCAAAAGACAGGACAAATGTACCTGATGCGCCTAAAAAAGAAATTGAACTCGCAGCAAGATTAAGCGGCGGCAGCTATACAAGAACAGTTGAATTTCTGAATATGGGGATAAAGGAAATAAGGGAGCAGGCTATTTCATTTTTAATATCAACATTAAGAAATGATTTTACTGAATTGGTATCAATAATCCGCTCTATTACCGGTAAAAATAACAAGGATAAGACAAAATACTTTTTATTCTTCCTCAATGCATGGTTTGATGATATAATAAAAGTAAAGTATATCAATGACGCAGATAAAATAGCAAACATCGATCTTCATGAACGCCTTGTAAAGTTTGATAAGAACTATTCATCTTCAGATATCTATAATATCATTTTATCACTTGAAGAAGCGGAGAAATTAATCGGGCAGAATGTACAGTTGCAGCTTATACTTGTTAATTTATCATTTAAGCTGAAAAATTATTTGCATTAATAATTTTTACTCATCCTCAGTTTTTTTCATTATAAAGCAGTAATCCGGCAATTGCCGGACACTCCATACACTCCATACACTCTACCCTATTTTTCATAATAAATCTTTTGCTCGCCTATTTTCAAAATATCAATCTTATCTTTTAATGAAGTATCATTAGCTATTATACTCTTTAAAGCATCAACAGGTGCATCCACATATCCCTGTGCAAAATACAAAGTACCATAATGTATGGGAATCATCCTCTTAGCTTTAATATCTTTGAAGATTTCCACAGCGCAAGGGGGAAATGCATGGTTTTGCACTCCGCAATGATTGCAATCTATACACGGACCTATTGGAATCAGTGCAAGATCTATATTGTACATCTCCCCTATTTTTTTAAACTTAACGGGGTCATAACCTGTATCGCCTGCGAAGTAAACAGTCAAACCATGATACTGAATAATATACCCTGTATATGCATTATCACCCCATAAATAGCCGTCAAGCCCATACCTGCCGCCCCAATGCTGGGCAAACACAGACGTTACATCAATACCGCTTAATGTTGTCTTTTCACCGATATATCTGTTTACATCTTCATAACCATTATTGTTATCCATTCTCACTAAACTGTATGTAAAGTTTGGAAGATATTTTTCCAGACCTGATGGAAACAACAAAGAAGCATGTGATGAACGTTCTTCTATTCCTTCAAGTGATGCAAAGCTCAAATGGTCAAAATGTGAATGTGAAATTAATATCAAATCGCATTTCGGAATATCCTCTTCATCCATTCCCGGTTCAACAACCCTTCTGGCAAACTCCCCTGCTGTCTCGCTAAACAACGGGTCGGTCATTATAACCTTATCATCCATTTGAATCAAAACCGTAGCATGCCCAACCCATAATGCAGAAAGCCTCACATTCTCTTTTACCGGCTGCTTAATTTTATTTTTAACTTGTTCCGGTGTAGAAAAAAACACAGGAACATTCCTGACAGCAACATAAAATAAATTGCATGATATCTGAGACAGGGCTATAAAAATCATCAATACTCTTGTTATATACTTAATCATAGTTAATAATATTTAAAATACAAACCAAAGTTATACCTGCTTACAGCTTTATTGTTGTAGTTAAATTTCACTCCAAGCATTCCATAAAAAGAATAAACAGCAGCTTCATAAGTTAAGCCATCTATTATATTATTACTGCTATTTTTCTGCTGATAATAACCTGCTCCAAGTGAAAAGGACAGGTATTCACCTTTATGAAAAACGGGTACAATTGCTCTTATCCCTGTTTTGAACATAAATTTTTTCAGGTCTGCATATTTAAAATTACCCGGAATAAACTCCGGCTGGAAGAAAATTTCTGCCGAACCTGAAAACCTTTTTGAAGGGCTGATAAAAAAAGAACTTACGGGTGAAACATATTTATTTGAATTAAACGAATATGATAATGGAATTACCTGCCATTGCAGGCCGAATTTCAACCTTGAATCCGTCTCATTCCTGTCTTCATAATATGTAACGGATGGAATAGCTTGTGTTAATATCCAGGTTGTCCATTTTAAAAGCTCATTATTTGTTTTAACCTGGGATAATGAAGATGTACATGAAACAATAATTAATACTATCAAATGTAATTTTTTTATCATAATGTCTTTTTCAACTGACCTTTTATTTTATTGCAACTTTCTGGTCATTATTTTCCATTTCTATTAATAACGAAAAAAGTTATTTTAGGGTTTGGCATTCATATAAGATAATAATTTTTATTAATTTTCTAAGGTCATAATAAAATAATCTATCGTTTTGTACGAATACTCGGGCTCCATACATATTCATTCAACTTACTCAGACGGAACCGGCAAAATAGAAGATATTGCCAGGGCTGCCTCGGAAACAGGACTTGATTTCATCATGATGACCGATCATAACACACTGAAACCAAAAGAAGATGGTTATGAAAAGATAATAAATGGTGTCATGGTTATCATCGGTTATGAAGTAAATGACATGAATAATAAGAACCATTACCTTGTATTCGGGCTAAATGAGCTAATAGGTACATACCAGGTTCTTGATAATGGCGAACTTGGGTGTAAGCTTCATGCAAAAGATTACGTCAGGCAAATCAGTGAAAAAGGCGGAGTTGGATTTATTGCCCACCCTGATGAAGAAAGAAGAATTACAAGAGGTCATATTGCATATCCCTGGCTTCAATGGGACTCAAATGATTTCCATGGTATTGAAATATGGAATCATATGAGTGAATGGATTGAAGGAATGAACGAGAGCAACCAGATGCAGCGGTTTTTGCATCCGTTAAAATCAATCATTTCCCCAAATATAAAAACCCTCACAAGATGGGATGTAATTGCTCAGCAGCGTCATGTTACGGGTATTGGAGGAGTTGATGCACATGCATTCAAACAAACCTTGATGGGTTTTTTTGATGTGGAAATCTTTCCCTATAAAGTACTGTTCAAATCTATCCGGACACATATATTATCAGACACCGAGATAAGAATCCGGAAACAGGATAATTTTGAAAAAAACAAAAGCAGTATTCTTGGAGCTTTAAAAGCAGGAAGATGTTTCACTGCAAATTATTATCATGGTGATGCCAGGGGATTTAGGTTTTTCGCTGATTACGGAAGTGAAGTTTATAACATGGGTGATACTATTGAATGCAAACCGGGCGAAATTCCAATACTCCGTATCTTTGTTCCGCAATCATGTGATATCAGAATAATTTACAACGGTACGAAAATTACATCACAGCTGGGCATGCATTTAACACTTGATGCTAAGAAATCAGGCGTTTACAGAGTAGAGTGCTGGAAAAACAACAAAGGATGGATTTTTTCCAATCATATAAGAGTTAATATTAACGGGAAATAAAATTTGAATAAGAACTACATCTCTAATAATTCCAAATACATAGATAAACCTAAAAGCAACTGTGCAGTTTTTGGCATATATAATGACCAGGAAGCTGCCGTAAAGACTTACTTTGGCCTTCATGCACTTCAGCACAGGGGTCAGGAAGCCTCCGGCATATGCACATCTGAATACCTCCCGGAAAAAAATAAGTACAGGTTTAATATACATAAAGGACACGGACTTGCACATGAGGTATTCTCAGACCAAACATTACTTACTAATGTATTAAAGGGTAATTCAGCTATAGGGCATAACAGGTATTCAACTACCGGTGCATCAGATTCAAGAAGTAATATTCAGCCATTCAAGGTTCATTTCAAAGAAGGATACCTTGCTCTCTCTCATAATGGTAATTTTACGAATACAAAAGAGCTTCGCCAGAAACTGCAGGATGAAGGAACAATATTCCAGACCACATCTGACAGTGAGATATTATTGCACCTAATTGCCCGCTCTAAAAAAGAAGAGCTGGTTGATAAAATACTTGAAGCAATAAGACAGGTAAGAGGTGCATATTCTATTATGCTTCTATCAGATGATAAGCTCTTTGCAATCAGAGACCCTTATGCTGTAAGACCTCTTTCCATGGGGAAGCTTGGAGATAGCTTTGTATTTGCTTCAGAAACATGTGCATTTGATATCATTAATGCTGAATATATAAGAGAAGTAAAGCCGGGTGAAGTAATAATGATAGATAAAGAAGTAATTGAAACCGGCAAAGAGAAATCTTATATAATAGAAAATACAGGACAAACAAGACATTGCATATTTGAATATGTTTATTTCTCCCGTCCCGATTCAACTATTTTCGGAAATACTGTTGATAAAGCAAGAAGGAAGCTCGGGAAAAATCTGGCAATAGAGAAACCTGCTCCGAAATCCCCTGTTGAGTACAAGAAAGTTGTTGTAATTAGTGTACCTGACTCAAGCAATACTGCTACACTTGGCTTTCTGACAGAAGGAATAAAAACAAACAAGTATATGAAACTTGAGCTTGCATTAATAAGAAGCCACTATATAGGAAGAACATTTATTCAACCGGGTCAAAATAACAGGGAGATAAAGGTTAAGACAAAGTTTAATACTGTTAAAGCAGCTATCAAAGACAGGATTGTAGTTATAGTGGATGATTCAATTGTGCGTGGTACAACTATGAAGCAATTAGTCAAGCTTGTTAAGGAAGCAAAGCCGAAGGAAATTCATTTAAGAATAACCTCTCCACCAATAATTGCACCTTGTCATTACGGAATGGATTTCCCGTCAAGAGAGGAATTAGTTGCTAACCAATGTGAAAATGACATGGAAAAGATAAGGCAATACCTTGATGTAGATTCGGTTGAATATCTTTCATTGGAAAATCTTCATGCATCTGTTCCGCAGGGAATAGATGAATATGGCTATAAGATAGGTTACTGCGATGCATGTTTCAGCGGAAATTATCCAATCCCTATTGAACACATTGATAAGTTTGAGTTTGAGGATAATTAAGGGTTTATAAAGAAGACACTAATTGCGAGCTCGAACATTTTCGAATATATAAGTTAGAATTGAAATAATGTTAATAAACCTATAATTATGTTAAGTAAGGAAAGCGTGGCGGGTACCCTTCGGGTCATCCCATTGATGATACGGAGATTTTAGAGTTTATAAGGTTTATAAGGTTTGTTTTTAAAGGTTTTATTCAATTTCCGGATTAGTATAACGGACAATTATTTATATTTCCCTCAGGGTATTTTTCACTACATATTTTTTTCAACCTTCCAAAATCTAACTAAATCCGTGAGCATCATATTACAACAATATTACGACATGCTTAAATTTATTTCGATATTAACAAAGAACGATTATTACCAACAGTGATACTTTCTGAATATCACTACTATAAAATAATATAGCCATAGCTAATTGTCAAGTATTTGCTAAAAATAGTTTGGTTACCTATTAAAAACATGTCAGAACCGGGATTTTTCAGATTGGAGGATTAATATAGAAAGCAGTTCCCCCTTTCGAAGGAGCCAGGGAGATGATTTATCAATGAACCGGAATACCCTTAAAGTAATACTTTAACTCTCTAACATCAGCGACAATAATTTGCTGCCAAAATTTTCCCATAGCGATAATGGTTAATGATATAGTGAAGTTTTATTTTGGTGAAAAAGTTGTGATTCCGGCTCAAAATCGCAATTTTTATATCGAAAATCTCACATCTCTGACGGTGTTATCTCCTTATACTGCAATGAGTTAACACCTGTTTTCCAAAAACGATGACCCAACTTGATGCCAACTTGAACCCAACTCGGACTCGTTTTGACCCCAACTCAGCACTGTTTTGAACCCAACTATGATAATTGCGAATTATGAATTGTGAATTGCGAATTGAAAAATAAGAGGCAGTGTCTGTCCGCCTAGGCGGATTAGTTTGCAAATATGGGTAATCCATGATTAACTAATATATTTAACAGAGAAAGAAAGAACTTAAATTAACTGAAATTGACCTGACGCCTGCCGAAGGCAGTCAAGCCTGCTTGAGGCAGTCTCCACTGCAACGGGCAGGCACTGACAGTACGGAAATACCGGGTTAATTAGTGTTTACATTCTAACAAACTCTATGAACTCTATGAACTCTATGAACTCTATGAACTCTAAGAACTCTAAGAACTCTAAGAACTCTATGAACTCTATGAACTCTATGAACTCTAAGAACTCTATGAACTCTAAGAACTCTAAGAACTCTATGAACTCTAAACACTCATTCCGCTTTTTTTACTTTTAGCATTAGATTATTTCTCCCAACAATTTCAACCACCTTCCCTTTCTCAATAACTTCATCCGCCTGTGCACTCCATATTGTACCATGAAACTCAACTTTACCATTTATGCTGTTAGGAACTATCTCAGCAGTAGCAATTGCCTTTTCGCCAATAACTTCCCCGATTGATTTACTTGCATCTGTTTTCCCGCTTATTTTTCCTTTAAAAATACTACTCATTTTTCTTCTTAATAAAATAAGAGAGAGCAAAGATGTAACAAGAAAAATAGCTGTATTAATCTCAAGTGAATTTGATAATCCTGTTAATGTGATAAGTGCCGTAATCAAGGCTCCAATTCCGAAAAAGAAAAAAACAAACCCGAAATGGCTTATCTCAATTAACATAAGCAGAATAGCAAGCAAGAACCAGAACAGCGGTGTATTTATAAAATTTGACATAGTTTTACACCATTATTGTTTTGGAATATTCTTATTTAATGAATCAAATACTTTACTTACTGCACCAACCATACCCGAAACATCAGAAAGTGTTGAAGGTATTATCATAGTATTATTTTTCTGGGCAAGCTTCCCGAATTCATCAAGGTAATGTTCGGCAATTCTTAAATTAACGGCATCCATGCCGCCCTTTTCGTTTATTGCAAGGGCAATCTCGCGAATTCCTTTTGCAGTAGCAAAGGCAACTCTTTCAATTTCCTGGGCTCTTCCTTCAGCTTCATTGATACGTTTCATTTTCTCACCTTCTGAAAGCGCAATATTTTGCTGTTTGTCACCTTCTGCCCTGTTTATCTTTGCCTGCTTATCACCTTCCGATTCGGCTATTAATGCACGTTTTTCTCTTTCCGCTCTCATTTGTTTCTCCATTGCGTCTTTAATACTTGCAGGAGGTACTATATTTTTTATTTCATGGCGTGTTACTTTTAATCCCCATGGCTCGGATGCTTTATCGACTGCCGCAACAATTTCACTGTTAATTTTTTCACGTTCTTCAAATGTCCTGTCAAGCTCAATTTTTCCTATCTCACTTCTCATTGTTGTTTGAGCAAGCTGAACAGATGCAAATGCATAATTAGAAATACCATACGATGCTCTTACAGGGTCAATTATCTGCATGTACAAAATACCATCTACCTCAACTGCAATGTTATCTTTAGTAATACATTGCTGCGGCGGAACATCGATAACCATTTCCTTCATTGAGTGTTTATAAGCAACTTTATCCAGGAAAGGTACAAGAATATGAAAGCCGGCTTCAAGAGTACCGCTGTATTTGCCGAGACGTTCGATTATGAATACTGTTCTTTGAGGAACAACACGTGCTGTTTTCATCAGTAGGATTATCATAAACAACACAACAACAATTATAATTGGAAGCTCCATTTTAAATCCCTTTCATTTTGGCTTTAATTAAAGTAGTAATTTTATGGAAGTTGTAGTTCTTACCGGAAAATACGAAAGAGTTTGAAAGAAAAAAATGTTAAATGGAAAGAATATTATCCGTGAATAACCACAACTGTCCAAAACGTTGAAGTAAAAAATAAACCCCCTATCCTGGCATAGGCGTCAAGTTAAAGATGAAGAGATTCCATCTTTGTTCCTTAAAGGATTGAATTTTTATTTACTTATTATTCTATGAAAGAATATTCACACTTACACGGAGAATCTGAAGATGGAATCCCTTAGTGTTGGATGTTTCTTACTTCTTGTTAATTTGAAATTATGGGATAGTTTTTTATTTTACCGCTTCTTACCGGATAAATAGAGATTCCATCTTTTAAATCACAGGTTAATCAAAATTGTCCTTTTATAGAATGATAATTAATTGAGCGTTAATCATGCAAGAAACAAAGATGGAATCTCCTCATCTT
>RPQH01000072.1 GCA_003820375.1 Ignavibacteriota bacterium
CTGCACTCCATAATGTTACTGCACTCCATAATGTTACTGCACTCCATAATGTTACTGCACTCCATAATGTTACTGCACTCCATATAAAAAAAATTTATATTTCCACTCTCAATATTATCTGCTGAATTGTTGTTCCGCTGTCATCAAAATCTTTAAGTGAAGTATAGACCTTATTGAACATATCATTCTTGAAATAGCCGGTTATAATTACATCGTTCACTTTTCCGTTTATAGTCATATCCTTATCCGGTGAAGAAGTCATTAATAATTCATCACCTTTTTTCTCGAAGATAACAAATATTCCCATATAACCTTTCTGGTTATCGGAATAATAAATCTCTTTTGATTTGATAGATGTCTTATCTTCCTTCTTATCATACCTGATGGAATCGGTAGTTGTTACTTTCATTGTATATGTCTGGCCGATAAGCTCACTGAGCTTTTTATTTACAAGACGTTCTTTCTTAGCAGCTACTTCATCGGTTTGATAAATATCATAAACCTGTCTTGCAAATTTTTCAAGGTCTAATACAGCAGATGGAGATAATGTCTTTACACCTGTGCCTGCCTGAACAGCACCGGTCATTATAAAAGCAATAATTATAAAAGTTATGGTTTTCATAGTATTTATTATATTTAACTAAAATTAACAGTCTAAAGTTGTATGTCAAATACCAAAAAATCTACTGAATTTCTGCTTTATAACTGTGGACTCAATTTTTTATATTGAGATTCTATTTATAATCAAACAATTGATAAGCAGAGATAAACACATATTTCTATTTGATTTATCTTTCCCGCAGCTTCAGGAATTAATTAAAAGCTGGGGTGAGCTTGTATTCCGTGCAAAGCAGGTATGGGAATGGACATACAAAAAGCTGGCAGGAAGCTTCGATGAAATGAGCGATGTACCCAAATACCTGCGTGAAAAATTGAAGCAGGAAATTACTTTTACGCATTTAACGCCGCATACCGATTTGCTTTCAAGTGACGGGTGGACTAGAAAAATATTGTTTGATTTGCACGATAAGTCCCAGGTTGAAACTGTTTTAATGGGTTATGAAGAAAGAAGAACCGCATGCATTTCAACACAGGCGGGCTGCGGTCTGGGATGTACGTTTTGTGCAACGGGTCAGGCAGGTCTGCAAAGAAATATTACAGCAGGTGAAATTGTTGAGCAGGTTTTGTTTTTTGACAGGGTACTTCAGCTAAAAGATGCTAAGCTTACCAATTTGGTTTTTATGGGTATGGGTGAGCCGTTTGCTAATTATAAAGAAGTGATGAAGGCTGTTGATATATTAACCGACCCAAATGGATATAATTTTGGTGCAAGAAGAATTACAATAAGCACGGTAGGACTTGTGCCAATGATAGAACAATTTGCAGAAGAGAAACGTCAGGTTAACTTAGCAGTATCGCTTCATGCGGCAACAAATGAGCTGCGTGAAACAATGCTTCCGATAAATAAAAAATATCCACTTGAAGTTTTAATACCTGCATGCAGAGATTACACAGTGAAAACACACCGCAGAATAAGCTTTGAATGGGCACTGATAAATAATGTTAACGATACAAGAGAGCAGGCAAAGTTGCTTGTGAAGATATTGAAAGGTATGTTATGTCATGTAAATTTTATACCGTTAAATCCCACTATTGGTTACAAAGGGCAGGAATCAACCCGTGAAAATATCCGTAAATTCCGTGAAATACTAACAAAAAACGGCATACCGAACACACTCCGCATACGCCGCGGAATTGATATACATGCAGGCTGCGGACAGCTCAGGCAAGAAGCCGCCCGTAGGAATAAAATATTACATACCTAAACCAATGATTTAGCATTATATTAAAGACAACCTAACAAAATTATTTTCAGCTATGAAAAAGTTAGTTTACACTTCATTGCTGCTTTTCTTGCTCATCTTCTCATCTAAGGAAAATTTATATTCTCAATTTGGCTGGTATTGGTCTTATCCAAATCCTGTGGGTAGTCATTTAGAAGATGTTTTTTTTATAAATGTAAATACAGGTTATGCAGTTGGTTGGAATGGATCTATAATTAAAACTACCAATGGTGGTATTAATTGGATTCAAACAGAAATTGGTACCAATTTCTTTTGTAATTCTGTGTATTTCACAAGTTTAGATACAGGATATATTGCTATATCAAATAATAATTACCCATCAATAAGTAAAATATTAAAAACTACAAATGCCGGTGAAAACTGGTGTGTACAGAGTACTTTCAACAATAGAAGTATTAATTCAATTTCATTTTTGAATTCAAAAACAGGATTTATTGCTGCAAGCAATTATGCTGTTATTGACGGGTTTTTTTACAAAACTACTAATTCAGGAGAAAATTGGTCTCAATTATTATTTATTCAATATAATGCTTTTCATGATGTAAAATTTTTAAATGATTCTATTGGATTTATTGCAGCAGATGACCGAATGGTTTATAGAACCACAAATGGAGGGATAAATTGGCAGAGTGTTGCAATTGAGAACATGTATTATGATTTTCAATCTATTAATTTTATTAATTTGCTTACAGGATATATTGTTGGAAGCGGGGGAGCTATCTTTAAAACAATAAATGGTGGAAATAATTGGTTTCAACAAAATACAGGAATAATTTCTACTCTAAGAGATATAAAATTTAAAAATAATTATACAGGTTTTATAACAGGAGAACTTCCTTTTGCAAATGAAGGTGGATTTTTATTAAGAACGACAAACGGAGGTCTAAATTGGGATTCAATAAACTATGGTATTTCTCAAGATTTGATAGGTTTGGAAAAAATTAATGATTCAATTTTTATTGCTGTTGGTCATTTTGGAACAATCGTAAAAACAACAAATAATGGTAACAATTTTACATTTCTTAATGGTCGAGAAAATACATATGATATAAATTCAATTGATTTTATAAATAATTATACAGGTTATTCTGTGGGTACTAATTCTTCAATAATGAAGACGACCAATCAGGGTGAGAGTTGGACCTATAATTCATTAGGCTATAGTTATATTTTTAATTCAGTCTGTTTTGTTAATTATAATACAGGGTTTATAGCAGGTGGAGATTACCAATATATTCCCCCTTATTCTAATTTAAAAACCAAAATCTATAAAACGACAAATGCTGGTACAAATTGGATCTTAATCTATGGTAACAATAATGAACTTGGTATAGCGTCCAAAATTTTATTCTTAAATCAAAATACAGGATTTTCTACTTATTATAAACAATCTTCACCAGGTGGAATTTTAAAAACTACAAATTGTGGAATAAATTGGATAAATATTATTGATTTAGGCGATTTATATGATATATACTTTCAAAATAATACAACAGGTTTTAGTTGTGGATTTCTTGGCAAAATATTAAAAACTACAAATGCAGGTGAAAATTGGATCACATTAAATAGTGAAATTTCAAATAAATTGTATTCAATTTTTTATCCATCATCTGATACTGGCTATGCGACAGGATATCATATTATTTTAAAAACTACAAACGGAGGTGTAAATTGGGGACAGCAGTACAGTGGAATTCAGTATAATTGTATTTTTAACTCATCATATTTTAGAAACAACAATACTGGTTATATGTTTGGACAATCTGATGGTAATTTGGGGACAGGATCTTTAGGAGGAGGGATAATTATTAAAACTACAAATGGAGGGATAAATTGGATTCAATTGACTTCGGCTGAAAATTTGGCTACTAATATGAACACTCATTTTCACCAAATAGACTTTATTGATTCTAATACTGCCTTTATCTGTGGAAGTAATGGTTCTGTTTTAAAAAATACAAATGTATTTAATCCAATTGGTATTAGACTAATTGGTTCATCTATTCCTTCTTACTTCTCCCTCTCCCAAAACTACCCCAATCCTTTCAATCCTTCTACTACAATTAAATTTGATATACCCAAATCCTCAAATGTGCAGATTGTAGTATATGATATGCTCGGAAGGGAAGTGGATGAGTTATTAAATGAGGAGAGAAAGCCCGGCAGCTACGAAGTGAGGTGGGATGGAAGCAGGTACTCAAGCGGTGTGTATTTTTATAAGATAATAAGTGATGAATTTGTTGAGACTAAGAAGATGATTTTAATAAAATAAAATATTTTTCAATCATGGAAAAACTAATTTACACTTCATTGCTGTGCTTCCTGTTCATATCTTCATCGATGGAAAATTTATATTCACAAAGCGGATGGAATAGTCTTTTTTTTAATAACTACAATACAATAACCAAAGTTGTAGCTAAAGACAGCGTAAATTATTTTGCTTTTTGTTATGATAGCAAATATTATTTCAAAAGTTCAAATGCAGGTAACAACTGGCAAAGTATAAAAGAATTTGCACTTGATTCTATTTATAATATATATGATGCTCAATTTATTAATTCACAGACAGGTTGGGTAGTTGGTGAATATAGTTATTATAGCAAAGGCGTAATTATAAAAACTACTAATGGTGGTTTAACATGGGTAAAACAAAATTCAGGTTTCAATAATTCATCTAATTATTGTTTATGTTTTATAAATGAAAATACAGGATGGGTTAGTTCTTCTATTAGTAATTCAATCGGCTGTTTATTGAAAACTACAAATGGTGGGAATAATTGGGTAAAACAAGATTTTCCCGGTTCATATGAAATCAGGTATGTGAAATTCTTTGATACCAATAATGCATGGATTTTAGGTAACCGTCTAATTGCAACAACAACTAATGGTGGGCTGAATTGGCAGACTAAAATTATTACAAATATTCCTTACAATTATGCAAATAATATAAGCATGTTAAGTTTTAGCATTAATGAATGCATTGCTCTGGTTACTAGTCTCAATAATTTAGGAATGGTATATTCTAATTTGTTTAGAACCACAAATAGTGGATATAATTGGAATTTAATTTATAGCTATACAGATTCATTAACCTCGAATGGAAACAGCTTTTATAGAATTTTTAACATTAATCCATCAACTTATTTTTTAAATGGTTCTTACAAATATGTGTCTAGAACTACCAATGCGGGAGTAAATTGGACTTTACAAAACGTTATTTCTATTTTAAGTACTAAACCTACAATATTCTCTTTGTTTGCTAATAATTCGAATGAACTATTTGCAGGAGGCGGATACTCTGGAAATCATTTTACTTCATTAAAACCATACAACTTTATCTGCAAATCAACAAACATTGGTTCAAATTGGTCTATTAAGAATTTATCTTATCCTTATACATTTATTAAAATTACTTTTACGGATACAGAAACAGGTTTCGCTGTAGCCGACTCAGGAATCATTTTGAAAACTTCAAATTCCGGAATAAATTGGAATATTTGTTATAAAAATAGTAATTTTAAAATATCGTCATTAGATTTTGGAAACAGATACAATGGTTGTGCATCAGGATCAATTTTCAATACTTATGTAAAGCTCATTTGTACTACAGATGGGGGTAGTTCATGGCAGGAAATTTCATTTCCTCAAAATCATCTTTTATCGGTTGTTAAATATTTAAATGCCAATACTGTTTTTACTGCTGGATCAGCAAAATGCTTTAAATCTACTAACAGTGGACTAAATTGGCATGAATGTATATTGCCTATTGTTCAGCAAGATCAGAATGCTTCTGATATTGGTTTTAAAGATGATACGATCGGTTACTTATTAAACTGGGAATTCCATTCTTTTGGTTACTATTATATCACAAATTTATTGAAGACAACCGATGCAGGCGAAAATTGGGTTGCATTTTTTTCAACCAATTCTGGTACTAGCCCTTTTACTAATTTTCAAATGTTATCAAATGGAACTGGTTATTTATTAAAAAAGGATAAGCTTTTAAAAACAACCAATTGGGGTAATAATTGGTCAATTTTTTCAACTAACCTATCGCTTGATTTTACATGCCTAAAAATGTTTAATTCAAACACTGGTTGGATTGGTGGTAGTAATTTAATTTCAACCGCATATTTATATAAAACTACAAACAGCGGAATTAACTGGTTATTGCAATTTACTGATTACTATCAAATTCCACGTAACATATTTGCTTTAAGTTCATCTAAGGCTTGGTTTTGCGGTGACTATAGTAGTATTTATGGTACTACAAATGGTGGTGGAATGATTATTGGAATTAATAATGAAATTACTAATTCACCTAATAATTTCTCTCTTTCCCAAAACTATCCAAATCCCTTCAATCCATCTACTACAATTAAATTCGATATTCCCAAATCATCACATGTGCAAATTGTAGTTTATGATATGCTCGGAAGGGAAGTTGAGCAATTATTAAATGATGAAAGAAAACCGGGCAGCTACGAAGTGATGTGGGATGGAAGCAGGTACTCAAGCGGTGTGTATTTTTATAAGATAATTACTGATGAGTTTGTTCAAACAAAAAGGATGGTTCTTATGAAGTGATATATTTCTTGTTTAATTATTCTCTTCATTATTCATACAATAATTTTTTATTATATTTGAAATAATTTAACTCAAAGCTTCAGCTTTGAGTTTTTTTTATATAAGCGGAACAATAATTTGCATAAAATCTATTTCAATAAGTAATAGAAGAACAATAACTAATAATATGTCAAAAGATAAATCTAAAGACAAACTTACACGGCTTAAAATAATGCGTGAGAAATCGAAGCTTGGAGGCGGAGAAAAACGTATTAATGCTCAGCACAGTAAAGGTAAGCTTCTTGCACGTGAACGTCTGTATCTCCTGCTCGACCAGGGAAGCTTCGAAGAAATTGATGCCTTTGTTGAACACCGCTCATATGATTTTGAAATGGATAAAGAAAAATATCTGGGTGACGGTGTAATTACCGGAAGCGGTCGAATAGATGGACGCCTGGTGTTTGTTTTCAGCCAGGATTTTACAGTATTCGGCGGTTCTTTATCCGAAGCACATGCGGAAAAAATATGCAAGATAATGGATATGGCAAAAAAAGTCGGAGCACCCATAATCGGGCTTAATGATTCAGGCGGGGCGAGGATTCAGGAAGGTGTCGCGAGTCTTGGCGGATATGCTGATATATTCTTACGCAATACTTTATTATCCGGTGTTGTGCCGCAAATCTCTGCTGTGATGGGTCCGTGTGCCGGCGGTGCTGTGTATTCACCTGCTATTACCGACTTTACACTGATGGTGAAAAATACAAGCTATATGTTTGTTACAGGTCCCAATGTGGTAAAGACTGTAACACATGAAGAAGTAACTTTTGAAGACCTTGGCGGAGCGGAAACACATGCAATAAAATCCGGTGTTACACATTTTGCCTGCAAGGATGAAAGTGAATGCATAAATTATATCCGCAGGTTGGTTTCTTACATGCCATCAAGCTGGAAACAAAAGCCGCCTGTAATACAAAGCAATGATAAACCCGATAGACGGGAAGAACTGCTTAACTCAATTGTTCCCGAAGATAGTTCAAGACCATATGATGTAAAAAAAGTAATTGAGCTTATAGTTGACTATGAAAACAGTCAAAGCAGCTTTTTTGAAGTACACCGGTTATATGCACAGAATATTGTTACAGGATTTGCAAGGCTGGATGGAATGTCAGTAGGTATAATTGCAAACCAGCCGTCAAAGATGGCAGGTGCACTTGATATTGAGTCGTCAGTAAAAGGAGCAAGGTTCGTCCGTTTCTGTGATGCATTTAATATTCCGCTTATAGTATTTGAAGATGTACCGGGATTTATGCCGGGCACTTACCAGGAGTGGCGCGGTATAATAAAACAGGGTGCGAAATTATTGTATGCATTTGCAGAAGCCACCGTTCCCAAAATTACAGTCATACTCCGCAAGGCATATGGCGGGGCTTATGATGTTATGAATTCAAAGCATATACGCGGTGATTTCAATTATGCATGGCCCGGTGCTGAGATTGCTGTTATGGGTCCGCACGGTGCTGCTGAAATAATATTTAAAAAAGAAATTGATTCATCTAAAGACCCCGCAAAAGCACTTGAGCAGAAAGTTGAAGAATACAGAACGAAATTTGCTAACCCGTATATTGCCGCTTCAAGGGGATATATAGATGATGTGATTGAACCTGCTGATACACGATATATATTGATTAAATCGTTAAGGATTTTGGAAAATAAAGAGGAATCGAATCCGGAAAAGAAGCATGGAAATATACCGTTGTAAAACCATTTTTCAGAAAACATGCTTCCATTTGTTGTATAGCCGGTATTTTCTTATTATAATGCAGATAAGAAATGCACTCTATACCTCTTCATATTTTTTGTTTATTTTCCCAAAGGGTAAAAAATAATACATATTTTTTTCTTCCTTCCAAAATCTAACCAAATCCGTGAGAAGCATTTTTAGACAATGTTACGACATGCTGTAATTTATTTCGATATTAACAAAGAACGGTTAATGATGCTTATATATTGATATAAACTCCATCAATATAATTTAATATAGTAAAAGCTAATTGTCAAGTTTTTGATGAAAATAGATTAATCGCTCTTTAAAAACTTGTCAGAACCGGGATTTATCGGGTTGGAGGATTAATATAGAAAGCAGTTCCCCCTTTCGAAGGTCGAAGATCCGGTTTACCTGAGGGCTAGGGGGATGATTGTTAAATTGACACGGATGAACTTCAAGTAATACTTTAACTCTCCAACAACAGCGACAATAATTTGCTATCGGATTTTTCCCATAACGATAATAGCTAACGATATAGTGAAGTTTTATTTTGATGAAAAATTGGCGATTCCGGCTCAAAATCGCAAATTTTAAATCAAAAATCTCACATTTCTGACGGCGTTATCTCCTTATACTGCAATGAGTTAAGCCCTGTTTTTGAAAAACGATAACCCAACTTGATACCAACTTGAACCCAACTCCGACACAACTTGAACCCATCTCCGGCTTGTTTTGAACCCAACTCGGATTTTTTGTGGCTTTTTTACCCTCCTTCCCAAGTACAACTTGGGAAGGAGGGTAAGTATTCCGCTTATATTACATTTAATCATAATACATTGATAAAATAGTTACTTACGGTTAATTTATGCGAATTAATACCCATTATTATGAATATTAAAATCATACTGATTTCTCTGCTAATTTTATCCTGCTTTTCAATTTCAGGTTCGGATAATCATAAATCATCGACTTATACACTTTCACCTGTAAGCGTAAAAGTTTTACAGATGATAGATTCAAAGATAAAAGTTAATGTCTATTACACGGATAACTTACCATCACCATATAACACAAACAGAGCTTCTTTGGTAACATTATTAAACGAATATAAGATAAATTCAAACGGTAAATTTGATTATGAAATATTGAATCCTACCGATGGTTCATCCTTTGAATTTGAGGCAAACAAATATAATATTTCTCAAGTGCAGGTACAGGTTATTAAAAACGATATTGCAATGGCAGTAAAAGCATATATGGGTGTTGTATTTTTTTATGAAAATAAAGAGCATGTACTTCCATTTATAAGTGGTGGTGAACCTAACCTGGAATATGAGTTCACATTGACTATTAAGAAACTTATACAGAGCGAATTAAAGAAAATTGGAATACTCGGCGGTACACCGGGTATTCCGGATATGAATAAATATACGAAACTGATACAAGCTAATTCAAAATACTATGATTTTTCACTCATTAACCCCTCAGATAATAAAATACCTGATGATATATCTGTTACAATCGTATTAAACCAGGAGACAAATGATAAAATAAGCGTTATTCCGGAAAATCATAAAGCTGCAATAGATGATTATTTAATGAATGGAGGAAAAATCATTTTCCTGTTGAACAAAATCATTATTTCATCAAAAGGGCAAGTTCAGCAAGCACAATCTACAAATTGCGGCATTGAAGATATCCTTGAGAACTATGGTGTAAAGGTTTTAAACAATATTATTATAGATAAGGAATGTGCGTATATTAGTGTACCATTTCAGCAAGGAGAAACACAGTTTTATACACAGATACCTTTTCCCCACTTTCCAAAGATAATAGATCTTAATAAAAACATTCCTGCATTTTCAGGACTTAGTCATGTTATTCTTTCTTTCTCAAGCAGTTTAGATATTTCAAACTCTTCTAATTATGGTATAAATGCAATACCAATATTGACATCGTCGTTAAAAACAGGTATAGATAATGATATATCTATTATTCAGACATCAGGTAAAATGCTGCCTGATTCTATGTTTAATTCATCCTCTGCAGTTATTGGTGCTTTATTAGAAGGTGAATTTAAAAGCTTTTACAAGGGTTCAATAAAAGAAAAAAGCTCTGATACAAAAATATCTGTAATTATGAATAATGATTTTATAAATGATGATTTCAGAGGACCTGATGAAAATATTGTTTTTTTACAAAGCTAGTTGACTATATGACCGATGATACCGGATTAAATGAAATAAAATGATTGGCAGAAATTTTATTTATTTAAGGTAAAATTCTTTTATCAATATTTAATTTTTCTTTAGCAGATATCTTAACTTTTTCCATTTCTTTATTTGAAGGATTTATTAGGTAATTATATTCTTGAGGTATTATAGCAGAAGGTACTTTTAATAAAAGCGATGTTCCTTTCTTTATCCAATCGTCACCAATTTCCTTTGTGCGGTTAATAATAGGGTAAGTATTCCAATCCACAGGAAGTGATCTTGTTTGTACTTCTTCAATCAATATCTCATCAGGCAAGTCAATAGAAACTATCACTAAATCTGTTTGGATTAATTTAAAAGGTAGATTAACAATAAACTCCAGTAATGTTAATGCCCTGTTCTCTGAGCAATAAGTTACCGGATTTCCAATGCTATTCCAGCGTCCTCCATTAGTTTTAGCCCCACTGCCTGTAAGATCTTCTGCATATTTGGATAAACATAACCTGTATATAATCATTATGAATATATGCCGTGTTCAATTCTTCCAAGTATATTAACAGCCATTTCTATTCCATTTTGTGTATCCAATATTTCTATGGGCTTATTCCCGCCTAATGCTAATAATTCTGAATTCAGCCATATAATAAATGAATCTTTATTTCCAAAAACTTCCAGGCCTTTATTGTATAAATGTGAGAGTTTAAGAAGCCGTTCGGATAATTCAGGAGATAACCGTGTTGTGCTGCGATACCTTTTTAGAGTTCTTTCGGATACCGGCAGTATCGCGGATATTTCCTTCAATGATAAAGACATTTGTTGTGCTAATTTTAAAAGATTTTTCATGTATAAACCTTTTCGTATTACATGTATAATGTCATAGTCCCTGTTTATTGGTTCTTTAACCATGTCTTCTGCACCAATGGTCTTTAATACTGACTGATATATATTCTTTTGTGCCATTTGTCCTGAATATAATGACATTTGTCATAAAATACAATAATAACACAGACCAACTGCGAGCCGTTGTTAACAGTGGATTTGTATTAATATTTAATCTTATCTTTATATAATAGTTCTTTATAAATAAGAAAGCGAAGCAATCTCAACAATTATACGTATCATCTATGGGATTGCTTTTTAAGGCTGTGTCAGGTTATTTGGGAGTAGTTGAGATTATTCTTACCTACTTTAAGAAGATTGTGTTAAAAATTTATTCTTATTTGAAAGATCAACCTGACACTGCCCCAGAAATAGTTAGATGGACAACTATGTTATGGAAATCAGTGTAATCAGTTCGATCTGTGTAATCTGTGATTCAAAACGCGGGTTCAAACACTCTTGTAATCTTCTTTGTTTTGCCTGTGAGTGTATCAAGATTCAGTACAACTCCGTTAATTCTCGGGTCATCTGTTGCTACATCCTGTTTTTGGGGTGTCTGGTATAAGAAGCGGTTGATGGAAAAATCTTTTTTACTGCCAATAACACTATCGAATGAACCTGTCATGCCTGCATCTGTGATATAAGCCGTACCGTTTGGCAGTATTCTTTCGTCAGCAGTTTGTACGTGTGTATGAGTACCTATCACAGCAGATACCTTGCCGTCCATATACCATCCAAAAGCAATTTTCTCAGCACTTGCTTCTCCATGGAAATCAACTATAATAAGATTTGTTTCTTTTTTAAGGTAGTCAGAAATTTTTGAAGCCACCCTGAACGGGCAATTGAGTGTGGAGATATAAACTCTTCCCAATACATTAACCACAGCAAGCTTAAATATTCCGCCATTTGCAGTAACCGGGAAAACCTGGTGTCCTCTGCCGTAAACATCTTCATGGTGATTTGCAGGGCGGAGCAATCTTACTTCTTCAGCTATATATTTTGCCGATTGAATTTTACTGAATGTATGGTTACCGCCCGTTAAAACATTAATTCCCATTTCAAAGGCACGCTTAGCATCTTTTTCAAGCACACCTTTTCCACCGGAGAGGTTTTCACCGTTAGCTATAACAAAATGTATCTGGTATTTATGGATTAAATTTTTAAGATTAGCTGCAAGAATATTTAACCCCGGTTCGCCAATTATATCACCTATGAACAGTACGTTTAATGTATCAGATAACAATAGTTTTTCCTATTTCTTACTTTTAAATTGTTAACCTGCACGGGAGTATAAAAATTTCTAACAGTAATTTTGGCGGTTAATAACTTTCTTTTTTTGACGGGAAACTTTTTTCTTTTATATCCTTTATATATCTTCCAAATGCATCTTTTATTTCACCTGCCAGGTTTAAATATTTCCTTACAAAACGCGGTGAAAACTCTTCAGTCAATCCGAGCATGTCATACGTAACAAGAACCTGTCCGTCACAATTTATGCCTGCACCAATACCTATGGTTGGTATTTTAATTGAACCGGAAACTTTCTTCGCAAGTGATGCCGGTATCTTTTCAAGTACAATTGCAAAACAACCGGACTGCTCAAGTATCTTGGCATCTTTTATTATTTGTGCGGCTTCTTTTTTTTCTGTGCCGCGGGTTACATATGTTCCAAAAATATTTATGGATTGAGGTGTTAATCCAAGATGCCCCATTACAGGAATTCCAACTTTAACAAGATGTTTCACGGTCTCGGCAATTCTTTCTCCGCCTTCAAGCTTTACGGCATCGCATCCCGTTTCTTTCATAACCCTGCCGCAGTTTCTTACTGCTTCCTGCAGGTCTACATGATATGACATAAACGGCATATCAACCACCATTAACGCTGTTCTTACTGCCTTCTTAACTATCTTTGAATGATATATCATTTCATCAACTGTAACAGCAAGGGTTGTGGGATTTCCCTGGACAACATTAGCAAGTGAATCACCAACAAGAATGATATCGATACCTGCTTCATCAAGATAACGTGCTATTAAATAATCATATGCAGTAAGTGCGGTAATCTTCTCACCGCTCTTTTTCATATTGATAAGCGTTTTGGTAGTTATTTTTTTTCTTTCTAGCACAGCCGTTATTTAGTTAATGTGATTCCGTAAGTTGTTTCAAATCCTTTAATTAATGCATCAGCAGTTTCTTTGTATGTAACTTCTCTTCCGAGAATTTCGTTTAAGCATGCTGTTTTTTTATCTATCTCATGCTTTAATCTCTCAATTGTGCGTTCATCATCAAGCTTCAGATAATTAACTATATTCTTATGATGTTCTCCGAGCAAAATAGAACCATGCTGTAAAACAACATCACCGAAATTCCTCTGTGCACTTCCAACTAATTTCCTGCCATTATAGTTAATTTCATATTTAATTGAAGTGTTAAAACAAAGGTTGTACATACCTGTTTTTACAAGGTTTCTGAGGTCGGGATTATCTTTTTCGAAAGAGAGTTTTTTAAGTTCGGGGTTATCCGGTTCAATATTCTTTAAGCCGTTTAATAAAACATAGGAAATATCTTTATATAATGAATGTACTGATTTATCTGATTTCATTATAACCGAATAAGTCAGTTCTTCGGAATGTAAAACAGCTCTTCCGCCGGTTGGTCTTTGAACAACATCAATACCATCAAGTGCGCATTTTTCTTCGTTTATCTTTTGCTTGCTTGCTAATTTTTGCTGGTTATAGCCGAATGAAATTGCATATGGCTTCCACCTGTAAACGCGGAAAAAAAATGTGTCTTCTTTCCTGCATCGTTCAACAAGCTCAAGGTCGAAATCCATATTATATTTGCCTGTTTGAAATCCTGTATCAATGAACTTCCATGATGTACCCAGGTTTGTATCAGTAATATTAGCGTCTGATGATTCCACGTTCACTGCTTTCAATAAAAGTAATTATCTTTTTAACTTCATCTGTTTGCCTGACAGAATCTTTGATGGCTTTAATTGCATCACTGATATTATATTTAGAGTTGTAAATATAATTATAGGTTTGCTTAATACATTTTATCTGTTCTTCCGAAAATCCTCTGCGTTTCAATCCGATTATATTCAACCCTTTATAATTTAACGGTGAGCCGCCTGCTAAAATATAAGGTGGTACATCCTGAGTAACTCTTGAGCTGAAAGCAATAAAGCTGTGAGCCCCGATATGCACAAATTGATGAATGCCGACAATTCCGCCGACTATAGCCCATTCTTCAATTGATACATGCCCGCCCGTATTTACCAGGTTTGCAAGTATAACATTATCTCCGATTTTTGAATCATGGCCGATGTGTGTATAGTTCATCAGGAAGCAATTCCTGCCAATAATGGTCTTGCCGTTGTGAACGGTACCGCGGCTTAATGTCGCAAACTCTCTGATGATTGTATTTTCGCCGATTTCCAGTGTAGTACGTTCTCCGCTGTATTTCAGGTCCTGCGGGTCAGAACCGACCACTGCGCTGTAATATATCTTGCAGTTATTTGATATCGTTGTGCCGCTGTGCACTATTGCATTGGATGCTATTGTAACATTATCTCCGACCTTTACATCATCTTCTACTGTTGCAAAATCTTTTATTATTACATTATCGCCTAATATTGCTTTGGAGGACACTATGGCATTTTTACTGATATTATTCATTTAATCGGTAACTATTTATGATAGAGTTTTGTCAATTATAACGTTCTCTTTATCGGTCGTTGTCTTTGTTATCATTTCTGCAATTAATCCAAGTGAAATAAACTGAACTCCGACTATTGATAATAATATTCCAACCAGGAACAACGGCCTGTTACTGATGGGAACAGAGTCGAAAAACTTTAATACTGTTAAATAAGCGATAATTCCCATACCGAGTAAACAATTCAATAATCCGATCACACCAAAGAAATGCAGCGGTTTTTTAATGAATTTTGTTGTAAACAAAACGGTGATAAGGTCAAACAAACCGTTCACAAACCTGGCTGTTCCAAACTTGGTTTTCCCGAATTTCCTGGGATGATGTGTAACCGTAATTTCGCCGACTTTATAACCGGATAAATGTGCCAGTGCCGGAATATACCTGTGCATCTCTCCGTATATCTTGATGTTCTTTATAACATCTTTTTTATAACCTTTTATTCCGCAATTGTAATCGTGAAGCTTTAAGCCAACAAGTGTGCTTGTAACAAAATTAAACAGCTTGGAAGTATGTTTCTTGATAAACGGGTCATGCCTGATTTTTTTCCATCCGGAAACAAGGTCATAACCGTCGTTTAATTTTTGTATCAGTGCGGGTATCTCCTCAGGGTCATCCTGAAGGTCTGCATCCATAGTGATAATGTAATCTCCCTTAGCGGCTTTAAAGCCCTCGGATAGTGCGGCAGACTTGCCGTAGTTACGCTTGAACTTGATACATTTAAACTTGCTGTTAAGATGATTTATCTCTTTAATTTTCTGGAATGAGCTGTCGGTACTGCCGTCATCTATAAAAATTACTTCATAGTTAGCACGCATTCTTTCCAGCACTTTCTTTAAAGTAATTGAAAGCTCGACAACCGATTCCTCTTCGTTATACAGAGGGATTACAACAGAAATTATCTTATTGGCGATATTAAGATTTACAGAGGGGGTATTCCTGGAACCTGAATATCTTCTCTGTGAACCATTTCTTTTATAAAATCTTTTCTGTGCTTTCTTTCTCTCACCTTGCGGAGGCGGTGTCCCCTGTGTTTCAACTGAGGGTTTTGATATCTCAGTTTTCGTTATTTCAGGCGGAGTTTTTTCATTTCTCTTCTCTTCCCTTGTAACGGCATTTTTATTTTCTTGATCTTTTTGTTCGTCCATAAGTCATTATTTTGACAAATTAACAAAATAAGCTTATAAATACAATGTAAATGGCTATTTGACCAAAATATTAATATAAATCATGAAAAAATGGCTCATTTTAAACAAAGACAAATTTTATTCGTTGATACTAACTTGCATTGTTGGTATATTTCCTAAATTTTCTACAAAATTTGAAAGGAAACCGCTGAATTATTGGAATTTCTTAAAGAAATATTTAACTCAATTTACGATGTAAAAGCTTTAGTAATGTGGGCAGGTTATATTGGTATGTTTTGTATCATTTTTGCTGAAACAGGTTTGCTTGCCGGTTTTTTCTTTCCGGGTGATTCATTACTTGTAACTGCCGGGCTTTTTGCCTCTACCGGTGATTTAAATATTGTTTATCTTAATATGCTGCTTATTCCTGCTGCAATTATTGGAGATACAACAGGTTATTATATCGGTCATAAGGCAGGTCCAAGGTTGTTTAAAAAAGAACAATCTTTACTTTTCCGCAAAGATTACCTGATAAAAGCCAGAAACTTCTACGAAAAATACGGTGGAGTTACAATTGTTATAGCAAAATTTATGCCGTTTTTCAGAACATTCGTTCCTACTGTTGCCGGTGTTGCACAAATGAAATATACACGGCTGTTAAGATACAGTATTATGGGGAGCACGTCATGGATATTAAGCATGACATTAATAGGTTTTTTCCTGGGAAGAGTTGTTCCAAACATTGATAAGCATATAGAAAAAGTAATTGTAGTAATAGTATTTATGTCTTTAACGCCTGCAATTTATAAGTTCTTAAAACATAAATTTGGCAAAAAGGCAGCGGCAAAAGAAGTTATTTAAATAAAAAAGTAAAATAATTTTATATATTATATAAGATGCCGAAATTTATATTAGACGGAAAAGAAATAGAATTTAAACCGGGTCAAACAATAATTCAGGCAGCATATGAGGCAGGTATCGATATACCGCATTTTTGCTGGCACCCTGCATTATCTATTGCCGGAAACTGCAGGATTTGCCTTGTTGAAGTTGAGAAACTTCCGAAACAAGTTATTGCTTGTGCTACCCTTGCAACTGAAAATATGGTTGTTCATACTATGAGCGATAAAGCAGTTCACGCAAGAAATGCTGTGATGGAATTTCTGCTGATAAATCATCCGCTTGATTGCCCTATTTGCGATGAAGCAGGTGAGTGCAAGCTGCAGGATTATGCCTATAAATACAGTGTTGGTGAATCCAGGTTTGATGAAACTAAGAACCATAAAGATAAAAGAGTTGAGCTTGGTCCTAATGTAATGCTTGACCAGGAAAGATGTATTTTATGCTCAAGATGCATTAGATTCTGTGAAGAAATTGCAAAAGAACCTGAGCTGACATTTGCAGAACGCGGCGAAAAAGTATTTATTGATACATTCCCCGATGAAAAGCTTGATAATCCTTATTCGATGAATGTGATTGAAATTTGCCCGGTCGGTGCATTAACCTCAAAAGACTTTAGGTTTAAAGCCAGGGTTTGGGATATGTCTCACACAGACAGTGTTTGTGTTGGTTGTGCACGCGGATGCAATGATAATATTTGGGTAAGAGATAACAAGATTTTAAGGTTAACCCCAAGAATGAATCTTGATGTAAACCAGTACTGGATGTGCGACTGGGGAAGATTGAACACGTTTAAACATATTAATGATACGGAAACAAGAGTTAATTCACCATTAGTGAGGCCTGCAGAAGGCGGGATGTTTGAAGACGGGAAGTATGACCTTCTAAAATGTGACTGGGATGATGCTATTGCAAGAGTAATCTCGGAAGTTAAGAATTTTAAACCAGAAGAAATTGGGTTTGTTGCATCTCCGTTCACAACGCTTGAAGATAACTTTGTATTAAAAAGATTTGCAGAAGAAGTTATTGGTACATCAAGTATCGGATTCATTCCTAAGATAGTGGAAAATGATGAAGACGATATTTTAATCCGTGCAGATAAAACTCCGAATGCAACGGGATTAAAGCTGCTTGGAATTAAACCTATCAGCCGGGAATTCATAGATAATATATTGAACGGAAAATTAAAGCTGGTATATATTATACACGACAGCATAAGCAGGTTGAGCAATGCAGAAGAAATGATGAAAAAGATTGAAGTCGGGGTAATGCACATAACCAATTTTGTACCTTCCAGCCTAAAAGCTACGGTAGTATTTCCTGCTTCTACATATGCAGAAATGTACGGCACCATTGTAAATTTTCAGGGAAGGGTGCAAAGGATAATGCCTGCGGTTGCAACTATTGAAGAAGAAAGATTGCCCGGTGATTTCAGTGTAAGCCGCCTGGATAAGTTTGGTGCACATAATGATAAATGGACAAGAGGTGCTAAATTTAATGCAAGACCTGCATGGAGAGTAATTATGCAGGTAGCAAAAGCAATGGGACATGATTTTAATTATGATAATGCTTCTGATGTATTTGACGATATTGCGGTAAAGATTCCTGCATTTTCAGGTATGGATTATAATTCAATTGGTACATACGGACAGCTTGCAAACCGGAAAGTACCTGAAGAAGTAAAATGAAAATAACTATCTCCGCGAAAGCGGGGAGTCCTAAGATTTAAAAGAGATTCTATCATGAAAGATAGAATCTCTTTTTTGTACTGTCAGTGTTGATAAATGTTGAACAAACATTGATAGAAAAGGTTGGCTCGAATCATTGTTAAGATTACCGCATTCGCGGTAATGTTTAAACTAATGTATTTTTATTTTTATCAATTATAAACATATTGCATTTCAAATTTTCCTTTATCCTTAATAAATGACTGAATACTTAAAAGAAAAAATAAAAGAAGCACTGCATAAGCTTGATGTTGACGGTATAGAGCCGGTATTGGAACGCCCGAAGGAAGAAAGCCACGGTGATTATTCTACCAATGCTGCTATGCTTTCGGCTAAGAAGTTAAAAAAGAATCCGCGTGAAATTGCTAAAAATATAATTGATAATCTTCAGCTTGATGAAAAGTATATCAGCAAAATCGAAATTGCAGGAGCTGGCTTTATCAACTTTTTTGTTTCACCCGGTTATTATATAGAGCAGGCTAAAGATATAATAAACAAGAGAAGTGAATATGGCAAGCTTGAAATAAATAAAGGAAAAAGTGTAAATATTGAATGGGTAAGTGTGAACCCGACAGGACCAATGCATGCAGGACACGGAAGGCATATAGCACTTGGAAAAGCGGTAGCTAATCTTCTCAAGTGGAGCGGGTATACCATAACAAAAGAATACTATTATAATGATGCAGGCAAGCAGATGGAAAATCTTGCAAAATCAGTTTATGCAAGATACAGGCAAATGTTTGAACCGGATTATCCTTTTCCTGAAACTGGATATGTTGGTGAATACATCATTGAGATTGCAAAAATTATAAAAGATGAATATGGTGATAAGCTTTTAAATTCAGAAAATGATTTTTTAGTTTTTAAAACTGCAGGGGAGAACTGGTGCTTTAAATCGATACGTAATACTTTGCGTGTGATGGGAATTGAACATGATAAGTTCTTTTCTGAAAGGTCCTTATATGATGACGGAAAGATAGAAAAGCTGTTGAGTGATTTCAAACAGAGAAATCTGTCATATGAAAAAGACGGAGCGGTTTGGCTGAAGACTTCAGAGCTGATGAAAGATAAAAAAGATGCTGAAGATAAAGTCATAGTAAAATCAACAGGAGAGCCGACATACCGGCTGCCTGATATGGCATATCACATAGATAAATTGAACAGGGGATATGATGCTATAATAGATGTTTTCGGTGCAGACCACGGCGATACATACAAAGAAGTCCTTGCAGGTGTTGCTGCATTGGGTTATGATGCATCGAAGATAAGAGTTATCATTCACCAGATGGTAACCTTTATGCAGGAAGGTAAGCCCGTGAAGATGAGCAAGAGAAGCGATAATGTATATTACCTTGATGACCTTATTGAAGATGTAGGTGCAGATGTTGCGCAGTTCTTCTTTGTAATGAGAAGTGCCAATACACATCTTGATTTTGATATTGCGCTTGCAAAAGAACAATCCGATAAGAACCCTGTGTTCTATCTTCAGTATGCTCATGCAAGGATTAGCGGAATACTCAGAAATGCAAAAGAGGTTTTTGGAGATTACAGCAAAGATGTGATGAATGCAAATACTAGCCTGCTGAAGAATGAGGATGAAGTTGGATTGGCAAAGATACTCACGGTATTCACGGATGTCGTAAGAAATGCAGTTGAGACTTATGAACCCCATAAGATAATTACTTATCTGAACGAAGTTGCTGAAGCATATCACAGGTTCTATCATAATAACAGGGTGATAAATGCTGAAGATAAAGAGCTGTCTTATGCAAGACTTGTATTATGCGAAGCCGCAAAGGTTGTATTAAAGAATGGGTTTGATATAATTGGAATAAGCGCTCCGGAAAGAATGTAGAATTGAGTGCGGAGTGTTTTGAGTGTATAGAGTGTGTTGAGTGTTGTACTTAGTTTGTTTGATATACATACTGTCATATGGTTATATAATTAATACTCCATACACTCCATACACTCCAAACATTCTACACACTCTGCACTCATTGCACTACTTCTTGCACAATTCAATTATCCTCTCAAGGTCTTCAGATGTGTAATATTCAATAATAATGTCGCCGGAAGTTTTTGATTTCGGGTGTATCTTCACCTTTGTGCCAAAGTGTTCTCTGAATTTTGTTTCGAGAAAATCTATAGCGGCTTTATCCTGGTTTGTTACCTGGAATATCTTTTTTTCCTTTGGCTCTTTCTTTGTTTTCTTGGTCAGCTCTTCCGTTTTTCTTACCGATAAATTGTCGCTGACAATTCTCTTCCATAATACTATCTGTTCTTCTGCATTTTCTGCTGCAAGTATTGAACGTGCATGCCCTTCGCTTATTTCACCTTTCCTGATGCTCTGCTTTATTTCTTCCGGTAATTTTAACAGACGCAGGTAGTTTGTTATTGCACTTCTTGATTTTCCTACCCTCTCCGCTACATCCTCCTGCCTTAAATTGCATTCATCAATTAATCTTTGATAACCCTGTGCAACTTCCAGTGCATTAAGGTCTTTTCTTTGTATGTTTTCAATTAACGAAATTTCAAGCAGGTCTTCGGGTGAGGTTACATCAAGTATAAAAGCAGGTATTCTTTCAAGTCCTGCCATTTTAGAAGCTCTTAATCTTCTTTCACCTGATAATAATTCATATCCATCATCAACTTTACGGACTGTAATTGCCTGAATCACACCTTTTTGCTTTATCGAATCGGCAAGTTCCTGCAATGCCTCTTCTTCAAATTCTTCTCTTGGCTGATAAGGATTGGTCTTAATCTTCTCAACTTCGAGAAAAAGAATTGATTCCTCTTTTTCCGGCGGCTGCTCTGTGGTTTCTTCCGGCCTTGGCTCAATTGATTCCGGCTCTGTATTACCGAACAGAATATCCAGCCCTTTTCCTAAAACTTGTTTATCTTTTGACATATTATTTTATTTCGTTAAGCTTATTTTCATTGAAATTACCGGCATCAGGTTTCTGCTGTTCATCCGGGTTATCGGGTTTTGAATCCTGCTCATTTGTTGTATCGGGCTTTACTTCCTCGAAATTAATATTTTCAGGTTTTAAATCTTGTTTATTGTAAGGAGCCGGTTTATTCGTCTTTTCATCCTTTACTTCAAATGCAGGCGGTTCATAAGTTAATATGTTGTCAAACTTCTGCTGAATTTCCCTTCCATTGCGTTTTAAAAATTCATTTGCAAGCTCCGTATAGTTTCTTGCCCCTATGGAAAACGGGTCATATACTACAACAGGCTTTCCGAAAGAAGGGGACTCACTTATCTTTACATTCCTCATTATCTTAACATTATACACCTTGTCTTTAAAATATTTATTCATTTCGCTTGTTACCTGGTGTGCAAGCCGGAGCCGTGTATCAAACATTGTCAAAAGATATCCTTCAATTTCAAGTTCGGGTCTGAGCTTTGTCTTAATCATCTTTATAGTATTCAGCAGTAATGTTAAACCTTCCAGGGCATAATATTCACACTGCACGGGAATTAAAACGGAATCGGATGCAGTGAGTGAATTAATTGTAATCAAGCTGAGTGACGGGGGGCAATCGATGAAAATAAAATCAAAATGCTCTTTAATTTCATCAAGCTTTCTTTTTAATAAAAATTCTCTCTTCTCTATCCCTATAATTTCTATTTCAATTCCAACAAGGTTAATATTAGATTTTATAAGAAATAAATTTTCAACATCTGTTTGCGAAACACACTGTGCAGGAGTTTTTTTGCCTGTGAGCATTTCATATATTGTATTTTCAACCGATGCTGTTCTTTGCCCAAGCCCTGATGTTGAATTCGACTGCGGGTCAATATCAACAACAAGTATTTTACAGCCGCACTGTGCAAGCGAAGCAGCAAGATTGATGGCAGTAGTGGTTTTACCCACTCCGCCTTTTTGATTAGCTATGGAAATTATTTTTGCCAATATTTTTCAAGTATGTATAACCGCATTATCAAAATTATATCTCTATCGATTCACCAAACGGGATTACAATGCATTGCTTTCCTATCGATTCTACTTTACGTTTAAATTCCTGCGGGTCTTGCTCAATCACTCCGAACGTATTATAATGCATTGGAACAGCAAGCTTTGGATTAAGAAATTCAATTGCCTTCACCGCATCGTTAATTCCCATTGTGAAATTATCACCGATCGGAACCATAGCAACATCCAATGCATTCATTTCACCGATAAGCTTCATATCCCAGAATAAACCTGTATCACCCGAATGATAAATACATTTTCCTTCAATTGAAAGCAGAATCCCTGCCGGCTCACCCATATATTTTCCATCGGGTGTTGAAGAGCCGTGATGTGCAATAGTAAATTTTAACCTGCCAAAAGGGAATTCATAGCTTCCGCCGATGTGCATATTGTGAGCTTTGCATCCTTTATCGGCTGCATAGTTTGCAAGCTCGTTCACTGCAATTATAGTAGCATCATTTTTTTTAGCTATATCAAATGCATCACCTATATGATCGCCGTGAGCGTGGCTTAGCACAATAAAATCAGCTTTAACATCTTCTGCTTTTATATCCGAATTTTTATTCCCTTTCAAAAAAGGGTCAATTATGATGTTATATGAACCTGTGTTGACTTCAAAGCATGAATGCCCGTGATATGTCAGCTTTAACATATTCTTATTTATTAAATTTTACGTATTAAACTTCAAATTATCATAAAAAGATATCTTATTCAATTTAGCAATAATTACCTAAATAAACTCATGTGAAGTTAAAAGTTAGAGAAAGCTTGAACCCCAGATTAACCCTGATTAATATGATTAGAATGATTAGATCTTTTTTTTGATTACAAATATTCAAGCTTTGTAGAATACAAATTAGACTATATAATGCACAAAGATATTTTTGCTATAGATTTGTTTATTTATTAAAAGTTTTGCAATATATGTTCGCTTTTTTTAAAATATTGCCTGGAATTATGGAAATTTATGAAATTATGGAGATCTAATCATTCTAATCATATTAATCTGGGTTAATCTGGGGTTCAAGCATTTTTAAGAATTAATTATATTATTACCCCACTTATTTCTGTAAGCTAGCTCTTCAATGCTTTTTCTTTGAGATGATTTCCAGTCTATTGAAGGGCGTTTCATATCTTCTTTCACATAACCCATACGGAATATAGCCAGCATTTCATAATCTTCGGGTATGTTCAGCATGGTTACTATCTCATTCCATTTTTCAGGTATTTCGCACGGTGTGGAAATGAATTGCATTCCCATTCCCAGTGCTGTGGTTGTAAGCCACAGGTTTTGTATTACCGCACCCATTGATATTAAAGAATACATTCCCGGGAGCTCATCTTTTTTATACTCATCTTTAGTTAATGAAATGGCAAAAAGCATTGGTGAACCTGCAACGAGTTCTTCTTCATCTTTACCGAGTATCTTTGGTACTTTTAGCTTTGCAAGTACCTTTCCCCCCGTTTCCGACATAACAGTTCTAATGAAAGGTCTAAGCACCATTGGCACATGGTCAATGAAGATGCCGTCTTTTGTCTTTTCAATTTCGTCTTCGGAGAACCTGAAATATTTATTGTATTGTTTCCAGAATCTACCGTCTTCCATTAACTGGACCATGGAATCACCTGCGATTTTACCAATTTGGTGAATATAGTTTTTATCCGTAATAACAACAAACCTCCATGGCTGGGAATTGAAATGACTTGGAGCACATGATGCCATTTTGATAAGCTTTTCAATATGCTCTTCAGATACGGATTTATCTATAAA
This sequence comes from Ignavibacteriota bacterium, assembly GCA_003820375.1. GTDB lineage: Bacteria > Bacteroidota > Ignavibacteria > Tepidaquicellales > OLB5 > RPQH01. The sequence goes on from RPQH01000072.1 coordinate 24,508, forward strand.
TGCTGTATTTGTAGTTCTTCTGTTTTGAATTGCTTCGAATATATCCATAAGGGGAAAATGCTAATTGTTCTTAAAAAAATCCAATTTATTTTGCCGGATTCATCAAATTTAGAAGTTAGAAGTTAGAAGTTAGATGTTGTCCCATTTTCAATACATATTTTTTTCAGCGGTCAAAAATCTAACCAAATCCGTGAGAAGCTTTTTACAGCAATATTACGACATGCTATTATATATCTATATATTATCAAAGAACGGTTACTTTTGCTTATATAGCTATATAAGCACCTTTGTTATAATTTAATATAGTGATTATTCATTGTCAAGTTTTATATAAAAATAGTTTGGATATTAAGAACAATTGCGAGCGAAGCGTGGCAATCCCGTCAATTTTAGCAGGATTTACAATTATAAGAAGTTAGATGTCAGAGGTTAGAAGTTAGAAGAATCAATATGCGATTAGACCGGGATGTGAGTAAAATAAACCGGAAACACCTTCAAGTATCACTTTAACTCCTCAACAACAGCGACAATAATTTGCTGCCAAATTTTTCCCATAGCGATAATAGTTAATGATATAGTGAAGTTTTATTTTTCGGAATAAACCGCATTTCCTTCACATAATCGCCATTTTATTCATAGCATCCCGA
>RPQH01000073.1 GCA_003820375.1 Ignavibacteriota bacterium
GCAAAAAGTATTTTTAGAAGGGGTTTTGATTATCTAACTAACATATTTATAAAACTTTTAAATGGACTTATTTATAACAGGCTTCAATTTAATGAAGTTAATAATATTTTATCGTGTACATAGAATAATTAAGAGGTAAAATTTTAGTTATAGGAATTTATTTTGGAATTCCGTAAGTTCGAAACTTTATTATAAAAAAGCTATAAATGAAGAAGTTTTTACTTGATTACGGGTTAAAAGTACGGCTGCCAATCCTTCTTTTTGTTGTAATAATAACTTTCGCGGTTACATATTATGTGTCTTATGCAGAGAGGAACAACATCGGATACCAGCCCGAGCAACCAATAAAATTTTCACATAAAGTTCATGCAGGAGATATGAAAATCGACTGCAAATACTGCCATATATCCGCCGATAAGACAAGAAATGCAAGTATCCCGACAGTAAGTGTTTGTATGGGCTGCCATACATTAGCAAGAAAAGACATGCCGGAAATCCAAAAGCTGACAGAATATTACGACCAGAATAAGCCGCTTTTATGGAACAGGATTCACAGGGTTCCTGATTTTGTGTATTTCAATCATAGCGTTCATGTGAATAAAGGAATAGATTGTGCAAATTGCCACGGTGATGTGCAGAATATGGAAGTTATAGGACAGGTGAAAAATCTAAATATGGGTGCCTGCCTTGACTGTCATAGAAATGCACACGCAAAATTACCTAATTTACCAAACATTAATAATGGTCCTGACTATTGTTCAACATGTCACAGATAATCGTAGAAAGGATTCTTTAATAAACAGAAACATGAAATCTAATAATACCAGCAGCACCGGAAAAATAAGAAGGAGAAATTTCTTTTATTATGTTGGTGCTTCTTTAGTTGGAATCTTTTCAATTTCAAAACTTCCTTTTAATATTTTACAAAATAAAATTAATAAAGAGATATCAGCTACAATAAAGATATCAGAAAATCCCGATGCGGTGAAAAGAGTAAATGCAGGCAGGAGGACCAATGGATAAGAAAATAGATATTACGAATTTGGTCCCGCAGGAAAATAATGAGCAAAAAAGCGAGCAGAAAGAAATTAATTACTGGAGAAGCTTTAGAGAGCTGCATAATGACCCTGATTTTCTGAAGGAAAAAAATAATGAGTTTAAAGAAGGTGTAACGGATGATTTCGAAGTGTCAAAGCTTTCTGTTTTATCAAGAAGAAAATTTCTTGCACTATTGAGTGCGTCTGCGGCTCTTGCAGCAACCGGATGTTCCGATTATAAAGAAAAGGGAAGCATAGTACCTTATAATAAAAAGCCGGAAGAAATTATAGTTGGTTTGCCAAACTTCTATGCATCTACCTGCACATCATGTAATAATGCATGCGGAATACTGGTAAAAACCCGCGAAGGCAGACCGATAAAAATCGACGGAAACCCTGACCATCCTGTTAGTAAAGGTAAAATTTGTGCAAAAGGGCAGGCAAGTATTTTGAACCTCTATGACCCGGGAAGATTAAAAGATCCTGTCTATAGCAGTGACAGGCAGAATCACAGAAATATTCCATGGGGTGAAGTTGATGATAAAATAATTGCTGAGCTTAAAACAAATGCCGGCTCCGGGAAAGAGATTGCTATTGTTACTCACAGAGTAATTTCTCCTTCATATAAAAAACTGCTGGATGAATTTATTGCTGCTTATCCAACTACAAAAGTATATTCATATGAATTGTTCGATGAAGGCACAAAGAACAGTGCATGGACGAAAACATATGGAAGAAAAACATATCCGGTTGTTAAGCTCGAGAATGCAAAAGTCATCCTCGCATTAGAATCGGATTTTCTAACATACGAGGGAAATGCGGTTGAGAATATGAGATTATTCGCAATGAACCGCGATGTGATGAATGGCAGGGAGTTTAACAGGTTATATGTTGTGGAAGGAGCGGCAACCTCAACAGGATTTACTGCTGATTACAGGATGAGGTTAAGAACCGATGCAATAGAAGAGTTTGTGCTTTCGTTATTAAATGAATTCCTTGTGAAAAGAAGGATATCATCTTTTGCAAGTGATGTAAGAATCTCAGGTGTTGTTCAATCTTTCCAGCTTGAAAAATTTGCGAAGAAATATAATCTTGATGGCAAAGCGTTGAATGCACTTGTCGAAGACCTTATAAAAAACCAGGGGAATTCAATTGTTCTTGCCGGAAATAAACTGCCTGAATCAACTCACATTGCAGTAAATCTTTTAAATGATGTTTTAGGAAATACAAAGTTATATTCTGCAGATTCTGAAGAAATTGAATTACAGCCGTTAAGCCAGAGAAATGATATTGAGACACTCATCGGCAGTATGAATGCAGGAAATGTTGGTATGGTTATACATGCCGGAACAAATCCTGTTTACCATATAGCACATGATTACGGATATACCGATGCAGTAAAAAAAGTGCCAACGGTTATTACTATTGCTGACATGCTGAATGAAAGCAGTGAAGTCAGCCAGTATGTTTTACCTTTAAGCCATATACTTGAATCATGGGGAGATTACAGAACAAGAACAAATTTCTACAGCTTGCAGCAGCCAATGATTGCCCCGCTGTACCGCAGCAGGCAGAAGGAAGCTATGCTTCTCACATGGCTCAGGGGAAATAAAGAAGCATTCAATGAAAATCTTTATCATGAATATGTAATGCAAAACTGGGAAAAGAATATTTTCCCTGTATTAAATTCAAAATTAGATTTCAAAAAATTCTGGAATGCGTCACTTCATGATGGTGTAGCATATATAAATGAGAAACCGGCACCGCCATCAACATTTATTCCTGATGCTTTCGCAGGATTATCCTCAAGAATGACAGCAAGCGAAGAATATATTGTTCTTCTGGAGGAAGGCAATTTAGGAGACGGAAGATTTGCAAATAATGGTTGGCTCCAGGAATTACCGCATCCTGTTTCAAAAATTGTCTGGGATAATTATGCCGCTGTATCGGTACAAACTGCTGCAGACCTTGGTGTAAATAATAATGATAACATAGAAGTTTTATTTGGCGAAAGACATTTAACTCTTCCGGTCTTTGTTCAGCCGGGACTTGCAGATAAAGTAGTTGAAATTCAGCTTGGTTATGGAAGAACTAAAGCAGGTGATGTAGGAAGCAATGTTGGTTTTAACGCTAATGTTCTTTTGACAAAACATGTCACTCTTTCCAGTAGATTTTTCAATAATGCAAAAGTAAGTAAAGTAACGGGCACTCATGAGCTTGTTACAACGCAGGAAAATCATGCAATAGATGAAAGTCCTTTGCTGAAAGATATTCAGTTCAAAAGAGGCATTATTGTAGAAAGTACATATAATGAGTTTAAAAAGAACCCTGCACTGGTAAAAGGTGAAAAAGAAAAAGTTGATATAGAAAGCGTTAACAGGGAACATAAGTACACATCTTTTAAATGGGGAATGTCGATTGACCTTAACAAGTGTACCGGATGCAGTGCATGTGTAATTGCATGTAATGTTGAAAACAATATCCCGGTAGTTGGAAAAGAACAGGTGAAAAAAGGCAGGGAAATGACATGGCTAAGAATTGACAGGTATTATCATGGAACACCTGATACACCACAGGCGAACTTTCAGCCGATGCTTTGCCAGCATTGCGATTTTGCACCGTGCGAAAATGTTTGCCCGGTTGCTGCTACTACACACAGTGCCGATGGGTTAAATATTATGGCATACAACAGGTGTGTAGGTACAAGATATTGCTCTAATAACTGTCCTTATAAAGTCAGAAGATTCAATTACTTTAATTTCAGAGATCATTTTAATGATGCATATTATGACAAGGAATCGGTGAATCTCATGTATAATCCTGAGGTAACAGTCAGGTCAAGAGGTGTGATGGAGAAATGTACATTCTGTGTACAAAGAGTTATGGACGAAAGACAGCATGCTATTGAACAGAACCGGAATGTTGAAGGCGCAAATGTTACTACTGCATGCCAGGATGCGTGTCCTTCATATGCTATAGTTTTCGGTAATATAAATGATAAAGAATCAGAAGTATATAAACACAGAGAGAACGCAATAGGTTATTTAGTACTTGAAGAAATAAAAACCGCTCCAAATGTGACATATTTTGCAAAGCTAAGAAACACTGAGGAAAAAGCTTAAATAATTAACGGTAGATTTAATAATATAAAAATATATAGAAATTGAGTTTCGATTCTACATATACAAAAGAATTACCACTGGTAGAAAGCAAGACATCGTTTTCAGAGATTGACAATGTTATTGCTGCCCCAATGGAGAGCAAACCCGGTAAAACGTGGTTCCTGCTGCTTGCACTATCTGTAACGATGTTATTGTTTGGTGCGGTTTGCCTCGGGCTTACATTCTGGTTTGGAATTGGTTTATGGGGAAACAACCAGCCGGTCGGATGGGCATTTGATATAACGAATTTCGTGTTCTGGATAGGTATTGGTCATGCCGGTACACTCATCTCGGCTATTTTGTTCTTGTTAAGGCAAAGGTGGAGAACTGCAATTGCGCGTTTTGCGGAAGCAATGACAATTTTTGCGGTTATGACGGCAGGTATATTCCCCTTGATACATGTTGGACGCCCATGGCTTGCCGGTTATTTGCTGCCTTATCCGAACCAAAATAATGTTTGGCCTAATTTTTATTCTCCTTTAATGTGGGACGTGTTTGCAGTTTCAACGTACTTAACGGTATCATTTGTGTTCTGGTATATTGGCTTAGTACCCGATTTTGCAACACTGAGGGACAGAACCAAGGCAGGAATTAAGAAAGCTTTGTTTACAATATTAAGCCTCGGGTGGAGAAATTCAAACAGGCACTGGCAGCATTATGAAAGAACTTATTTAATACTTGCGGGACTTTCGACTCCTCTTGTATTATCGGTTCATACAATTGTTAGCTTTGACTTTGCGGTTTCAGTTATACCCGGATGGCATACAACCATATTCCCGCCATACTTTGTTGCAGGAGCTGTGTTCTCAGGTTTTGGTATGGTATCAACTGTATTAATATTTGTCAGAAAAGTTTTCCATATGGAGCATATCATTACAGTAAACCATCTTGAGAAAATGAACAAGATACTTCTTGCAACAGGTTCTATAGTTGGATATGCATACGCAATGGAATTTTTCATTGCATGGTACAGCGGCAACCCATTTGAAATGTTTGTATTTATTAACAGGGCATTTGGTCCTTATGCATGGGCTTACTGGACAATGATAAGCTGTAACGTAATATTCCCGCAATTGTTCTGGTTCAAAAAAATAAGAAGGGCTATACCTGTAACATTAGTAATAGTTATTCTTGTCAATGTTGGTATGTGGTTTGAAAGATTTGTAATTATAGTAACATCACTTCATAGAGATTTCCTGCCTTCGAGCTGGGGAATGTTTGTTCCGACTCTCTATGATACAGGTATATTAATCGGAAGTTTCGGATTGTTCTTTACGCTGGTTTTATTATTTGCAAGAACACTTCCAGTAATATCAATAGCAGAAATAAAAGCAGTTGTTCCGGGTGCACAGCCAACACATAAGCATCATACAAACGGGCAGCACTAAAAATTTATTAAAAGCATAAATAGCTTTGAAAATTTACATCAAAAGCATAAATGGCTATTAAGATAAAAGAATTTATAAATAGATTAAAAGAGTATAACACGACCTGGAAAACAGAGCCAAGGTCAGGCCAGCTCCATTCGATTTCGGTTTTATTTGATACCCCGGACCAGATAATTGAAGCGGCTAAAGCTACGGCAAATGCAGGTTATAAAAAATTTGATGTCTTTACCCCTTATCCTGTACATGGCATGGATGAAGCGATGAAGATGAAAGAAAGCAAGATAGGATGGATAGCTCTTCTTGCAGGTATTACAGGAGCCATAACCGCCCTTCTGATGATTGGATGGATGGGGGGAATTGATTATAAAAATATTATTGGAGGAAAGCCATTCTTCGCACTGCCGGGTTCGATACCTATAACATTTGAACTGACTGTTTTATTTTCTGCTCTTGTTACAACTGCGGCAATGGTTGCATTATTTAACAAGCTTCCATGGACAAGCAACCCGCTTCATGAAACTCCGTTTATGAAAAGCGTTACAAGCGATAAGTTTGGTTTAGTTATAGAAGCGGCTGATAAACATTTTGATGAAAGAAATGTTGAGAACTTCCTGGGTCAATTGCACGGTCATTCTATAGAGAAGGTTTATTATCCTATACCCGATGTAGGCAAAACTAAGACTCCGGTTTTTGACCTGAAGTTTATGGGTGTTATTGCAGTAACTGCAATTTTAACAGCAATTGCTTCTTATGCTGTGTTAAACAAAGTTTTATATACACAACCTTTTAACTGGATGTGGGAGCAGCCAAGGTTGAATCCACAAGCGCAAAGTAATTTTTTTGGTGATGGTTTTGGTATGAGAATGCCGGTTGAAGGTACTGTTGCAAGAGGCTTTATTCCATATGAATATAAAGGGATGCCGGATTCAGTAATTAAACTACTGGCTAATCCTCTTGCATTAACTGAGGAAGTAATACAAAGAGGAAAAGTTAAATTTGATATTTTCTGCTCTCCGTGCCATGGATATTACGGACAGGGAGACGGCAGGTTAAAAGGACAATTCCCGAATCCGCCTACACTGCACTCGGAGAAAGTCAGGAACTGGCAGGATGGGAATATTTATAATGTTATTACAAACGGACAGAATGTTATGCCAGCTTATGATAAGTCGGTTGCCAGGGAAGACAGGTGGGCAATAATTCACTACATTAGAGTACTTCAAAGGTCTCAAAACGCAAAGGATACTGATTTAGAAGGAAAATAATCAACCATGGAATATATTAAAAAAGCATTACCTGATAAATTTGCAAAGACCGGCTGGATACTGCTTGTGCTCGGAATAATTATTTTAGCTGCAGCATTCGCAGTCGATAGTCGCAGGGCTTTTTTTGATTATCTCTGGATTTACATGTTTATGATAAGTATTGGAGTAGGAGCTCTGGCATTAGTTGCACTTGAATATTTGGTCGGTGCTACATGGAGCACTCCTTTTAGAAGAATTGACGAGTTTCTTGCAGCTATTATTATGCTTCTTGTTTTAATGGTAATACCGCTGTTTTTCGGAATCCATGATCTTTATCACTGGTCTCACAACGAAATTGTTTCAGGAGATGCGATACTGCAATCTAAGTCTCCATATCTCAATATGAATTTCTTTACAATCAGAACAATATTTTGTTTGGTTGTATGGTTATTTTTCTTTTTCATGATGATAAGAAATTCAGAGAAGCAGGATCTGACAGGTGACCCAAGATTAACAAAAAGGAATAATATATTTGGTACCGCCTTTGCCCCATTGTTTGTAATTACACTTACAATTACTGCAATTGACTGGATGATGAGTTTGGAGCCGCACTGGTTCTCGACAATGTATGGGATTTATTATTTTTCAGGTACAATGGTTGCAGCATTTTCAGTTACAACACTTTTTGCAGTAAGGTTAAAAGAAGGGCACTACCTTGACCCGAAGATTAACAATGAGCACTATTACAGCCTTGGAGCAATGATGTTTGCATTCAATACATTCTGGGGTTATATAGCATTTTCACAGTATTTATTGATATGGTATGCAGACCTTCCGGAAGAAAACTTCTGGCTTCTCATGAGGTGGGAGGGAAGCTGGAAGTTTGTTTCTATAGCTTTAATATTTATCCATTTTGTAATTCCATTTTTAGTGCTGGTTGGCAGGTCACAAAAAACAAATCCGCGTATCTTAAAAATAATGGCAATATGGCTTTTATTTGCACATGCTCTCGACCTGTATTGGCTAATAATGCCGACATATAATAATGCAGGTGCTCCGCTCGGATGGCAGGAGCTGGCTTTCCCGTTTTTGGTTACAGGAATTACAATGGTGGTATTTAACCTGAGAGCATCAAAGAGAAATTTAGTACCTGTACGAGACCCGAAACTTGAAAGCGGATTAAACTTTCATCTATAATATTCAGCGAAAAGAAAATTTATAAAAATGAATCTTACAGAAAATATTAATAAGAGTTCAAAGTTTTACGGAATAATATATTTTGTCTTTATTGTTATCGCAATTGCGTTGGGTGTAATGTATACCAATCAGCTTGATTATTTTGCATCGGAAAAGGTTGTCCCGAATCCTGTAGCAGATACAGTTAAAAGACAGGCAGACTTGCCGTTTGTAAAAGGTATAATATCTCCTCCGGTTGATGTAAAGCTCTTAAGTGTCAGGACACCCGAATTAATTGAAAAAGGCAAGCAGTTATATATAAATTCCTGTGCAAGCTGTCATGGCAATGAAGGCAAGGGAGATGGTGTTGCCGGTGCATCATTAAATCCGAAGCCAAGAAATTTTTCCGATTTGAACGGATGGAAGAACGGACCTAAGTTTAACCAGATATACAAAACTCTGCATGAAGGAATTCCCGGTTCAGCTATGCCGGGCTTCAGCAATATTTCTCCCGAAGACAGGATAGCTATAATACATTTTGTTCAGACGTTCAGGACTGATTATCCTCCTGTTAATGATGCAGAGCTTACTGAGCTTGATAAAACATACAGTTTAATGGCAGGTGTAAAACAGCCGAACCAGATACCTGTAAAGCTTGCTATTGAAAAAGTAATTCAGGAAAACAAGCAGATTGAAGACAAAGTAAAAATCCTGGCAGCATCTATTCAAAATAATAACACAGATTCGGGTGCAGTGATTTTTAAGCGAATAACAGGCAATATTCCCAGAGCGTTAAGAGCGTTGTATTCAAATCAGAAATGGAATGAGAATGAAACTGAATTTGTTAATTTTATTGGAACCGAACCGGTCTATAGTGGATTCAAAACAACTGTTTATGAATTAACACCTCAGGATGCGGCATCGGTTTTTCAATTTCTGAAAAATCTATTTGCCAATAATAAAGTATAAAGAAGTGTATAACAATATTTTCAAAACAGGTATTAATCTTTTAACATCTGTTTTCATATTTTTAATTCTAAGCACAAATATAAATGCTGAAGATAAGCCGAAGAAGGAAATCGGCTTTGATGAAAAGCTTGGCGAAACAATACCATTGAACATTAGCTTTCTGGATGAATACGGAAAACCTGTAACATTACAGGAGCTATTTACCAAGCCGACTATTTTAACGCTTGTTTATTACAAGTGTCCCGGAATTTGTTCACCGCTTTTAACAGGAGTGGCGTCTGCAATTGACCGTCTTGATATGGGAGCCGGTAAAGACTTTAATGTTGTAACTATTAGCTTTGACCCGAAGGAAACATATTTAACTGCAGCAGAAAAAAAGACTAACTATCTTGAAACGATGAATAAACATATTCCTGCAGATTCATGGAGGTTCCTAACGGGTGACAGCTCAAACATTGCAAAAATTACAGATGCTGTTGGTTTCAGGTATATACCTCAAGGGCAGGATTTTATGCACGCTGCTGCTATAATGGCAATATCAAAAGACGGGAAGATTGCAAGATATCTATACGGAACTGAGTTTAATCCTATTGATATGAAGATGTCTTTAATAGAAGCATCAGAAGGAAGAACAGGTCCGACAATTGCAACACTGATGAAATTATGTTACAGCTATGACCCTGAAGGAAAGAAATACGTGATGAACATAACACGTATTGCAGGAGGCGGTGTAGTTTTAATGCTTGGAATATTTATCACAGTTTTAATAATAAAAAAGAAAAGAAATAATCCCGGTACAGACCGGGAGAGGAATATAAATTAATATGGCTAACGGAACAGCAGCGGCGCATGTTAATGATGTAGATTTCTATCATTATGAGGGTAAGCATAAGGGAATCATGTCATGGCTGCTAACAACAGACCATAAGAGAATAGGTATTATGTACCTGGCGGCAATTGTGGTCTTCTTTCTTGCAGCAATGATGCTTGGTGTGTTAATGCGTATTGAAGCATTAACACCCGGGCAAACAATCATGAAACCGCAGACATATAACTCCATATTCACATTTCATGGGGTTATAATGATATTTCTTTTTATAATACCGGCAGTACCGGCAGTCTTCGGGAATTTCTTTCTGCCAATTCAGCTTGGAGCAAAAGATGTATCTTTCCCGAGACTAAATTTATTTTCGTGGTATCTATACATGGCAGGCGGCTTAATAGCACTCTTATCGCTTTTTACCGGCGGCGGTGCTGCCGATACCGGCTGGACTTTTTATGTACCTTACAGTATCAGGTCTTCAGCCAATGTTTCGCTTTCCGTGTTTGGTGCATTTGTTCTCGGCTTCTCCTCGATTGTAACCGGATTAAACTTTATTACAACAATCCACAGAATGAGAGCTCCGGGTATGTCGTGGTTCAGGATGCCGCTGTTTGCATGGGCATTATATGCTACATCATGGATACAGGTTCTTGCAACTCCAGTAATTGGAATTACTTTATTTTTAATCGTGCTTGAAAGAGCTTTTGGAATCGGTGTTTTTGACCCCGCTTTGGGTGGTGACCCGCTGCTTTATCAACACATGTTCTGGATATATTCACATCCTGCGGTTTATATTATGATTCTTCCTGCAATGGGTGTTGTATCTGAAATAATTCCAACTTTTGCAAAAAAAGATATTTTCGGGTATAAGCAGATTGCACTTTCAAGTCTTGCTATTGCGCTAATCGGCTATCTAGTGTGGGGACATCATATGTTCACCAGCGGTATGAGTGATACATCAAGAGTTGTATTTTCATTATTAACTTTTCTTGTTGCAATACCGACCGGTGTAAAAGTATTTAACTGGGTTGCAACGTTATATAAAGGTTCTATAGAAATTAAAGTGCCGTTATTATTTGTAATGGCTTTCATTTTTATATTTTCTATCGGCGGCTTGACAGGTCTTGTGCAGGGAGCACTTGCTACAGATATTCATCTCACGGATACATATTTTATAGTAGGGCATTTCCATTATGTAATGTTTGGAGGCATGGGTACGATATTCTTTGCTGCCCTGCATTACTGGTTCCCAAAGATGTTCGGTAAAACATATAATGAAAAAGTAGCTATCATATCGGCAACATTGTTTGTTATCGGTTTTAATATGTTCTACTTTACTATGTTTATTTTAGGTTACCTGGGTATGCCAAGAAGATATTATGATTATCTGCCCCAGTACCAGGGACTTCATGTGTTTTCATCTATTGGCGCTTTTATTATGGTGACCGGAATAGTTTTAATGTTCGGCAACCTGCTGAGAGGATTAATAAAAGGAGAAAAGGCAACAGCAAATCCCTGGGGCGGAACAACACTTGAATGGAGAATTGCTTCACCTCCGCCACTGGAAAATTTCGATGAGATTCCCGTAGTAACAGGCGGACCGTATGTTCATGACAGGGAAACATATATAATGAATCCAATTAAAGTAATTCACAAAGAAGAGGAGGCAGTACATTGAGTGATGAAGTTATAGAATCGGTAGCATTACATCCGACAAGCCACGCTACCGGGCATGTTCACCGTGATGATGAAGCTTCCAAAATGGGAATGTGGCTTTTCCTGTTCACCGAACTTTTGCTTTTTGGCGGTATGTTCCTCCTTTATGCCGGTTACAGGTTCTTATATCCTGACGGGTTCAAAGCTGCTGCTCTTGAAATGAATTCTTTCATCGGGGCTGTTAATACAATTATCCTTTTAACAAGCAGTCTTTCTATTGCGCTTTCTATTGCTGCTTTACAAAAAGAACAGAAAAAGCTGAGCATTGCACTGCTGGTATTCACATTGTTCTGCGGCCTGGCTTTTTTAGTAAATAAATATTTTGAGTGGAGCCACGAGATACATAATGGCATATATCCCAAAGGTCCTGCCCTGGAAAATATGTCTGAAGGTGAAATTTTATACTTCGGGCTTTATTACACAATGACGGGGCTGCACGGGCTTCACGTTATAGTTGGAATGATTTTTATAGGCGTAGTTCTTGCTTTTGTGGTCAAAAACAAAATTTCAAGCACAAATTACACGAGATTGGAAAATGCCGGTTTGTACTGGCACCTTGTTGATATTATCTGGATTTTCCTTTTCCCATTATTTTATTTAATTCATTAATAATTTATGAGTAATAATACATCATCTGAAACACATCACATGAGTTACGGTACATACATCATGGTATGGCTGGGGCTGGTTGCTTTAACAGCAATTACAGTTTCGGTTGCAGGGCTCAATTTTGGCAGCATTACTCTTACTGTTGCCCTTTTAATAGCAACCGCTAAAACATTTCTTGTTATGAATTATTTTATGCACGTTAAGTTTGAGCATACGGTATTTAAGATATTCATAGCTGTGTGTATTATTACTTTTATAATTATGATTACTTTAACATTTTTTGATCTATCATTCAGGTAAAACATGGATAATCCAATAATAAACAGCGTTGATAATGTATTTATACTGATAGTTTCTATTTCAGTTTTTTTTCTGCTGCTTGTAACTGTAGCAATGATATATTTTGTTATAAGGTACAGGAAGAAAAGAAATCCGCAGGCATCTAATATTACCGGCAATACGTCTTTGGAAGTTGTCTGGACCGTAATACCTACTGTTCTTGTATTGATAATGTTCTGGTACGGCTGGTCAGGTTTTCAGACAATGCGTAATGTACCTGCCGATGCTATGGTAATCAAAGTAACAGGCAGAATGTGGAGCTGGACCTTTGATTATGACAACGGCAAAAAAAGTGATACCCTGTTATATGTACCTTTCGGAAAGCCAATAAAAATGGAAATCCAATCTGCTGATGTAAACCACAGTTTCTATATTCCTGCTTACAGGGTGAAGGAAGATGCAATACCCGGAAGAACAAATTACCTTTGGTTCCAGCCAACTATGATGGGAGAGTTTGATATTATGTGTGCCGAGTACTGCGGTATGAACCATTCTTATATGCTTGGTAAGCTGATAGTAATGAAGCCGGAAGATTTTGAAGTGTGGAAAAATACACTGCCTAAACCATTGGATACATTAAAATCAGATTCACTTAGAGTTGGTACCATACCAAAGGATTCATTAAGAGTTGATACCGTGAAAACAACCAAGGATACCGTAAAGATAATGCAGGTTGACCCAAAGATTGCTGATTCTGTTGGACAAAGAAAAATAAGGAGAATGAAGAAATAGCTTCTACAACTGTAAATACTAAAGCTCAATTAAGGAACATGGATATGTCCGGAGTAATAAAAATGTTTCTTGAAATAATTAAGTTCAAGATAACTGTGCTTGTTTCATTTACAACAGGGCTTGGATATATTCTTGCCTCAAATAATATTACACCGGATATATTTTACCCTATTACAGGAATCTTTCTTCTTGCATGTTCTGCATCTGCCTTAAACCATTACCAGGAAAGAAGAACAGATTCATTGATGAAAAGAACTTCATCACGCCCAATCCCATCCGGAAAGATTGAGCCGGTCAGTGTTTTAATTATCTCTGCTTTATTATTAATGGCGGGTACTGTAATTTTATCATTCGGTACAAACCTTCTTACTCTTTGTGTGGGTTACCTTACATTTTTCTGGTACAATGGAATTTACACACCATTAAAGAGAAAAACTGCATGGGCAATAATTCCCGGTTCACTTGTTGGTGCTTTACCACCGATTGCAGGATGGACTGCTGCGGGCGGCAATTTGTTTTCACCTTCAATTTTGATTGTGGCTTTATATTTCTTTATTTGGCAAATTCCGCACTTCTGGCTTTTGCTTATGCTTTATGCAGATGATTATGAAAAAGGCGGTTTCCCGACTTTATCACAAATATTTTCTGTTCAGCAATTGAAAAGAATTACATCCATGTGGCTTGTAACTACGGTTATGATAGCACTTATATTTCCCATGTTCGGACTTGTTAACTTTGCTGTTTCAAATATATTTTTGCTTTTAATTTCCGGGTTTATGATATATAATGCTGTTTTATTCTTCAGGTCGGATGCAGGAAGAAAGCGTATAATAAGTTCTTTTGTAAGTATTAATTTTTATACCCTGCTTCTGATTACAATATTATCAATCGATAAATTTGTAAAGATATTTTAGAAACCACCCCTACCTTTCCTCCCCCTCACAGGGGAAGAAGTAGAGGGGGTAAAAGTTTAATAATAAAAAATGATTTAATAGTAAATAGAACAGCTGTCATTTTTTTAGAAATTCGAAAGGAATAATTAATGAATTTTTTTGACCAGATAGTAATTCCGCCGTCAGCAAATCATCTCTTGCTGCTGCACTATATTTTGATTATATCATTGCTTCTGTTTGTACCATATCTTGGATTGCTGCTTGGAGCATCATTCTATTCCGTTTTCTTTAAACGCATTGGCGAAAAAAGCGGAAACATTCAGCATATCAGGTTTGCAAAAGATATAATTGAAAAACTTACAATTACCAAAAATGCAGAAATAGCACTTGGAATTATTCCGGTACTTTCAATCCTGTTCGTTTATGCACAGCTTTTATATAAGGCACAAACAATTGCAATGACGGTAATTTCGCTTGCAGTTTTGATGTTTATTATTTCTTTCATTTTAATTTACAGGTACAGAAACACATTCAAAGTACAATCGGTAATTGATACACTGAAAAAATATGTAAACAAAAGTGACAGCTCAAACGAAGGCATAAGGAGTGTGAATGAATATGAAGCGAATCTCAGCTCTGCCGGAAATAAAGCAGGATGGATAGGTTCAATCCTGTTGTACACTGCAGCATATATTTTTGTAGCAAGCATCGCCCTTGCCTCCAATCCGCAGGAATGGGGCAGTGTGAATAATATTTTATTAGTGCTTTTCTCGTGGGAAGCAATTTTTAATTTTCTTTACTTAATTGCTGCTTCAGGTGTTATTACCGGGGCTGCAGTATTGTTCTATTTCTTCAAATGGCAGGGTGGATTGACCGGCATGGATGAGGAATATTCAAAGTTTGTAAAAGGTTTTGCAATAGGACTAGCATTTTTTTCATCCCTGTTTATCCCGGTTTTGTTATTTCTTAATTTTCTTTTTTTACCGCAGGTGGCATTATCACCTGCTTCTTTCTTATATCTTGCGGTAACATTGATTGCTGCTTTGGTACTGGCTAATATGCTTTACTCAATGGTTAAAACATCAGATGTAAATCCTGCTACTGCTATTTTTGTTTTAGTGTTTATTGTGTTCGCATTTAATATATTAAAAGATCAATCGGTAATGGGTAATGCGCTTGGGGAACAGAGCAGGCAAATAATGGCCGTAGCCGATGAACACGAAAAAGAGATAAAAAGCAAAACAGTATCGTTAACAGGTGTAAACGCAGAACAGATATATGCAACAAAATGTGTTGCCTGCCATAAATTTGATACAAAGCTAGTGGGACCACCTTACCAGCAAACAATACCTAAATACAATGGAGATTTGAATGCGTTGGCTGAATATATTTATAATCCTGTAAAAAAAGATCCTGCATATCCACCAATGCCAAACCAGGGCTTGAAAAAGAAGGAAGCACAGGCACTGGCAAAATGGCTCTTAGACCAGGTTGCAGCAGGGAAGAAGTAAAAAGAGTCGGGAGTTCGAGAGTTAGGAGTCTAAGAGTCAGGGTTTGGTGCAAATAATAATTTTTAATTCCCATTTTAAAAAAGAATGGGAATTTTTTTTGTTCATTAAGTTATTCTATTTTATATATTCTAATCAAATGTTTATATCATGAAATTTAATTTAACTTACACAATTCAAATACTGAATAATACTCCACAGGTTATTCGTAATCTTTTATCGGATTTACCTGATGAGCTGGTTCACAGCAATGAAGGCGGAGATTCGTGGAGTCCTTATGATATTGTGGGACATTTAGTGCACGGTGAAAGAACCGATTGGTTTCCTCGTACCGAAATAATATTGAGTAATAAAGAAAATAAGAAGTTTATACCTTATGACAGGTTTGCACAATTTGAAGAAAGCAAAGGAAAATCATTGGAAGACTTATTAAATGAATTTTCCGAATTGCGTATTGAAAATATTCATAAGCTTAAGAACATGGATATTGATGAAGAAAAATTGAATATGGAAGGTATTCATCCGGAGTTTGGCAATGTTACTTTACGTGAGCTTCTATCAACCTGGGCTGCACATGACTTAACACACATCGCCCAAATATCAAGAGTATTAGCAAAGCAATATAAGGAAGAGATAGGACCGTGGATAAAATATTTTGATAAATTGAAAGCTTGAACCCCTGATTAATTCAGATTTGTATGATTAGTATGATTAGAAAAGCATGAACCCCAGATTAACCCAGATTTGAATGATTAAGTATGATTAGACCTCACATTATATAGAGTTCTAGTTATGGGAATCATAAATTTATATTTATATAAAAAGTTTATCGGATTTGAATGATAAATTTTGTGTAACAATTCCAATATAATAAGAGCATACAATTCATAAGATTAATCAATTATAAAAATAAAATTAGTAATTTATAATTAGAATTTCGAGTAAAGCTAGGTCTAATCATACTTAATCCGATTAATCTGGGTTAATCTGGGGTTCAAGCATTAATATTCATACCCATAATACTTCATTCTATACCACTGCAAATACTTTTCCGGCTCCTCAAAATCCTGCCCGCTGAATTTGATTAAATATTCCTTTGCTTTTACTTTTTCATCGGGAAAACCAATCCAATATATGCCAATGCAGTTAACGAATTTAATTCTTGGAAATGCAAGCTGCCAGTCTTTATAGGTAGGCACAAATTGCGGCGAATTTATCTGGTCATCCCATCCTAAACTGCTTAGAATATATCTATAATTACCCTGATTATTTTTAGTTTGATTGAGCAATGTATCAGCAAATTCTTTTGATTCTAATCTTTTTAAGCCGTCATACCCGTTGTTTTTGTACCAGCTTTCAGCTTCCGTCACATTTTTGAAGTTTTTTCCTGTCAAAAAATTCAGGTAATACAAATATTGAAAACTATAGTTTTGTGCTTTGGGTGCAGGTAAATGTGGCTCTATATCTTTTAAATCCCGAATATTCTTCTCTACAACATATCGGCTGAATATAAATGATAACGACCGGGGAAAGATTAATTTGAAATGTCTGAAGATACATAAATCGAAAAATGTGTAATTGTAATTAACTAATGGGAAATCTTTATTATTAATTATGATATCAGCATTTAATACATTATCAAACCTGGAGCTGAGAAGCCATTCCTTATAAACAAAGCGTTGATCTATTGAGACAACATTTTCATCGCCAAAGTGTTTCTTAAGATAAGATACTAAATAATATCCATAACATTGAGGTTCTAACAAATTAATACCCCTGTAATATTTAGAAACATATCCGTTCGTTAAATGTCCGCCTCCATAAAAGACCAGAACTTTTGTATCCGGATTATTTTCAACATCCGGAATTAAGCCGGATGCGATTTCGCTGTCTCTTTTAGTCACAAACCATAAGTCTTGTTCTTCAGGAGTTCTATTGATAAAATCTAAATTATTCTTTACTGCATCCCTTCCTATCCATTCATAACCTTTTATTTCAAATATTATTTTATTATTGCGGTTTAAATTAATACTATCAAGCTTTTGCCTGAACTTATGGAGGTTAGCATAATATTCAAAATCATCTAGGTAAGTTTCCGTTAAAAATAAATCTACTACCGGTTTAAAATCTCCTGTTATAGTATAATCATTTATTGTTTTTGCTTCATTACTGTGCATTTCCAGAACCAGAAACAGTTTTTGTTCAATGCTGTCGCTTTCGGCACATATTTTCAGCCATTCATCCAGAGTCCTTAACACACTGTGAAGGGGTGCAGGCATGTGATGGCCATAATCACCAAGCATGACAATTTTTTTCTGGAACAAAAGCTTTGCAACATAATTTTCCGGATTTGTGTGATATAAAGAATCATCTATCTGCGAAAAAGCAATATGTGAAAAAGATAAAAATGATAACCAGACAAGAATTATCAGAACAGGTTTTAAATTGTTCATAATGAACTCAACCTTTCTTTTATTGTTGAAGTGTAGTCAATATAAATATATGATAATTAATTAATTTAAGGAATGGTAATCTAAGTCAAAAAATATTTCTTTGCGGCTTTTGCGGCTTCGCGTGGTTATACCTTTTGGGCTAAAGCCCGTATGGTGTTGTACTGTTTTCCACGGCTTAAAAGACGTGGTTACTATATTATTCTCTTTGTGTTCTTTGTATCCTTCCTGCCTGCTGCAGGCAGGTGTGAACTTTGTGTTAAAGGTTTGTATATAAAATTTAAGAATTATTTATAAATGAAGCTAGGTCTAATCATACTTAATCATATTAATCCGGGTTAATCTGGGGTTCAAGCTTCTCTAATTCGATTAATCCGGGTTAATCTGGGATTCAAGCTCTTTTAGCTCTAACCGCAGTCAGCACCCATCCAATCAAAAAGCTCACTCCTCCAACAGGCGTAATCATTGCAAGTGCTTTCATTCCTGTAACTGAATATGCGTACAATGAAAATGAAAACAATATTATTCCAAGCAGAAAGAACAATGCAGCAATTTTCAATCTTTCATTTCCGTAAAATCCTATTGCAAGTATTACTACGGAATGAATTAAATGATATAATACTCCCGTTCTGTATGTCTCCAGCATTTCGGGAGTGACAATGTTCTTTAATCCATGTGCACCGAAAGCACCCAGAGCCACCGCAAGGAAACCAGAGATTGCTCCTATTCTTATCCAGTTATTTAATGGGGACATATCCGCTTTCTTTAATTATTTTCTGTCCTTCATCTGTTGTAAACCAGTTATACATTTCGTAAGCATTGCTGTACGTGGATAAATCTTCTCTTATTACAGCATATACATCAGCAGTAAAAGGATATTTTCTTGATTGGAGGTTCTCATAATTGGGTTCAATACCATCTACTGCGACCAATTTCAGTTTCTCATTTGGTGCCATAAAATGCTCGTAGTAATAAACAGAATAACCTATACCCCATGTGTGGCTGCCAATTGCATTTATAGGTCCCATCATACCCATAAGCACCATCTCATTATCTTTTATCATTGGCAAGTCTTTCATGACAAGCTTTTCCATGAGTTCCTGGCTCCCTGAATTTCTTTCTCTTGTGTAAGCGGTTATTGGGTTATCGGGTCCGCCTGCTGAACTCCAGTTGGTTATTTCGCCTGTATAAATCTTCTGTATCTGTGCAATTGTTAACTCCGTTACAGGATTGTTTTTATTTAACAGAAAAATAAAAGCATCTATGGCAACCGGCTGCAGCATTAATTTTACTCCTTTTTCGCCGGCTAACTTCAGCTCATCTTCTGATGGTTCCCTGGCAACAAGTATTACATCTGCATCAGAATTTATCAGGTTAACATAAGCGCTATGTGTTCCTGAATATTTTATATTTTGATAAAACTTTGCATTGTTCTCAACTTCATTTTCAATAAATAACGGGCGTACCCATTTTGACCCTTCACCAAAATCCTTCCTCCACTCGAAATCAACTCCAATTGACCTGCAGGCAATTAAACATGCAAGCGGATATGTTGATGTTGAGCCATCCACTTTTGGATAATTATCTAAATTATAGCTTAATTTAATTTTTGTTGTATCTAACAACGGTTGGGAAAATGCAGATACAGAAAACATTGAGAGAAGAAATGCAACTGATATTAGTTCCTTCATGGCTTTATGGTTATTGTTTTAATGATTATTAATTTAATAAGCTAATATAATATAACTAGTCCACAACATAAATTTCCAATATATCCGTTTTCCTCTCCTATACGCTTCGCCAGGAGAGGGGAGTTAAAAAATAATATTCTATCCTATCGTTTCAAATCCTGTATATTTATGCAAAACCTTTGGTACAATTATCTTTCCATCCGGTGTTTGGTATGATTCAAGCAATGAAACCATTAACCTTGATGTTGCAAGCCCGCTGCCATTCAATATATGAATATACTCTGTCCCTTTTTGGTCAGGTCTTTTGAATCTCACCATTGCTCTTCTTGATTGGAAATCCGTGCAATTGGTTACGCTTGATGCTTCAAGAAATTTATTCTCTGCGGGTGACCATGTTTCAATATCATACTGCTTGCTCCCTGCAAAACCCATATCACCGGTGCAGATATCAAGTATGCGGTAATGGATATTTAAAGCTTCAAGTATTCCGCAAGCATTCAAAAGCATTTTTTCCATTTCATCATAAGATGTTTCGGGTGTGCAGAAATTTATTAATTCAACTTTATTGAACTGATGCACCCGTAAAAGTCCTCTAAGGTCTCTGCCATAGCTTCCTGCTTCCCGCCTGAAACATGCTGTATAGCCGCAGTATTTTATTGGCAGGTCGTCGTATTTCAATATTTCATCACGGTGAATGTTGAGAATCGGAACCTCTGCTGTTGGTATCGCAAACAAATCATCCGAATCTATCCTGTACATATCATCTTCGAATTTAGGAACCTTCTCAGCGGCTTCCATTGATGCACGGTTAACAAGGAATGGCATAAATACTTCAGTGTAACCGTTTACCCTGTGTGAATCGAGCATGAAGTTTATCAATGCTCTTTCAAGTATTGCACCCTTGCCTTTATAAAAAGGGAATCCGCTGCCTGATATTTTTGCACCGGTTTCAAAATTTAATATGTCATGTTTTTTCCCGAGTTCAACATGGTCAAGATATTTAAAATCACCGTTTAGCTTTTCTCCCCACTGCCTTACTTCAATATTTTCATCAGCAGTTTTACCAACAGGTATGCCATCGGCGGGAATATTAGGTATGTTTATCAATATCTCATTGATATCTTTTTCTATAACGGATAATTTTTCATCAAGTGATTTAATATCATCAGAAACTTTTTTCATCTCAGCAATTTTACCTGAAGCATCTTCACCTGCTTTTTTCATTTTTGCAATTTCAGCAGAAACCGTATTACGTAAGCTTTTTAATCCTTCAGCTTTTCCAATACACTCACGTCTTTCAATATCAAGCTGAAGTATTTTATCAACATAAGCTGCACCATCACCGCGTGTGCTTAATTTTTCTTTTATTATTGAAGGATTTTCTCTGATTAATTTTAAATCTAACATCTATGAGTTTGTTAAGTTCTTTGAGTTCTTTAAGTTTGTTAAGTTTGTTAAGATGTCACCCTCTTTCGAAAATTTATCCTCAACCTCTCTTTCCCAAATTTCTATTTGGGAAAGTATTGTACTGCAATTAATAATTGATCTGTAATTCAAGATCGATTACTTTCCCAAATAGAAATTTGGGAAAGAGAAGAAGAGTAACCTGCAACCTGAAACCTGCCCCCCCAATTCGTCATTCGTCATTCGTCATTGTGCTACATCCCCAGCTGGTGTTTCAGCATATACAATCCGTCTGTAACATTCAGTGCCTTTAATCCAAGCTCTGTTTCTGCCTTGAGTGTTATAAAGCTTGAGTTCATCGGTCTATCTGCCGCCTGCTGTAAATCTGTCGTCTTGATGGGAATAATAAGCTCTTTATCAAAATCAAAAATTTCAGCAAGCCTTATTGCAAATTCATACCTGTTCAGATATTCACTTCCGCTAACGTGATAAATTCCTTTTTTATTTCTTTCCACAATTCTGAGCAGCGCAAGTCCAAGGTCATCTACCATAGTCGGTTGTCCGTACTGGTCATCAACAATTGTAACCGTATGATTTTTCCCAAGCATATCGATCAGCCAGAGAGCGAAATTTCGCTTAACATTCTTTCCGTTGCCGTAAATTATCATTGTCCTGATAATAGCATGTTCAATACCGCTTGAAATTAAAGCATTTTCACTGGCAAGCTTTTCTTTTCCGTAGAAGCTTTTCGGGCTTGGGCGTGATTGTTCATCATAATTCCCCGTTTTGCCGTCAAAAATATAATCGGTTGAAACATGTATTACTTTCGTAGAATTATAACGCGAAGCAATGATGAAGTTTTTAACAGCATCCACATTTACACGCCAGCTAAGCTCACGCTCGGTTTCGCACCCGTCAACATTTGTATAAGCTGCAGCATTGATTATTATATCAGGATTTAATTCCTTAACTTTTTCTTTAACCGCTTCTTTATTTGTAATATCAAGAGGGAAATATTTGAACTTTCTCGGTTCTTCTGCCCGTTCTGCAAGATCGGTTAAAAAAAGTTCATGGTCGCTTTCTTTAGCAAAGATTTCCGCGGTTTTTTGCCCGAGTAAGCCGTTTGCTCCTGTTAATAAAATTCTTTTAAGTTGTTCCAATTTTGTAGTTCCCTAATTGATACAGCTCTTCCACACCCTGCAGTGTTGACTTAAAGCCGGCCATTTTATTTGAAAAATTTATTGCTGTCTCATAATCATGCCCTGAAGCCATTTTGAACAGGAAGCTTGATGCCAGAACATCGCCGCACCCGGTTGAATCTTTGAAATTATCCCTTTCAACTGCCGGAAAATCCTTTTTATCTATATCTACGAAATGTTCACCAAGCATATCTTTTACTTTTTTTACATAAAGTGTTACGCCTGATTTACCCCTGGTTATTATTAATGCTCCCGGTCCCTTGCCTTCTGTTGAAAGAATTTTCTCTGCAAAATCATATTCCTTCAACCGCTCCGGAGTTATTATATTTATTTCCGATTCATTCATCTGTAATGTACTGCATTGACAGCACCATTCAAGCCAATCATTTACCGGCTGTTGAATACGTTCACCTTTCTCATTTGTCCTCATTACAATATTATGAATATCAAGATGTATGTGTTTCGGGTAAGCAAGCCGGACCTGTTTTAATGTATCAAGTGTTACGTCACTCCCTGATATCATGTTAATAAGCAATGCATCTAAATTATAAAGAGCAGGTTCAATCACGGAAAAATCTACCGGTGCAGTCGGTTCAGTTGAATTTTCTTCACGGTCATAAATCTTTGTCCTGCCGGTTTCTTCACAAATGTACTCTGCTCCTTGTGCCTTATTATAATAAAGACTTACTACCCTGACCTTGTGCTCAACTTTATTAACATAATCTGTTCTTATATTTTTGAACTGCGAAAGGAAATTCAGTATATAATCATATTCATCATTGCCAAGATTGAAAATAGGATACACCTCGTCTTCCTTTGCTATTAAAGCAAGTGAGACGACGGAATATAATATTCCCCCGAGAGTTTTTTTAGGTTCGCCATTTCCACGGTGAATGTAATCTATACAGGGTTCACCGATTACACCAAGCTTCATTGGTTATTAAATATCTCCTTAACTTTATTATCTGTTTCTTCAGTAATTATGATATTAACTGCTTCAGCATTTTCTTTTATCTGGCTTGCTTTCGAGCCGCTTGTAATTGCACTTGTTACATTTGGAGTTCTAAGGCACCAGGCAAGTGCAAATTGTGCTAACGAAACACACATGCCATTTGTAACTTCTGCTTTAAGGCGGTCAACTTTATCTGTAACATCTGCATCAATCCGGTCTTTTAAGAACCAGTTCATTTTTTCATTTGCTGCACGTGAATCAGCAGGTATTTTGCCGCCGGAATATTTGCCTGTCAATATTCCCTGTGCAAGCGGTGACCAGACAACCTGTCCTAATCCGTATTTTTCGGAAACCGCAATTACACCGTTTGTCTCAATTTGCGGGCGTATTATGCTGTACTGCGGCTGATTGCTTACCGGCTTATGAAGGTTATATTTATCACAAACATAAATTGCGTCCTTAATGTTCTCCGCACTCCATTCACTTACTCCCCAATATAAAATTTTTCCCTGCTGTATCAGGTCGTTGAATGCCCTGCATGTTTCCTCTAGCGGTGTTGTTTCATCATACCTGTGGCACTGCTGGATATCGATATAATCAGTCTTAAGCCGCTTTAATGATTTATGTACAGACTCAAATATATGTTTTCTCGAAAGCCCACGGTCATTCGGATTTTCCGAAATTGGAAAATAGCATTTGGTAGCAATAATAATATCTTCACGCTTTACCTTCAGTTTATCGAATAAAATAGTACCGTAAGCTTCTTCGGCGCCTCCTTTATTATAAACATCGGCAGTGTCAAAGAAATTTATACCGCATTCAAAGGCAGCAATAACGCAGTCTTCTGCTGTTTTGTCTTCTACACCCATGCCATATGTTAACCAGCTGCCAAGTCCGATTTCTGAGAGCCGGATACCGTATTTACCAAGTTGTCTGTATTTCATATTTTATATTTTTATGTTAAAAACGAATACAAATATACAAATTTAAGAAGTGTAATTATAGGGAATTAGGAAACAGATTAATTGTGTATAGAGTGAATAGAGTGTGTAGAGTGTATGGAGTGAATAGAGTGTATTGAGTGTGTGGAGTGTGTGGAGTGTGTGGAGTGTATGGAGTGTATGGAGTGAATAGAGTGAATAGAGTGTATAGAGTGTGTGGAGGACAAGGGGTGATGACTGCATGCTCATTGCATTACGCAAGCAGGCGTGGTAGATAGTTATGATTTTTCTTGTCCGAAGAATTGGATAAACACTGAAAGACTTTAATATTGGATTATCACCCCTTGCTTTACAATTTCTGCAGGGGTTGAAATCA
>RPQH01000074.1 GCA_003820375.1 Ignavibacteriota bacterium
AAAGCATGCTTATTACATCTGCTTCATGAGATGCTGCTCCGGGGAATCTGAAAGCCATATACATTTCTTCTGCTTCAGGTCCGTAAACTTCCTTTATAACAGGTGATGTAATTGGACTTTCTACAGGAGGAACATATTCAGGAACATCTTTTGATGGAAGTGCACCCCACTTTTCGTCTATCAGCTTTATTGTTTCATCCATATCCAGGTCACCTGATAAGCAAATTGCCATATTATTCGGAACATAATATGTGTTGTAATAATCTATAACTTTTTTAATAGAAGGATTTTTTAAATGTTCAACTGTTCCAATTGTTGTTTGTGTCCCGTATTGATGTGTCGGGAACAGGCCAAGCATCATTGCTTCCCATAATTTATTCCCGTCATTATCAAGTCCTATATTTTTTTCTTCATAAACTGTTTCAAGCTCTGTATGAAATAATCTCATTACCGGGTGCCTGAATCTTTCTGATTCAATCGTAAGCCATTTTTCAAGCTGGTTGGAAGGAATATCATTAACATATACAGTTTGCTCAACAGATGTATAAGCATTTGTTCCCTTTGCTCCTATTGAGCTCAGCATTTTATCGAATTCATTTGCAATTGCATATTTTGATGCTAAGCTGGAAACACTATCTATCTGGTGATAAATTCTTTTCCTTTCTGTGGGATCAGTTGCCTGCCTGTGTGCTTCATATAAGTTAATTACCTGGTCTAACAGGACTTTCTCTTTTTCATAATCCACTGTGCCGAATTTATCTGTTCCTTTAAAAAGCATATGCTCAAGATAGTGAGCTAATCCGGTTGCATCTGAAGGATCTTTTTTACTTCCTGTTCTGACGGCAATATTTGTTTGGATTCTCGGTTCTTCCTTGTAAACTGTCAAATAAACGGTTAAACCGTTACTCAACTTATATATTCTTGCTTTTAGCGGGTCATTACCTACTGTCTCATAAGTATATTTTCCATCCGAACTGGTTTGAACCTGTGCATTCAGGGGAATTAATAATATAAAAAGTAAAAAAGCTAAAAACAGGGTTCTGAACTGTAAAATATTTTCTTTGGTCATATTTAAGTTATTGATAATAAAATAATAACCCACTTTTTATGTGGGCACTGTAATTTATTAATAATTTATTTCTATTTCTATCTTCTAATAAAGGGATTTATTTAATTGTTCCATCAACAATTGAGTAAAAATATACACATAATAATAGAGATTTGTAGATAAATTCTACATGAAACAGTAAGTAAGGTCAAAAAAGTCTTCTTTTTTCCGTTTCTCTGGCATGATATATGTTCATGTTTATATAGATTTTATATTTCATAATTTAGCCATTAAAGTTATGAGGACAATATTTTCATTGAAAATAAAATTGCTGGGAAATGAGCTTACGCATCTTCATGCTATTACTATGACAAACCATACGGTTACTAAATCGTTTAACTATACAGCAACTGCTTCTCCCGGAATAGACACAATTTTTGCTGCTGTTACTACCGGAACTTCTGCATGGAATTGGGCTCCAAGTAAAAGGATAGTTATCAGAGATATCACAGGTATACCTCAGGGTATGAGTGTGGTTACGAAATATAAATTGGCTCAGAATTACCCAAATCCTTTTAATCCGTCAATTAATATTTCATTTGAGCTTCCCAAAAATACGGAACTTAAATTGAAAATTTTCGATATTATCGGTAACGGGATATCGACAGTTATTGACAGCAGGCTCGAAAAAGGAACCTATAACATAAAATGGGATGGCTCTAATTATGCCAGCGGAGTTTATTTTTATAAACTTATAATAGCTGACTTTGAGATGACAAAGAAAATGATTTTAACTAAATAAAAAATATACAGTATCATCCTGGTTTTAGAAAAGGTGTTAAGACATTATGAATTACGCAGGTACTTTTATTAAGATTTTCAAATATGAATTACTTAAAGTAATTAGCTTTCTTCTGATATTTGCTATTACACTGGCTTTTGTTGTAAGCGAAAGCAACAGAATATATGAAACTACGAAGAGTAAGAATAAAAGAACAATAATCCAGGGTATCTATGATATTGGCTTTAAAAAAGATATAAAAGTTGAAAGTAGAAATTAAGAAAAACTTTTAAAATATTAAAAAAAGGGCACCGGTTGGATGCCCTTTTTTATTTTTGTAAAAAGTTTTATTCTATCTTAAACAATGAGCTTATCGATTGATTCTGATTAGTCCTTAATATTGCATCTGCAAAGAGTTTTGAAACATCAACTATTTCTATCTTACTGCATTTTTTATGGATCGGTACTGTATTGGATACAACAAGCTTTTTGAGGCTTGAGTTATCTATTCTTTCAACTGCAGGACCTGATAGAATCGGATGAGTAGCCGCACCGAAAATTTCATGTGCTCCGGCTAATTTAAGTGATTCAACAGTTGCTACAAATGTATTTGCTGTATCTATAAGGTCATCTACAACTATTATATTCTTACCTTTGACATCGCCAATAATATTCATAACTTCAGCCACATTCGGCTTAGGTCTTCTTTTGTCAATTAATATCAGGTCAGCTCCAAGCTCTCTTGCATAAACCCTTGCCCGTTTAGCTCCGCCCACATCTGTTGCTGCCACTGCAAGGTTTTTAAGTTTCATATGCTTAAAATATTTCATAAATAATACAGAGCAATACAAATGGTCTACAGGAATATCAAAATATCCTTGTAACTGTGGTGTGTGCAAGTCCATTGTTATAACCCTGTCTGCTCCGGCTGTTGTTATCAGGTTTGCTACCAGCTTAGCAGTAATAGATACCCTCGGCTGGTCTTTCCTGTCCTGTCTTGCATATCCAAAATAAGGAATAACAGCAGTTATACGTTTAGCAGAAGCTCTTACAGCGGCATCTATCATTATCAACAGCTCCATCAGGTTGTCTGATGGTGGATTGGTTGATTGAATTATATATACATCTTTACCTCTTATGTTATCATTGTACCTCATCCAAATTTCCCCATCACTGAAATTCAGATTTTTTGTTTTTCCAAAAGGTATATGCAGGTTCGAGCAAACTAATTTGCCTAAATATTCAGAAGACCTGCCAGAGAAAATTTGCACCTGTGTTCGTGCCATTAAAGATGTTGTTTACTTTGAGGTTATAACAAAGTTAAAAAAATTTGTTTGTATAATCAATTTACTATATATGGTCTACTTTTTTAATTAAATTGTATATTACAAAATCTACCGGGAAAAATAAATTATTGAATAATACTATTTTGTGTAAATATATGATTAAAAAGAAAGAATTAAATAATTTCATTGAATTTTCAACCAAGCTGATAAAACAATCCGAATCCATTACATTAAAATATTTCAGCAGGAAAGTTACACCTTCATATAAAAAAAATAAATCACCGGTAACAATTGCCGATTTCAAGTGCGAGGATTTTCTGATAAAAGAGATTAAGAGGAATTTTCCTCATCATGCAATTTATTCGGAAGAAAGAGGCGAGTTTAAAACAGACTCGGAATATAAATGGATAATTGACCCCGTTGACGGTACAAGAAATTTTATGAGGAATTATGCTTTCTGGGGTACACTGCTTGCACTCGAATACTCGGGTGAGGTAATACTCGGGATAATTTCTTTGCCCGCATTAAAGGAATTTATAATTGCTGCTAAAGGCAAAGGATGTTTTTTTAATGGAAAGAAAACGAAAGTAAGTGATGTTGATAAAATAGAAAATTCATATTTACTTTTTGGCGGACTTGATTATATAATCAAGTCTCAATACAAAAACAGCTTTTTCAATCTAGTACATAAATGTCCATATAATAGAGGATTCGGTGATTGTCATGGCCATACATTCCTGATAAAAGGCAAAGCTGAGATAATGATTGATCCTAAAACTGCACCATATGATATTGCATCAGCAAAAATATGTGTTGAAGAAGCCGGAGGTAAGCTAACGGATATTCTGGGCAATGACACTATTTATGGGGGAGATGCTTTGATTTCAAACGGAAAGATGCATGAGCAAGTGCTTAAGATAATTAATGGATAATTTTCCGGGATTAAAAAAAATTTAACTGGTTTAATTTAATGGTTTATATTTACATTAGGAATCTGTAAATTGCTGATTATTTATTCGTTATAAATGCTTATTTGTTGTAAATGATAATTACCCTAATTGCAGGATTATTAACCGGATATATCGTTTCCATTCCACCTTTGGGACCAATAGCCTTTGCCATAATATCCAAAGGTATAAACGGCAAGCTGAAAGATGGCTTGTTGATTGGCATTGGCGCTGCACTAATGGATTTCGTCTATGCACTTGCAGCCTTTGGCGGTATTTCACTCATAATATCACTCCTTCCCGATACAGCCAGGTATTTTTATAATGCAAATTATTTTTCTATAGAAATTATCCTGACATTTTCTGCATGTGTTATTGTTGTTATTTACGGTATAAAAATTATGAAATCGAAAGTAACGATGCGGAAGATGGAAGCGGAACAATCTGAAAAGCTTCATACGGCTGAAGAGAAAGCGAAAGCAGTAAAGGAAAAAGCAAGGGAAATTGCTAAACAGCATAATGTGCCGGTTAAGACAAAAGTGAACGGAGCATTAATATTAATGGGTATTATGCTGACTTTGTCTTCCATTACTTTACCGGCTTCATGGTTTGCAATTATAGGTTATATAAAGGGTTACAGGATAATAGACCAGTCATTCTGGGGCGGCTTCTCTTTTTCAATAGGTGCAATGGCGGGGACTGCTTTCTGGTTTTATACGCTTTTAAAGCTAATTACGGGTAATAAACATAAAATAACACCAAATACTGTAAATAAATTAAATGTCATTTCAGGGTATATTCTTATATTTCTTGGGATATTCCTGTTCGTAAAAGCCTTTCTTACAGTCTTCCGGGTATAACATTTCCCAAAATATTCAAATAGCTATACCAAAACCGTACCATTTTCTTAAAAAAGCCTACCGAAAGATTTTTTAAAAAAATTTCTATTTTACACGATTTTATTATTGACTTTATATGAAAAAATTGTAATTTTGTAGTGGAGGAAAGTGGGGGAAAGTGGAGGATTGCAATTTTTCCTTTTTTTAATTAGCACCCCTTTAAAAAAGAACACACAAAGAATGTTTCAAGGGCACACATTAAATAACCTGGACGACAAAGGAAGGATTATAATCCCATCTAAATTCCGTAAACATATCACATCCGAAGCTAACAATTTGATGTATGTTATTTTAGGCAGAGATAATTGTCTTTGGCTCTACCCCTCCTATGAATGGATTAATTTACAGAAAAAAATTGAAAATCTAAATCCATTTTTAAAAAATGAAATTGCAATGATAAGGCAGATGATGTATTACACTGAAGAATGTCCGATTGATTCGCAGCACAGAATATTGATTTCTCAGGAGTTACTTCAAAAAGTTGAAATAAAAAAAGAAGTTCTTTTGCTTGGCCAGATTGAAAAAATCGAACTCTGGAATGCAGAAAATTACGACAAATATCTTAAAGGATTCCCCGACAGCTATGAAGACGTAATGGAAAAAGTTATGAGCAAAAACCCTCAGGGCAATATTAATATCTCTTGAGGTGGAGATAATTAATTATCACGAACCCGTTTTAATAAATGAGACAATAGATCTGCTGCTCGCTAATGTAAATGACAGTAAAGCAAAAGTTTACATAGACGGAACACTTGGCGGCGGCAGTTATACTAAAAGAATTCTTGAATTAACAGAAAACGATGTTAAGATTCTTGCTGTTGACAGGGATATTAACGCTATTGAGCATTCAGGAAAAGTTTTGCAGGATTTTCCCGGAAGGGTGATATTCTGCAATAGTAATTTTGCCGACATTGCTGAGCTGATACGTAAATACCCGGATATTATTGCCGGACAGAAGGTCTCAGGTTTAGTGCTTGACCTTGGCTTATCATCTTATCAATTGAACTATGAAGAGGGTTTCAGCTACCAGCGTGATACTGAGCTGGATATGAGGGCTGATAAAGGCATTCAGGGCGGTTTGAAAGCAAAAGACGTTCTTAATACTTACCCGGAAAATGACTTATTGAATATTTTTAAAGAATACGGTGAGCTTAAGTACAGCAGGCAGATTACAAAAGATATCATTTATTACCGGGGTAAAAAAAAGTTTGAGACAACATCAGATCTTGTTGATGTTCTGAAGCTGAAAATACCTGCAAGATATTTGAATAAAGATCTTTCTAAAGTATTCCAGGCATTAAGAATTGAAGTGAACAACGAGCTTGATAATTTGAAAAAGGTTTTAAATGATACGGTTGATTTTTTAGAAACAGGCGGAAGGATAGCTGTAGTATCATATCATTCTTTGGAAGACAGGATTGTGAAGAACATTTTCCGTTCGAATGAAAAGCTGAAAGTGATTACGAAGAAACCCGTAATACCGGGAGATGAAGAAGTAGAAAAAAATGTCCGTGCAAGAAGTGCAAAGTTAAGAGCGGCAGAAAAAATATAATGAGAAAACCGAAAAATAAAAATATATCATTATTTAATCTTCTTGTGATATTGTTTGTTTCGGCAGGCATTATAGTTTTTTTTGTGTACAATATTATAACGGTTAATAATCTTGCAATAGATATTAACAATGTAAGATCCGAGATTACGAAGACCGTTACTGTTAATAACAGTCTGCAGACTGAAATTGAAAGGTTAAGCAGTTTTGATAATATAAAAAATATTGCAGTTGATAAGCTGCAGCTAAAGTTTTCAACCAATAAGCCAAAAAAAGTTTCAATAAATAAATCGGATATTGAACCAAAACAGTAACTATTAATTCATTTGATGACTGAACTGAAAAGAAATAATAACACTGCAAATACCGGAAGAAGAATAAGCTTTTTTATAATTGTTTTTCTTTTGTTGCTGACCGTTGTACTTGGCAAGCTTTTCAGCATACAAATAATTAACAGTTACAAATACCAGCTTGCTGCAAAGAAACAATACGAAAGCAAGATATCACTGAAGCCGACAAGAGGATTAATTCTTGACAGAAAGCTAAATGCTCTTATTTCTAATGTTAACAGCTTTTCATTTGCAGCAGACCCGAACATGGTTGATAATAAAGATTCAGTTGCTGAGCTTTTTTCAAGAGTATTTCAAAAAGATAAAAGCTATTACCTGGATAAATTAAATACTAATAATACATCGTTTGTTTGGCTTGAAAGGCGTGTTGAAAGTACATATGAGCAGCAACTTCAAAATTTAAATTTATCAGGAGTAATTAAACTTAACGAATCACACAGAACCTACAATTATAATGAGCTCGGTACGCAGGTAATAGGCAGTACAGATATTGATAATAACGGAATTTCTGGAATTGAGATGGAATGCAATGATATGCTTGAAGGTAAAGAAGGGTATGTTGTAATGCAAAAAGATGGTCTTGGCAGAAAAAGACCTGCAATAGAATATCCGCGCCTGGAGCCGCAAAATGGTAATAATGTTGTACTAACCCTGGATATGAATGTTCAAAAAGTTGTAGAAGAAGAATTGAAACAGGGAGTTACTATCAATGATGCAGAAGGCGGAAAATGTGTGGTGATGTCTGTGAAAACAGGTGAAGTGCTCGGAATGAACTCGGTAATTAATAATATCGAAAAAGGTGATGTGAGACCGGATTTATATAAGCTTGCATTTCTTACAGACCTTTATGAACCGGGCTCTACATTCAAAGTAGTCAGTGCGGCAGCATCACTTGAGGAAGGCTTGGAAAATAAAAACGATGTTATCCAGACATATGGTGGTGAATACCAGTTGTATGATAATGTATCAATAAAAGATTCTCACAAGTCAAGTAATATGTCATTCCAGCAGGTGATTGAGCAATCAAGTAATATTGGAATGATACAGGTTGCACAAAAGCTTGGAAAAGAAAGGTTTTACAAATATGCACGGGATTTTGGCTTTGGAATTTCTACCGGAATAGACCTTCCGGGAGAGATGAGAGGATATTTAAAAAAACCGGTTGATTTTTCTGCTGTTTCTCTTGGATTTATGGCTATCGGATATGAATTGATGGTCACTGCAATACAGATGGCAAATGCTTATTCATGTATTGCAAATGACGGATTGCTGATGAAGCCATACGTTATTAAAAAAGAAATGGCTCCAGATGGAACAGTTATTAAAGAACATCATCCCACTCCGATTAGAAATGTAGTTTCAAAAACTACTGCAAAAACTTTAACTGAGTTATTTGTAGGAGCCGTTGAAAAAGGAACAGGTACGGAAGCGAAAATAGAGAATATGAAGATTGCAGGAAAAACCGGAACATCACAGAAATTAATAGAAGGAGAATATTCCAAGAGGAGTTATACATCATCGTTTATAGGGTATTTTCCTGCAGATGACCCGCAGATAGTAATTGCTGTTATTATCGATGCGCCAAGGTCGGGTGAGTATTACGGTGGAAGGGTTGCCGCACCGATTTTCAGGAAAATTGCCGAAAGAATTATTGCTATAACAGGCGTGATGGATATTACTCATCCTGAATATGATGAAAACAATGCTGATATAAAGCTGGCTAATAATAAATTAATAGAAAATCCTGATAAAGATAAAATAAATATAATTGATTTTGAAATAAGCGATGCAATACGTCTTCTGAAAGAAAATAATATAGATTATGAAATTGACGGTGCAAAGAAAAATGCAATAGTTACAGACCAGCAGATAGTATATGGAGATAACTCATCAATAAAGAAAATTAAGCTGTCAACAAAAAGTATTACGGAGCAGGGGAATGAACGCCTGAAGCAGAATGCTCCGGTTTATATGCCTGAAGTAAAAGGCATGAGTGTAAGGAAATGTATAAAAATGCTTTCAATGATGGGAATAGAATATAAGATAAACGGCTTTGGGAGGGTAACAGACCAGGAACCAGAAGCAGGTGCTAAATTAACTAAAAATCAACAAGTTGTAATTAATTGTATCAGTAATTAATGTTTTTTGCAGAAATGATAATGAAATCCGGAACAAACATACTGGATAGCGAAATCAGACTTAATTTTGAAGTTAACCGCTTGCGTTATAATTCAAAATTAGTTGAACCGGGTGACGTATTTTTTGCAATCAGGGGCTTAAAGACAGACGGAAATAAATATATTAATGATGCAATAAAAAATGGAGCCCGTGCCGTTATTTCAGATACTGCCAACGGACATTATGAGCCTATAATATATCATGTTCCGGATTGCAGAAAAACACTGGCTGAGATGAGCAATGCATATTATGATTTTCCATCGCACAAGATGAAAATGACAGGTGTAACCGGGACAAATGGAAAGACAACTATAAGCAGTATTATAAATTTTGTGCTTGAGCTGAATGATAAGAAAACGGGGCTGATAGGTACCAACGGCAATTACATTAATAAAAGATTTTTAAAGTCAGAATATACAACACCCGAATCATTGGAATTAAATGAATTGCTTGATATGATGTATAAAGAAGGTGTTGAATATGTAACAATGGAAGTATCTTCACATGCGCTGGCAATGAAAAGGGTTTACGGGCTTGAATTTGATATAGCCGTATTTACAAACCTGACGCCTGAGCATCTTGATTTTCACAATACGATTGAAGAATACTTTGATGCTAAGAAAACTCTGTTTGATTCGATGAAAAAAATAAACCTGAAGAACAACAAGACATTTGCAATATATAACTCAGATGATAAATACGGCAGGGAAATAGTAAGCAGTTCGGAATCAGAGCGAATCTCTTATGGTTTTGGAAGTTCATCTTATTCGATAGATAATCTGGATATGACTTTTGACGGAATGAATTTCGATATGCGTGTTCCTTTAAACGGAGAAGGTAAAAGCTGGATAAATATAGAGACAAAGCTGATAGGTAAGTTTAATGTATATAATATACTGGCCGCAGTTGCAGCATTGAAATCTTTGGGTATAAAGTATGATATTATTCGCCAGGGAATTTCTGAATTTGCACCTGTTGAAGGAAGGTTTAATCAAATCAGATTAAGCTCCGGAGCTATTGCAATAATTGATTATTCCCATACACCTGATTCATTGTTAAAAGCATTGACAACGATAAAGGAAATAATGGAATCGGGTAATTCAACCGGGCGTATAATTACAGTATTTGGATGCGGCGGCGACAGGGACAAGAAAAAAAGACCGGTTATGGGTGAGATAGCGGTGAAATACAGTAATGAAACAATAATAACATCCGATAATCCAAGAACAGAAGACCCGGTTGATATTATAGAAGATATAAAAGCCGGGATAAAATCAGGCAATTATAAAATAGAAGACAACAGGGAAAAAGCCATTGAGCTTGCATGCAAAGAAGCAAAAGAAGGTGATATAATCCTGGTAGCCGGAAAAGGACACGAAACATACCAGGAAATAATGGGTATAAAGTATCATCTAAGCGACAAAGAAATTGTACAAAAATTTATTTAATGAAGATTGATTTTTCTGATATTTCGAAGGTAAACGGCAAAGTAATTAATCCTGCCGTTATTGAAAGAAAGGTATTTAAAAATATATCTATCGATTCAAGGACTTGCAAAAAAGGTGATATATTTTTTGCAATCAAAGGTGATAAGTTTGACGGACATGATTTTATCGGGCAGGTAATTAAAAAAGGTGCGGGCTTGGTAATTGCAGATAATAAATGGTACTCAGCCAATAAGAAGAACTATAAAAATAAAAATTCTTTCTTAATAGTAAATGATACAACCGGTGCTTTAGGCGAGCTGGCAGGTGTTTACAGAGATAAGTTTGTGCTTCCGGTTATTGCAATAGCCGGAAGCAACGGAAAAACAACGGTAAAAGATGTTACAGCACACGTTCTTTCAAAAAAATATAATGTGCTGAAAACCGAAGGTAACTTAAATAATGCAATAGGTGTACCCTTAACACTTTTCAGATTAAATGATGAACATCAGATTGCAGTAATTGAAACAGGGACAAATCATTTTGGAGAAGTTGCCGGGTTGTGCAGGATTGTTAAGCCCCAGTTTGGCTTGATAACTAATATTGGAAAAGAACATTTAGAGTTTTTAAGTAATATCAACGGAGCGGCAAAAGCAGAATTTGAATTGGTTGATTACCTGAAAAAGAACTACGGAACATTTTTTGTAAATATGGATGATGTGCAAATTGCAAAACGCACAGATATTAAAAAAATAAAATCCTTTACATTCGGACAGGCAGAAAATAATGATGTTAAAGGCAAAATAAAAAAGTTTACAGGGTTTAGTCCCGAGATTGAAATATCATACAACCGGAAGAAAATAAATGCTCTTTTAAAAATAACAGGTGTGCAAAGCTTCAAAGCAGCATTATGCGCCTCGGCAACCGGTTTATATTTTGATGTAAGTTTTGCAGATGTAAAAAAAGCACTTGAAGAATTTACATCAGCCAGTGCCAAAAGAAATGAGATGATATGTAAAGATGGTATTACGGTTATAGATGACACGTATAATTCAAATCCCGATTCAGTAAAAATGGCATTAGAAAATTTAAAACATTATAAAGTGAGAGGCAGGAAACACATAGTACTGGGTGATATGCTCGAGCTTGGAAAAACAAGCAAAAGAGAACATGAAAATGCCGGAGAGCTTGTAAAGAAAATGGGTTTTGAGAGTTTATACACATACGGAGAAGAGTCATATAATACATTTAAAAAAGCCAGGGGGGTACAAAGCAACTTCTATTTTGGAGATAAATATACCTTAATAGAGTTTTTAAAACTGAATTTGCGAAAAGGTGATATGGTTCTTGTGAAAGGGTCACGCTCAATGAAAATGGAAGAAGTAGTTCAGGAAATATGAAAGGAAAAAGTTATAGATAAATGCTTTACTATTTAGCTGAATATATCAACAGGACATTAAATCCTCCCGGATTTGATGTATTCCGTTTTATTACATGGCGTTCAGCGTTGGCAGCCATTACAGCCATGATTATCAGCTTCTGGATAGGGCCAAAGATAATAAAGAGGCTAAAATCCCACAATATTGGTGAAGAAATAAGAAGCGACGGACCAAAAGAGCATTTATCTAAAGCAGGAACTCCGACAATGGGAGGTGTTATAGTGCTATTGTCAGTGCTTGTTCCTGTACTTTTCTGGGCTGACCTGACAAACACATATGTTCTTTTAATATTGCTTTCAACTATCTGGATGGGAATTGTCGGCTTCATAGATGATTACCTGAAAGTAGTTAAAAAGCTCAAAAAAGGCCTTGTTGCAAGATATAAACTGCTTAACCAGGTATCTTTAGGAGTGGTTATAGCGTGTCTTATATACTTTCTTCCTGAGTTTAAGGATATTAATTCTATCACAACTATTCCTTTTTTGAAAAACTTTGAGTTTGATTTTTCGTTCTATTACATTCCGTTGATGGTATTTATAATCACCGCAACGTCAAATGCAGTAAATTTAACCGACGGATTGGACGGTCTTGCTATCGGCTGTGTGGGAATAGCAGCACTGGCACTGGCTTTGATAAGCTATGTTTCAGGCAATGAGATATTCAGCAGGTACCTGAATATAATTTACTTACCCGGCAACGGAGAATTAGCCGTTTATTGTGCCGCATTGGTCGGGGCATCACTTGGATTTTTGTGGTTCAATTCATACCCGGCACAGATATTTATGGGTGATACAGGCTCGCTTGCTCTTGGCGGGGCAATAGGAACATTAATGATACTTGTAAAGAAAGAATTTCTCCTTCCGATACTTGGAGGTATATTTTTTGCTGAGAGCTTATCTGTGATATTTCAGCGGCTGTATTTCAAGTATACAAAGAAAAAATACGGTGAAGGCAGAAGGATTTTTAAAATGGCTCCGCTTCATCATCATTTTGAAATGCTCGGAGTACCCGAGCCCAAGATAGTCGGACGATTCTATATAATAGCTGTAATTTTAGCAATTGTTACTTTTGCAACATTTAAGATTAGATAATCATTAAACTAAACTATAAAACAATGAGACAAATTATTTTTAAAAGCTTAACATCTGCCCTGATATTAATTGGATTTATATTATATACATCTGCAAATTTATATTCGCAGGAAAATTTCGGATTAAACAAACTTTCGTTATCTGAAAAGAAAACAGTTCTTCTTAAAACTAATTTACAACAGAAACCGACTAAAAAGGTATATTTTACTGCCGGCGGTAAAATAGGAATGTTTTTCTTACAGGGAGATTTCAGCGGAAATCAAATGCTTGCAGTAGAAGGATTCGGCAAATATGTAGCAGATGAATTTTTTGCCGAGATAAGTGTTCCTTTCAGGTTTAAGACAAGCCCGGCATTTTCAGATATAGGACTTGACCTGAATATATTTTACCCGTTTTTAAAGAAAAATAAATCTGAAATCGATCCTTATGTAGGGGCCGGATTAGGGCTTCATTTTATTGGAATGGATAGAAATGATTCGTTACATACTTCTCTTGCATTAAGAGGCGGATTAGGATTAAATATAATAGTAGGAACAGTGTTTTTTAAAAATTACGATTTTAACGTAATGGTTGAATTGAAATATTTTAATTATTTGCGTGAATTCGATGACAGAAGATACCATGGTATCGGCTTAAACATCGGTGCAACATTACCAAAGTAAAAAAATTGATACAGGATTATAAGAATTATAAATCATTTTCAATAATAGGAGCTGCAAGGAGCGGTGTTGCAGCCGCAAAGCTTCTGAAAAATAAGGGCTATAAAGTCTTTTTAAGTGATGCCGGAAATTTAGAGAAAATCAATAAAGATTTTATAAAAGAGCTGAAGGAACATAATATAGATTTCGAAACAGGCAGACACAGTGAAAAAGTATACGAAAGCGATGCATTAATTGTCAGCCCGGGTGTTCCGCAGAATTCAACAGTTATACAGGAAGCATTGAAGAAAGGTAAAGAAGTAGTAAGTGAAGTTGAAGCTGCGTCATGGTTTTGCAAAGGGAAAATAATTTCTATCACAGGTACCAATGGCAAGACAACAACTACTACATTGATAGGAGAGATTTTTAAAGATGCAGGATATAAAACATTCGTTTGCGGAAATATCGGAGTAGCTTTTTGTGATGTTGTAGATAATATAGATGAAGATGGAATTGCAGTAGTGGAAACAAGCAGTTTCCAGCTGGATAATATTAAAAATTTTAAGCCATATATCTCGATATTATTAAATATTACACCGGATCATTTAAACAGGTATGAAAATTCTTTCAATAACTATATAAACTCTAAGTTGAGAGTAATAGAAAATCAGGACGGGAACGATTATTTCATCTTTAATTATGATGATGAAATTATCAGGCAGAGCATGAATGAAAAAGTAAAGGCTCAGTTAATTCCGTTTAGCATAAAGCAGGATCTAAGCAATGTGGGGTATGATTCAGGTGCTTACCCGGATAATAACCGGCTTATCTATTTCAATAATACGGGTAAAGAAAATGTAATTGATGCCGGAAACCTGATAATAAAAGGACAGCATAATATTTATAATTCACTGGCTTCAATTATTTCAGCAAAGATATTCAAAATAAAGAGAGAATTAATAAATAAAACTCTTTCTGAGTTCAAAGGTGTTGAGCATAGGCTGGAATATGTAAGAGAATTAGACGGCGTAAAATTTTACAATGATTCCAAGGCAACAAATGTAAACTCGGTTTGGTATGCGTTGCAGGGATTTTCCGAACCGATAATACTAATACTCGGCGGAAGAGATAAAGGCAATGATTACTCTGAAATAGAAAACGAAGTAAAGCAGAATGTAAAACATATAATTGCCATCGGTGAATCAAAAGAAAAGGTGTACAATTATTTTAAAGAAAAAATGCCTGTCACACTTGCAGGTGATATGACCGATGCTGTTAACAAAGCATTTCAGTATGCAGATAAAAATAATGTAGTGCTTCTTTCACCTGCCTGTGCAAGCTTTGATATGTTCGACAGCTACGAGCACAGGGGAAGTGAGTTCAAAAGAATTGTAAACGAATTAAATGGAAAATAAAGTAAATAGGATAGACCTCTGGATATTAATTCCTGTTCTTGTGCTGATAACTTTCAGCATAGGGGTTGTATTCAGTGCATCGTCAAGCTGGTCGGTAAAGATGAGCGGCGATAGTACCTATTTATTTAAGAACCATTTAATACGTGCTGTACTGGGTATATGCATGGTATTTCTTTTTTCACGGATTGATTTCCACAATACAATTACAGTAAGAAAGCTTTTGATGCTTGCTGCAGTTGGTATGCTTTTGTACCTTCTAATTTTTAATGTAGAAACAACAAAGGGAGTAAGCAGGTGGATAAGGATAGCAGGAATGAGCTTCCAGCCGGCGGATTTTGTGAAGTTTGCACTTGTTATTAACCTTGCTTATATGCTTTCTAAAAAGAAGGATTATATTTCAAGCTTATATTATGCTTACCTGCCAATGGTATCATATGTAATGATAGTTGTAGTATTAATTGCTATTCAGCCGAATTTTTCAACAGCTACTACAATATTTGCAACCAGCATGATACTTTTTTACGTAGGTAAAGTAAAAATAAAACATATAGTATTCACAATGGTTTCTATAATCCCTGCGGCAATATTATTCGTATTATCGAAGCCGTATATTTTGAACAGAATATTTTCTTTCCAGGAGCATACAAGCGGCGGTGATGCAGGTTACCAGCTTTCACAGGCAATAATAGGGTTTGGCAACGGTGCATTGATTGGTGTTGGTCCGGGAAATTCGAATCAAAGAGAATTTTTTCTTCCGCAGTCTTATGATGATTTTATTTTTTCGATAGTCGGTGAAGAATACGGTTTTATTGGAGTGACTTTAGTGCTGCTGATGTTCGGAATATTTATTTACAGGGGAATGCAGCTCGCAAAGACAATGGAAGATAATTACGGTAAATACTTAGCATTTGGAATTACAACTGTAATAGGAATGAATGCAATAATAAACATGCTTGTAGCAACAGGCACAATTCCTACAACAGGAGTAACACTGCCGTTCTTAAGTTACGGCGGTACATCAATAATTTTTAATTCAATTGCGGTGGGTATCCTGCTAAATATCTCAACTCACAGAAATCAACCAAAGGGTGAAATGTGGACAGAAAAATTCGCAGAAGATGATTAAGAGAATAATATTTGCTGCAGGAGGTACAGGAGGACATATTTTTCCTGCCGTAGCTGTTGCAGACGAAATAAGAAAGATGAACAGGAATGCTGAGATACTATTTATAGGTGCAAAAGGCAGAATTGAAGAAAATATTATTCCCAAATGCGGGTATGATCTTGAAACATTGACAATTACAGGATTTTCGAGAAGCGTAAGCCCGAAAAATATAAAAAATTTATATAGATTGGTTTCTTCAGTAAGAGCATCAAGGAAAATTTTAGAGCACTTCAAGCCGGAAATAGTTTTCGGAACCGGTGGCTTTGTGTCCGGTCCCGCTCTTTGGGCGTCAAGCAGGATGAAGATACCAACTGTCATTGAAGAAGGCAATTCTTATCCTGGTGTTACGGTGAGAATCCTTTCAAAAAGAGCTGATAAGGTCATTATAAATTTTGAAGAGACCAAACAGTATTTAAAGAGGAAAGATAAT
This sequence comes from Ignavibacteriota bacterium, assembly GCA_003820375.1. Taxonomy (GTDB): domain Bacteria; phylum Bacteroidota; class Ignavibacteria; order Tepidaquicellales; family OLB5; genus RPQH01. The sequence goes on from RPQH01000074.1 coordinate 16,641, forward strand.
GTTGTCGTAATGCCTTATCCTGTAAGGAAAAATTTGAAAAAGCAGCCAAAGGGGGAAGCACTAAGGGAATTTGGACTTGATGAAAATAAAAAAACACTGTTCGTTTTTGGCGGCAGTCAGGGTGCACATCCGGTAAATGAAGCCCTGTTAAATATTCTCCCGGAGCTTGCCGAAAACGGATACCAGCTGATATGGCAAACAGGCGTGAGAGATTATGATGATGTTTTACAAAAGTGCAGGCAATACAGCAATATAAAAGCATTCAAGTTTCTGGATAATATGGATACAGCTTACTCGGCAAGTGATTTGGTGATTTGCAGGTCGGGGATTTCGACAGTAATGGAGCTTGCATATTTCGGTTCAGCAGCAATACTTGTTCCTTTTCCTTATGCTTCAGAAAATCATCAGGAAAAAAATGCAAGAACTTTGGTCAAAAAAAACGCTGCGGAAATTTTACTGGACAGCGAACTTAATGCTTCATTAAAAGAAAAAATATTTACATTGTTTTCGTCGGAAAACAGAATGCAGGAACTGAAAAAAAATATATCGGAGATTGCTGATGGCGATGCAGCATACAAAATAGCCATGCTGCTCGAAGAAACTGCAAATTAAGCAGAAAAAAAATGGAAGATAAAATTTATAAATACCGTATGGATTTTTATTACCAGTCACTGGTAATATATTTTGTTTTCTTTGTCCTCTATGCAGTTATAAGAGGTAATTTTTTTGAAGAGAAGTTCCAGCTTGTTTTTAATGACCCGATAATATACATACTGATGCTTTTTATTGCTGTGTTTCTTGTGATTGTAATTGTAAACATAGTCAGGGCAAGGCAAATAATACTAAAGAATGACAGGGTTGTACTTAAAAACAGGTTTGGCAGCAGGGAAATATTTCATGATGAAATACTCCATGTAAAAATTGGCAGAAAACGCAGAAGAAGCGAAGAAAATCCTTTTAGAATAATAAAGTTAAAGCTTAAGAAAAGAAAAAAATGGCTTAGGATAAGAGCTAACGATTTTGAAAGAGGCGGAGAGTTGATAAAGGAATTTTTGAAAATTAAACAGCCATCAAGAACTTAATTGGAGATAAACAAAAATAAGAAGCTTCATTTTACAGGTATAGGCGGCATAGGCATGTGCGGTCTTGCGGAATATTTTCTGAGACAGGGATATAAAGTCTCCGGCTCGGATATTACGGCTTCTTTTATTACAAAACGCCTTGAAGAGCTGGGTGCGGAAATCTTTATCGGACATTCGGAAAATAATATAAACAGCGAAGTTGGATTTATAATTTATACATCTGCCGTTAAGAAAGATAACCCGGAAATTAAGAAAGCTGAAGAGCTTTGCATAAAATTCCTGAAGCGTGCTGAAGTACTTGGTGAAGTGGTTAATGATAAGTTTTTGATTGCAGTTGCAGGAACCCACGGGAAAACTTCTACCACTGCGATGATTGGTAAACTACTGCTTGATGCAGGGCTTGACCCGACAATTTTTGTTGGAGGAAATGTGTCTGTATTAGGCGGTGCGGCTTCAAGGATTGGTAATTCCGGTTTTGCTGTAGTGGAGGCGGATGAATATGACAGGTCTTTCCTTACACTAAAACCTGATATTGCAGTTATACTAAACATTGACGCAGACCATCTGGATATATATAAAGATCTCGATGATATTAAAAATACATTTAAGGAATTCTGTGAACTTTCAAAGGATAATGCTTCGGTAGTTTATTGCGGTGATGATAATAATGTCAGGAGCTTTATTAATAACATAAAAAGAAATAAGATTTCTTATGGATTTGCAAATAATAACTCACTTTCAATTGAAAATATTTTTTCAAACGGAAAGCTGAGTTTTGATATTAAAAATTCTGAAAACACTTATAAAGATATTTCACTCAGTGTTATTGGCAGGCATAACATTTTAAATGCTTCAGCTTGTTTTGCAGTATCTAAATTGCTGAATATAGATTTCGACATATTTAAAAAAAGCATCAGCAGTTTCACAACGGTCGACAGGCGGCTGCAGTTAAAATATGATAAAGAAATAACAGTTTTTGATGATTATGCACATCACCCGGTAGAATTGGAATTCAGCTTGAACGCATTGAAGGAAGCTTATAAGGGAAGAAAAATTATAGCAGTATTTCAGCCGCATTTATTTTCAAGAACAAGAGATTTTTATAATGAGTTTGCTGAAAAGCTAAGTATAGCAGATGAAGTTGTTCTGCTTGATATTTATCCTGCAAGAGAAAAACCGATAGAAAATGTTACAAGTGAATTGATATACAATGAATTATTTAATTCCGGAACAGATACAAAATATTATTCTGACAAAAAAGAAGTACTAAATCATCTGAATGAAAATACAGAAGATAACAGTGTTGTAGTTTTTATCGGAGCGGGTGACATTACGTTATTATGTGATGAATTCATAAAGAACTTAACTTCAATAAAAAATTGATATCAATAACAGAAATAAAAGATTTTTTCAAAGGCAAGATTGCACTCAATGAGCGTCTTGCCCAGTATACAACTTTCCGTATTGGCGGGGAAGCGGATTATTACATCGAACCTGCTGATGCAGAAGACCTGCTTAATATGATTAAGTATTTGAACAAACGCGGTGTACCGTTTTACATTCTTGGCAACGGCAGTAATTTATTGATAAGTGATGAAGGTATGAGGGGAGTTGTAATCAACCTTGAAACAGGCTTTGGTTATCTGAAACATGATGATGGATACATACTTGCCGGAGCGGGAGCAAAGATGGCACGGTTTGTTGATTTCTGTATCCAGAATAATTTTTCCGGTGTTGAAATGCTTGCAGGGATACCTGCAACAATTGGCGGTGCACTTTATATGAATGCCGGTGCATACGGCGGTGAAATAGCAGCTTATGTTGCTGAAGTTCAGGTCATAAGAAATGAGCAAATTAAATTCCTCAGCAAAGAACAGTGCGGCTTTGCTTACAGAACATCGAAGCTTAAAGATTCTATAATATTACAGGGAAAATTTATTTTACCCGAAGGTAACCCCGCAGAGTTAAGCAGGATAAGAAAAGAAATAACCTTAAAGAGAAATGAAGTACAACCGGTTGAAATTCCAAATGCCGGCTGTATTTTCAAAAACCCGAAAGATAATTATGCCGCTAAGCTTATAGAAGAGTGCGGGTTGAAAGGTACGAGTATTGGCGGGGCAATGATATCACCTAAGCATGCTAACTTTATTGTGAATTTTGATAAAGCTTCGGCCGGTGATGTAATTGAATTAATTAAAATGGTCAGAACCAATGTAAAGTGCAAAACAGGTATTCTTCTTGAACTTGAAGTTCAGTTACTCGGATTTGAGGAAAACATTTTAAAATGAGCAGGTTTAAATTAATATTTTTCTTTTTACTGGTACTGCTTTTTGCAGGTTCCAGCATTGTGCTTTCAGGTATCTGGAAGGATAAGAAAAATATTAAAAAAGTTGAGGTGGCTGGAAATACAACATTATCCAAAGATGAAATATTTGATTTTGCCAAGCTGTCTGATTCGGTAATAAAGAGCAATGCGCTTACACTTGAAATAATTGAAGCAAGAATTGCTAAACATCCGAATATTAAATCTGTAAATGCAACAAGAGAAAATGGAAATGTCAGGATAGAAATTTCGGAGAAAGACCCGTTTGCAGTAGTGACAAACGGTAAAGATCTCTTCCTGCTTGATGATAAGCTCAGCTTGTATAATGTGAAAAAAGAAAATGCAATGCTTGATATACCTGTAATCAGCGGAATGTCTTCTTCGCTGGATGTATATAATTACGAAAAAAATGATATGAAGAATTTAAAGATAGCTCAATACATTATTCAAAAAGCAATTAAGATAGACAAAATTTTATATAACTATATCTCTGAAATAAATTTCAGTGACACAACGGGAATAAAGCTTTATACTTCCGAAGATGCCGTGCAGGTTTATTTCGTTGATTTCGGCTTTGTCACAACAAAGAACGGTAAACAATTAACTCTCAGGGATATTGACATTAACAATACGGATTTCAGAAAAACAATAGACCAGAAACTGATATGCCTGTATAATTTTATTAAGCAGGTAGTTGTATACAAAAGCAGGTATTCATTTAGTTATATCGATCTGAGATATAAAGATATAGTGCTTGTAAAAAATAACAATTTATCAACTACAGAATAAAACTATGAAAGAGAAAGATTTGGATAATATAATTGTGGGACTTGATGTAGGTACAACTAAGATATGTACAATAGTAGCCCAGGTAAGGGAAGATGGAAGGTTAAATGTTCTGGGTGTTGGGAAAGCCCCTTCAACAGGTTTATCAAGGGGTATGGTTGTTAATCCCGGCAAAACGATAGAAAATATCAGAACATCACTCAAGGAAGCCGAATTAAAAGCGGGATATGAAATAAATTCGGTGACAGTCGGAATTGCAGGCCCTCATATAAGGTGCATTCAATCTGAGGGAATTGTTGCAATTTCGCATCCGGATAGAATTATTTCCGAGGAAGATGTTGAAAGATTATATGACAGTGCAAAGAGCCTTAAGCTTTCCAAAGATGAAAGAATAATAGATGTAATTGCACAGGAATTTATAATAGACGGGAAAGACGGAATCTTCGATGTGCCTGTCGGAATGTTTGGCTTAAGAATGGAAGCCAAGGTTAACATATTAACAGGACTCGTATCACAGATAGATGATCTTTCAAATTGTGTAAATACTGCGGGTGTAGATATTGATGACCTTGTGCTTGAACCGCTTGCAAGCTCATTTGCAGTATTGAATGATTCCGAGAAAAAGGTTGGTGTTGCAATGATCGATATCGGCGGTGGAACTACTGACATTGCTGTATTTAAAAAGGGAGTTATCAAGCACACCGCCGGTATTGGTATAGCAGGCAGCCAGGTTACGAACGATATAAGCGAAACACTTGGAATTGATGAAAGAGAAGCCGAGAGAATTAAAAAAGAATTCGGGTATGCTTTAATTTCCGAAATAATAAATGATGATATAATTACAATACAGGGAATTAAAGGCAGAAGACCGCTGAAAATAAATAAAAGTATCATCTCAAGAATAATACAGGCAAGAATGGAAGAGCTTTTTGTTCTTGCAGCCCAGGAGATAAAAAGATCGGGAATTGAAAATTACCTGCCGGCAGGCGTAGTAATAACCGGCGGCGGCTCATTGCTTAAAGGTACAAAAGAGCTTGCTCAGCAGGTACTTGGAACGGAAGTTAACCTTGGTATACCTACCGAAATCGGCGGAGGATTAATTAAGGAAGTCGAAAGTCCGATCTATGCAACAGGTATTGGATTAATTTTACACAGGTTAAAATATCTTGACCAAAAAAGAGCTTCCGTTAAAAAGGGGAAAGGTAAGAAAAAACCGGGGTTTAAAAATATTCTTTTAAGAGTTAAACAGTGGTTTGATGAATTATAAAAAAAGTATGGTAAATAATATTATAAATAAAGTATAATAAAAAAAATGATTATGAATAAAATATATACAATATTAACTTATCCCTTGAGGAGGGGAAAAGAAAGGGAGAAATCAAATGTCAATTAAATTAGTGACTGAAACAACTTATGGAGCAAAGATAAAGGTTATCGGGGTTGGCGGAGCCGGTGGTAATGCCATCAACAATATGATAGAAAAAGGACTTGATGGGGTGGATTTCATTGCTTTGAATACTGATATACAGGATTTAGAAAAGAGCAAAGCAGACATGAAAATCCAGATCGGCAGAAATACAACATTAGGTCTTGGTGCCGGTATGGATGATACAAAGGGTGCAAAAGCCGTTGAAGAAAACAGGGAAGAAATTGAACAGGTTATCAACGGCTGTGATATGGTATTTATAACAGCGGGCATGGGAGGCGGAACCGGTACAGGCGGAGCTCCTGCAGTAGCACGCATTGCTAAGGCAACAGGTGCGCTTGTCGTCGGTATTGTGACCAAGCCATTTGATTTTGAAGGACATGACAGGTTAAGAATTGCCGATGAAGGATTAAAAAGATTAAAACAGGAAGTGGATTCATGTATAGTTATTCCAAATGAAAAGCTGCTAACAGTATTTGGTGATGAAATAACTTTTGAGAACAGCTTTAAAAGAGTTGACGATGTGCTGTACAATTCAACAAGAGGTATTTCAGATATTATAACTAAACGCGGAAAAGTGAATGTTGATTTTGCCGATGTAAAAACAATTATGCGTGATATGGGTGATGCTTTAATGGGTATCGGGTATGCTAAGGGTGAAGATAAAGCGGTCAGGGCAACTTGTGAAGCTATCGATAATCCGCTGCTTGAAGGCGTTTCAATCAAGGGAGCTAAGTCAATTCTTCTTAATATTATTGCTGATAATAACTTTAAGATATCAGACCTTAAGAGAATGACTGAGCTTATAAAGCAGACAGCCGGTGATTACGGCAAGCTGATATGGGGTGTTGTAACAGATGACAGGATGGAAGATGAAGTAATAGTTACAATTATTGCAACAGGCTTTAATGTTATTTCTTCAAAGAATGCACCGGTAAAACCGGCTGTTGAAGAAGGAGTTACATCAAAGAATATGTTATTTGATTCAAAAGATACCGTCATTACCAAGATACCAACTACAAACCATGAGCTGGAGTATTATGATATACCGACAGTTCACAGGAAAAATATTTTGCAGACAGATGACATACAGAAGCTAAGGGCTAAAACAGACGATTATGATATTGACCTTGATTTCAATACAGACGATTTGAAAATAACAAATGATGATAAACCTGCTTTCTTAAGAAGGCAAATGGATTAACAGTTTAAGTTTTCTCCAAAGGGGTGTTTTGGCAAATTTCATTGCGAGTGATGACGTCCGAAGCAATCTTATCCTAGTTTACGGGATTGCTTCGTTTCCGGTGTCTAACGGAAGCTCGCAATGATAATTTGCCATCCATCCCGAATTTTCCTCTCACCTCAAACAGGGCTGCGAAGCCCTGTTTTTATTATTTTTTATTGCTGCCATTTATATATTTATGCTGTAACATAATAGAGTTTGGGACAGTGTCTCCAGAGGAGTCCTTTGGACAGGCATGCCTTTATAGTCTGGCTTGCATGTATATGTACTGCCAGTGTCACTTCATTATAAGATTTACAGGCATTGAAGATAATGTTGAAGGACACTGGCAGCCGGAAAGCGATAAATGATAACAATATAGATAAGTATAATCTATGCTTTCCAACAAATAACCTAAGGACAAAACTGACAAATTTACTCAGTGACCATATACAAAAGAGTAATTATAAGGAAGATTTTTAACTCAGGCATTTTATAATAGATATGAATAATCTCAACCACTCCCCAATAACCTGACACAAATTATCAGTTTACCGGTACATTTATTGCTTTCGGAAAAAACAATAATTATATAATTATAACTAAAATTGCCGCTGTTTTGATAAAAAATACAATTGACAATACAAAAATAAACATATAATATAACAACAGTTAATTATAAATACCCCCCCCTCTTGATAATTAACGAAGCTTACTGAAAGAGGGAGGAAAGACCCACGATGTTTATACCGCTGTAATTGTTTTCATGAAAATAATTAAAATAATTTTATTATGAAAAAAATTAAAA
>RPQH01000075.1 GCA_003820375.1 Ignavibacteriota bacterium
AAGAGGCTGTCTTAAAAGGCAGCCTCAGCCTAATTCCCAAATTTCTATTTGGGAATTTTTTTATTTATTCGACAAATTCTACCATTACTATATAGGAAAAATGGACTTTTGAGACAGCCTCTTGTTATTTTCTCCTTTTTTAGCTTTTTTGGTAAAAACCGACTAAATTATACTTATTTTCACAGGCAACTTTTTGGAATAAACACCTGTTATAATTGATGTTTAAGCATAATATGATTTTAGTCATTTTTGAATGTGACAAAAATCATTTGTATATCTTAACACATAGTCTATTTTTGTATCAGGTTTTTAATGAATATTTGAAAATACAATAGAATTGCAAAAATGAACAGTAAACGTTATTTTTGTTGATTCTTTTCGAATAAATGATATCAATTGAAATATTAAATTTCGCGCTTCCACTACTGTATGCAGCAATTATTGTTGTTTATGGGATAAATTTCTTCAGAAAAAGTGAGATAAATGACATGGTATCCGGTATCCGGAGACCGCTTCTTTTATTGATTATATTATTACAGGCTGTATACTTCATCCTGAGAAGCATTGAATTTAATCATGCTCCTATAACCAGTTCATACGAAATATTGACTCTTTTGGCATTTAGCATATCACTGAGCTATTTTTATATTGAAATAAAAACAGGGGTTAAAGATACAGGTTTTTTTATTATGCTGATTGCCGGAATTCTGCAAATAATCTCATCATTATATATAGTAGAGTTAAAGGAAATTAACCCTATATTGAAAAACTGGTTTTTGGGTTTTCATGTTGTATTTGTGCTGGTGGGTTATTCAGCCATTACAATATCAGGTATATATGGTATGCTTTATATCAAATTATACAACGATATTAAAGCAAGCAGGTTTGGTGCTGTTTATAAACGGCTTCCATCTCTGGATTTGCTGGAAAAAATGACATCCAATGCCGTGCAGTTTGGATTTATTGCTTTATCACTTACAATACTTGTTGGAGTTATATGGCTTCCGCATTCAGTTCCTAATTTTTCATATGCTGACCCAAAACTTATTACAACATTAATAGTTTGGATAATCTATGGAGTTGGGTTTGTGAGTAACAGGGTAAAAAAGTTTCAGAGCAAAACTTTAATGACTATGGCTTTTGCCGGTTTTATTGTAACTATGTTTTCTGTAGCAATTGTAAATATATTTTTAAGCAGTTTTCATAAATTTAATTAAACTGTGGAATCATTCAGAACTAACGGGCATCCGATATTATTTTCAGTAGGTGTTAACCACACCACTGCACCTATTGAAGTAAGGGAAAAGATTTATGTATCAGAGAAAGAGATACCTTCTCTCATGGAAGTGATGAAGGAGTTTCTTGCTGAGTGTATGGTGCTTTCCACATGCAACAGAACTGAGCTATACGGCGTACCCGTTGATAACAATATTGAAATTGATATTATAAAAGATAAGCTGATTGAATTTAAAAATGCAGCCGGCAATGTAAAGAAGGAACATTTCTACACCTTGCATGCGGCAGGAGCGGCTGAACATCTTTTCCATGTTGCTTCAAGTATTGATTCAATGGTCGTTGGTGATTCACAGATAATGCATCAGTTTAAGGAAGCATATGCAAAAGCACAGGAACTTGGCTCGATAGGAAAAATATTAAATAAAGTTTGCCAGACAGCACTTCATTCCGGCAAAAGAACCAAGACCGAAACTGCATTATTCGAAGGTGCCGTCTCGATAAGTTATGCAGCAGTAGAGCTTGCTACAAAGATTTTCGGTGACCTGAAGGAAAAAAACATATTGATATTAGGCGCGGGTGAAACAGCAGAGCTTACTGCCGAAAGCTTAATTAAAAAGCGTGCTGTAAATATTTCATTTTCCAACAGGACCAGGGAAAATGCGGAAGACCTGAAAGAAAAACTGGGTGTTGAAACAAGAATTAACGGTGATGTTTTAGATTTCAGTACATTTAAAGAACATCTCGGGAAGTTTGATATTATTATCAGCTCAACTGCAGCAGATAATTTTATTTTATATTATGATGATTTTAAGCCTGTTGCAAAACACAGGACCGGTTCGCCCATTCTCATAATTGATATTGCAATGCCTAGGGATATTGACCCGAGGATAGGCAAGCTGGGAAATGTATTCTTAAAAGATATTGATGACCTGAATGCAATTGTTGATGCAAACTTTGAGAAAAGAAAAGCTCAGATACCAATTGTAAGAAAAATAGTAAACGATGAAGTATCGCATTTCCTTTCATGGTATTATGCACTTCAGTTGGTGCCAACCATAAATGATATTGAAGATAAATTTGAAAAAATAAGAGTTGATGAAATATTAAAAAATACAAACGGTTTCAGTCAGCATGACAGGGAAGTACTGGAAAAAATAACAAAAGGAATAGTTAATAAAATAGTCAGGTCTACTGTCCCTAATCTGAATGAAATGATAACAAAAGAAGAGCTGCCTGTAGAAGATAACAGGTATAACCGTTTGCAGCTGATAAGAAGATTGTTTGGATTGGAGCATAAGTTTGACAACAGGAAATAATGTAAAGCCAAAACGGGATAGTATTATTATAGGAACACGCGGAAGTGAGTTAGCTCTGTGGCAGACAAATTGGGTTAAAGCAGAACTTGAGAAACATTATCCTGAGCTTAGCGTAAAAGTTGAGATAATTAAAACAACAGGTGATAAGATACTTGATGTATCACTCTCAAAGATAGGCGATAAAGGGCTTTTCACAAAAGAGATAGAGAATGCATTACTTGATAAGAAAATAGACCTTGCCGTTCACAGCTTAAAAGACCTGCCGACAGTTTTACCCCGCGGCTTGCAAATTGGTGCAGTATCCGAAAGAATAGACCAGCGTGACGCTTTTATTTCATATAAATATAAATCACTGGATGAGCTTCCGGATAACGCTTCAGTTGCAACCGGAAGCCTGAGAAGAAAATCACAGCTCTTAAATTATAAGCCATTATTAAATATAATAGATATAAGAGGTAATCTTCAGACCCGCTTTAAAAAGTTTGAGGAGAACGGATATGATGCAATGATACTTGCTTATGCAGGAGTAAAGCGCCTTGGAATGGATGAGAAAATTACACAGGTAATCCCTGTTGAATTAATGCTGCCGGCAGTTAGTCAGGGAGTTATGGCTGTAGAAATAAGGGAAGGTGATGATGACATTTTAGAGCTTCTTAGTGTTATTAATAATAAAACCAGTGAAATAGAAACATCTGCTGAAAGGAGCATGTTAAATGCTTTACAGGGCGGATGCCAAGTGCCAATTGGTGTTTATTCATATATTTCTGATGGTAAGCTGATTATTGAAGGGATGGTAGCAAGCATCGACGGCAGGAAAATGTTAAGAGATAAGATTGAAGGAGATGCAAGTGAAAGTGTGGCTCTGGGTAAAAAACTTGCTGAGAAATTAAAAGCTCAGGGTGCAGAGGAGATTTTAACAGCGATTAGAAATGAAACAGTAATATTTCCGGGTGAAGATATTTACAAGAAAGATTGAGGATAAAATGAATACAGGAAAGAAAAGAATATTAGTAACAAGAGCAATAAATTCAGGTGAAGAATTTGGGAAAGAACTGCAGAATGCAGGTTATGATGTTGAGTATTTTCCGACTATTGAAATAAAACCTGTTGATGATTACTCACAGGTTGATAAAAGGATAAAAAAACTTAAGCAGTATGACGGCATATTTTTTACAAGTGCCAATGCCGTAAATTATTTCTTCAAAAGATGCAATGAGCTAAAAGTTAAGGTTGAAAATAAAATATATGCAGTTGGCGAAAAGACAAAAGAAAAAGTTGAGGAGTTCGGGTATAAAGTTCATTTTGTTCCCGAGACATATTCAGCAGAACAGCTTATAAGCTCTTTACCTCTCAAAGAGATAAAAGGAAAATCATTTTTATTTCCGCGGGGCAACCTGACAATGAAAAAGCTGAAAGAAGGATTGAAAGAATATGCAAATATAGATGAGGTTGAAGTATATGCCAATTCATTGCCCTTAAATGGAAATACTGTAAAGTTCAAAAAAATAGTTAATTCATTAAAAGCAAAAGAAGTAAACTGCCTGACATTTTTCAGCCCGTCAAGTATTACAAATTTTATGATGATGGTTCCTGATTTTAATCAGGAAGATATAATAATCGCTGTTATTGGAAATACAACTAAAACAAAAGCAATCGAATACGGTTTAATTGTTGACATAATGCCTGTAGTATCAACTGCTGACTCATTAGCGGAATCAATAGTAAAATATTTTAAAAAAAATAATTAATGCAAAAAGATAACGGACATTTATTTATAAAGGCTTGTAAACGTGAACCAATTGGACGGACACCTGTATGGATAATGAGGCAGGCAGGAAGATATTTACCCGAGTACCGTAAAATAAGAGAAAAAACAGACTTTCTTACTTTATGTAAAACTCCCGAACTTGCCGCAGAAGTTACAGTTCAGCCGGTTGATATAGTTGGTGTAGATGCGGCAATATTATTTTCCGATATACTTGTAATTCCCGAAGCAATGGGAATGGAGCTTGAGTTGATTGAATCGAAGGGACCTAAATTCCCCGAGCCGATAAGAACTGAAGCACAGATAGATAAATTAAAAATGCCTGATGTAAATGATGCGTTATCTTATGTAATGGATGCAATTAAGCTGACCAAAGAACAATTGAACAACAGGGTTCCTCTTATCGGTTTTGCAGGAGCCCCATGGACCCTTGCAACTTACATGGTAGAAGGCGGCGGTTCTAAAAATTATAAGTATATTAAGAGTTTAATTTATTCAGAGCCAAAACTGGCACATAAGCTGCTGGATAAATTGTCGGATATTGTCAGCGATTATCTTAATGCAAAGATTGAAGCCGGCTGTGATGCAGTGCAGATATTTGATACGTGGGCAGGTACATTAACTCCATGGGATTTTAAAGAATTTTCTTTGCGTTATATTGATAAAATTGTAAAAAATATCAAGAATAAGCAAATCCCAGTTATAATATTTGCAAAAGGTGCGGTTCATTCAATTAAAGAAATTGCAGATACAGGATGTGATGTAATTGGTATTGATTGGATGACAAATATTGGAGATGCAAGAAAAATGGTCGGTGATAAAACTGCATTACAGGGAAATATGGAGCCGTGTATGCTGTATGCCCCTAAAGAGCGTATTGAAGAAGAAGTGAAAAAGATTTTAAGCCAGTATGGTTATGGAACCGGACATGTGTTTAATCTTGGACATGGAATATTACCTGATATACCGGTTGATAATGTAAAGTTTTTCATAGAAAAGGTAAAAGAGTTAAGTCAAGCATATCATAATGAATATATTATTCCTGAACTTAATAAGGTAGTCCCATGAAGCAATTTAAAGAGATAGATATTAATGTATTGAAAAAGTATGACAAGCCGGGACCAAGATATACATCTTATCCCACAGCTCCGCTTTTTTCATCAGAATTTGGACCGGATGAATTCAGGAATGAAATAATTAACACCAATCAACAATCGGATGCTCCTGACCTTTCCTTATATTTTCATTTTCCATTCTGCGATACGTTATGTTTCTTCTGCGGGTGTACGATGTTAGTTACACATGACAGGAAAAGGATAACAGAATATAATGAATACATAAAGAAAGAGCTTGATATTGCAGTCCCGTTAATATCCAAAAACAGGAAAGTAACACAGCTTCACTGGGGCGGGGGTACACCCACATATCTTTCGCCCGATGAAATAAGAGATGTTGGTTTATATACAAAAGACAGATTTGATTTTGCTGATGACATAGAAGCAAGTGTTGAAATTGACCCTCGCGGCTTGACATTTGACCATATGCAGGCATTGTGGGATTCGGGTTTTAACAGGATGAGTCTTGGTGTGCAGGATTTTGAGCTGAAGGTACAGGAAGCAGTTAATAGAGTTCAGAGTGAAGAAATTACAATGGATGCAATCAATTGGGCAAGACAGCTTGGTTTTAAAAGCATCAATCTTGACCTGATATACGGATTGCCTTACCAGACTACGAAAACATTTGAGCATACACTTGATAAGGTGATTGATATATCACCTGACAGGATTGCGGTATTTAACTATGCACATGTTCCATGGCTGAAAAAACATCAGCGTGTTATTACACAAGAAATGCTTCCAACACCGGAGAACAAGCTGCTTACTTTGAAGATGACAATTGAGAAACTTACTGCAGCAGGATACTGGTATGTGGGAATGGATCACTTTGCAAAACCGACTGATGAACTTGCAGTTGCACAGAGAAATAAAACCCTTTACAGGAATTTCCAGGGATATTCAACCAAAGCGGGTGATGATGTATATGCATTCGGAATGTCTGCAATAAGCCAGTTCCGGAATATATATGCACAGAATTATAAGAGTCTGCCGGAATATTTCGAAAGAATTAATGCAGGTGAATTTGCAACTAAAGTCGGATACAGGATGACTGAAGATGACCATATCAGGAAATACACGATAATGAGATTGATGTGTGACCTTGAAATATCAAAGAGCGAAATTGAGAACAAATTTAATATAAATTTTGATACATATTTTGCCGATGCTCTGGTAAAACTGGAAGAGTTTGTAGAAGGCGGCTTGCTTGAAATGAACGGTGATAAAATTAAAATAGCGGGCAACGGTATTTTAATAATCAGGAATATAGCAATGTGTTTTGACGCATACCTGGAAAAAATGATGGCGGAAAAACCAATATTTTCCAGAACAGTTTAATTTATTTAATGACAGATAATAAAAGAATCGGTGTAGTTTTGTTAAATCTGGGAGGACCGGATTCGGCTGATGCAGTTCAGCCGTTTTTATATAATTTGTTCTCTGACCCGGATATAATAAATTTTCCTCTAAGCTTCCTGTTCAGGAAACGGCTTGCAAAACTGATTTCAACAAAAAGAGCACCTAAGATAATTGACCAGTACAGCCATATTGGCGGAAAGTCACCTATTCTTGAACTGACGACAAAACAGGCAAATGCTTTACAGAAGGTGCTGGATGAAAAAATTGAAAGCAAAGTTTATATTGCAATGCGTTACTGGAAACCGTTTACCGAAGATGTGATACATCAAATCATCAAAGATAAAATTGATGAAGTGATATTGCTTCCTTTGTATCCGCAGTTTTCTGTTTCGACTACAGGTTCAAGTGTTAATGAATGGACAAAAGTAAAATCAAAGTATAAAGAGTTAAAGGATTTAAAGGTTGAATTGATTGAAACATATTATACAAATCCTGTATATATTGATTCAATAATCGAAAATATAAATCAAACAATAAAAAGATTTCCCGGAGAGAGACAGAAAGACGTGTTCTTGTTATTCAGTGCACATGGTACACCGGTAAAGCTTGTTAAAATGGGAGACCCATATCAGAAGCATATAATAGAAACAGTTGAAGAAGTTATGAAACGAGGCGGATATAAACAGAATCATTTTCTTTCATATCAATCAAAAGTTGGACCGCAAAAATGGCTTGAGCCAAAAACTCCCGATACAATTGAACGTCTTGCATCAGAAGGAGTGAAAGATATGCTGGTTATACCGATAGCATTTGTTTCAGACCATCTTGAAACATTATTTGAGATTGGGATTGAATTCAGGCACCTTGCAAAAGAAAAAGGCATAGAACAATTTGAAGTAATGCCGGGCTTAAATGATTCACCGAAATTTATTTCAGCATTGGCAAAATTGGTTTTAGAAAGAGTAAATGGAAAGAACTAACAAAAAAGTTATTATTATCGGCGGAGGCATTTCAGGATTAACTGCTGCTTTCTGGCTGAAAAAAAACGGTGTTAATATTACACTGCTCGAAAAGAATTCTTATGTTGGAGGTAGTATAAGGACCGACCATAAAGAAGGTTATTTAATTGAATACGGACCGAACAGCTCGCTTGAAACAACACCTTTAATAGAGCAGCTTCTCGGTGAACTGGGTATTGCATCTGAAAAAATCTATGCTACAGAAGAAGCTAAGAAACGCTATATCCTTCGTGACGGAAAGCTTCATCCGCTGCCTATGGGACCCGGTGCATTCATTAAAACAAAATTATTTTCAAAAGCTGCTAAGTTAAGATTATTTAAGGAACCTTTTATTTGGTCAAAATCAAATGAAGATGAAACCTTGGCAGATTTTACAAGAAGAAGACTGGGAGATGAATTTCTTGATTATGCAATCAACCCGTTTGTAGCCGGAGTATTTGCAGGTGACCCCGAGAATCTGAATGTAAAAACAGCATTTCCTAAGTTATATGATCTTGAGCAGAACTACGGCGGCTTAATTTGGGGTGCTTTCAGATCAATGCGTGCAAGAAAAAAAAGCAAAGAGAAATCAAAGCAGTCTGCAAAAACATTTTCATTTAAAAACGGAATGCAGACTTTAACGGATGCTTTGTATAATGCAATGAAGGATGATATTATATTAAATGCAGAAGTTAAAGAAATTAAGTCAACTGCTCCAAACGGGACGGCAGCAAGAAGCGAGATTTCATATCTGGTTAACGGTGAAATGAAATCAGAAAATGCTGATGCAGTTGTAATGGCAACTCCTGCTTATATTGCATCCGGGTTGATGAAAACAATAGATGAAAGCTTATCGCAAACTTTAAGTAACATTTATTATCCCCCTGTGAATGTAGTCTTCACGGGATTCAGCACATCTGATATTAAGTTTAAGCTTGATGGTTTTGGTTACTTAATTCCCGGGAAAGAAAATAAAGGAATACTCGGCAGCTTGTGGAATTCAGTTTTATTTCCGGGCAGGGCACCTGAAGGGCATAGTGCGATTACTTCATTTATCGGCGGTTCACGTTCACCTGAATTAACCGAGTTAAATGACGACCAGATGCTGGATATGACACTGAAAGATTTGGATTCAATTTTAGGCATAAAAGATGAACCCGATTTTGCAATATTTGCACGATGGAAGAGAGCTATTCCACAATACCAGAAGGGGTATGCATCTGTATTTAAGCAGATTGAAACATTCCATGAAAAAAATAAGAGCATAAGAATTTGCAGTAATTATTATAAAGGAATATCTGTAAGTGACTGCATTAAAAGTGCAGACGCAGCGGTAACAGGGCTTGTATCATATTTAAGCACATTAAAAAAAGAAAATAATCACGTAAACAGCCATGTCGAATAACACATTTCCTGTTTTAAGAATGCGGCGTTTGAGGCAAAGCCAGACGCTAAGGAATATGTTCAGTGAAACTATTCTAACAAAAAACGATTTTATATTCCCTCTTTTTGCCGTACCCGGTAAAAAAATTAAGAATGAAATATCGTCAATGCCGGGAATTTTCCAGCTATCGGTCGATAACATTGTTAAAGAATGCGAAGATGTATATAATCTCGGTATTCCGGCAGTGATTTTATTCGGTATTCCCGAAACAAAAGATGAGGTTGGCTCAGGTGCGTACGATGAGCATGGAATAATTCAAAATGCGGTTCGTGAAATAAAGAAGAATGTGCCTGAATTACTTGTAATTACAGATGTATGTTTATGTGAATACACTTCACACGGACATTGCGGCATAGTGCGTGACGGCAAAATTATTAATGATGAAACACTTGAACTCCTCGCAAAGGAAGCTCTCTCACATGTACAGGCAGGAGCAGATATTGTAGCTCCAAGTGATATGATGGATGGCAGGGTAGGAGCAATCAGAAATATACTTGATAAAAATAAATATACTGATATTCCTATAATGGCATATTCAGCAAAATATTCATCGGGCTTTTACGGACCTTTCCGTGAAGCGGCAGAATCTACCCCGCAGTTTGGCGACAGGAAAACATACCAGATGAATTATGCCAATTCTGATGAAGCATTAAGAGAAGTTGAGCTGGATATAGCCGAAGGTGCAGATATTGTAATGGTAAAGCCTGCATTATCATATCTGGATATAATAAGGCGGGTGAAAGACACATTCAACATGCCGCTTGCCGCTTATAATGTAAGCGGTGAATATTCATTAATAAAAGCAGCAGCAGAAAAAGGCTGGATTGACGGTGAAAAAGTTATGATGGAAACACTTTATTCTATCAAGCGTGCCGGTGCTGATGTAATAATTACATATTTTGCAAAAGAAGCAGTGAAGCTTCTTTGACACATCTCCGCGAAAGCGGAGATCTTATTTATCAATCTAAGGGATTCCCGCTTTCGCGGGAATGGAAAAATTAAAGGGATTCCCGCTTTCGCGGGAATGGTTATATAAATGAAATTCAATAAAAGCAAAGAGCTATTTTCAGAAGCAAAAAAAATAATGCCGGGAGGAGTAAATTCTCCTGTGCGTGCATTTAAATCTGTCGGTAATGAGCCTTTATTTATCAGCAGGGCTTTGGGTTCAAAAATTTCTGATGCTGATGAAAATGAATTTATCGATTACATCGGTTCATGGGGACCAATGATACTTGGTCATAACCATCCGCGTGTTGTTGAGGCGTTGAAAGTTGCAATAGATTACGGTACAAGTTTCGGTGCAAGTTCAGAAATTGAAATAAAGCTTGCAAAGCTTGTTTGTGAGTTTGTTCCTTCATTGGAAATGGTTAGGATGGTTAACTCTGGTACGGAAGCGGCAATGAGTGCAGTCCGTTTAGCAAGAGGATTTACAGGTAAAGATAAGATTATTAAGTTTGAAGGATGCTATCATGGTCATTTCGATTCATTTTTAATTAAGGCAGGCTCGGGAGTTGCAACATTGGGCTTACCTGATAGTCCCGGTGTAACAAAGGGAATTGCTGCTGATACGCTGACAGCAAAGTATAATGATATAAATTCGGTCATAAAATTGATTGAAGAAAATAAAAATCAAATTGCTGCAATTATTATTGAACCTGTTGCCGGAAATATGGGCTGTGTAAAGGGTGAAACTAATTTTTTAAATGAACTTAGAAAAATTACAGAATCCGAGAAAATTATTTTAATATTTGATGAAGTAATGAGCGGATTTAGAGTGGCAAAAGGCGGTGCACAGGAGTTATATAATATTAAACCTGACTTAACATGTTTCGGAAAAATTATAGGGGGCGGACTTCCTGTCGGGGCATATGGCGGCAGAAGAGATATTATGGAAATGGTTGCTCCTTCAGGACCTGTTTACCAGGCAGGAACATTATCAGGCAATCCGCTTGCTATGACTGCAGGATATGAAACATTAAATATTATTAATGAAGACAAAGATTTTTATGAAAAGCTTAATAAGAACTGCATCTACTTATATGAAAAGATTGAGGATATACTGAATGAGAAAAAATTAAATTACAGGTTAAATTCCTGCCGCTCTATGTTCACTTTATTTTTTACTTCCAATGAGGTGAAGAATTATGACGATGCAAAAACATCAGATACGGAAATGTTCAGCGATTATTTTAATAAAATGCTGAACAGCGGAATTTATCTTCCTCCTTCACAGTTTGAAGCATGCTTTATATCAGCAGCACATACGAGGGAAGATCTTGATAAAACGGTTGAATCAATTAGTAAAATTGTGCGGTGATTCAGAAAAGCTTACTTATCAGACCACATGGACTTAACGTACCAGGTTATGATGTAAAGCTCTTCAGTTTTTTTATCCTGTCCTAATGTTCTTATCTCTTTATTATCCATATCAATTATAAAAATATACTTGTTGCCAACATCGCTGGTTACATAAAACATATTAAGACCGGTTTCGTCATCATATTTTTTTTCATCAATATAATATGAAGAGCTTATAGCCGGTGTTGTATGCTCAAACATCGTTTCCGAAGAATTGAATTTAAACAATGTGCTGACTGTTTCATCCTCACATAAATCATATTTTTCGGTACGCCCATTATAAAAACATATTTTCTTTGCGTAAGTGCTGAAATACACCTGGGAATATACTAACGTTGAAGATATGATTAATAAAAAAGCAACAATAATAGTCTTTTTCATGACGGACTTTCCTTCTAATAACTGTAATTAATAGGTAAAACTAATAAAATTTTATATTTAAATATACAGTATTATTTAAGTTTACCGGAAAGCATCAATGGCATTAAACTCCATGCATCTACATTGAATGTACCTAATATTTTCTGTAATTTTTATTCACAGGTTTTTTCAATCTTATTTTATATTTCATGAAATCGAAATCAATTTACATATTATTAGTATTATCACTATTTATCTTAATACAAATATCTTCAAACGCTCAATGGGTTTACACAAATGGTCCATACGGTGCAACAGTACAGACCATGGCATCGCTTAATGGCAATGTATTCGCCGGCTCAGCAGGTATGGGTGTGTATAAATCCACTAACAATGGACAAAGCTGGATATCTGCAACAGGAGTAATGGCGAATAAAAATGTTTACTCAATGGTTGTTTCGAGTCCATACATATTTGCAGGAGTATATGGAGGTGTATATCTCTCTTCTGATAATGGTTCTTCATGGGTGCTTAAGAATTCCGGATTAACTGCTACAGATGTTCATGCTATGGCTGTAAGCGGCTCAAACATTTATGCAGGTACTTATTCAGGAGTATTTAAATCAACAAATGACGGAACAAGCTGGACAGCAGTTAATAATGGACTTTCAACAGTTATAGTTCAGGCCTTATCTGCATCGGGCTCAGTTGTTTATGCCGGTACATTCGGCGGTGGAGTGTTCGTTTCTACCGATAACGGCGGAACATGGAATCCGGCAAATAACGGGCTGGGAAGTATTTATATTTCTGCTCTTCTCACTAACGGCGCATATACTTTTGCAGGTACAAGTGCGGGTGTATTTGTTACAACTGATAACGGAATCTCTTGGACCTTTGCAAATTCCGGTATAACCAATACCAACATAACTTCTCTTGGGGTTAACGGCGGCAGGTTATTCGCAGGGACAGGAGGCGGAGGTATGTTTGTTTCAACTAATAACGGTACAAGCTGGACAGTCATAAATTCCGGTTTAGGTAATCTAAACATAATGTCAATTGGATTTAACGGTTCTTACACATTTGCAGGCTCTAATGGAGGGGGAGTGTATGTTTCTACGGATAATGGTTCAAGCTGGAGCTCAGCGAGTACCGGTATGAACAATATTCTCACACAAGCTATTACATCAATCGGCTCAAATGTTTTCTGCGGCAGTTGGGGCGGCGGAGTGTTTTTATCTTCAAACAATGGGACAAGCTGGACACAGGTAAATAATGGACTTACAAATTCAATCGTATATTCTCTTGCATCAATTGGAAATAATTTATTTGCAGGTACCCAAGCTAAAGTCTTTATGTCAACAAATAATGGTTCAAGCTGGACACTTGCAAGTAACGGCATAACGGATAATCTAGTCTTCTGCATGCTGACGGTTGATAACAGGTTATATGCAGGTACAGGGCAGGCAGTATTTTACACAACTGATAATGGTTCAAGCTGGACACATATAAATAACGGGATGCCCGCAGGGGCAACTGTTTATTCGCTTGCATCTGAGGGTTCTTATCTTTATGCAGGAACATGGGGAAACGGGTTATATGTCTCAAGTGATAATGGTGCAAACTGGGCTGCGGCAAATAACGGCATAACCAGTAATATTGTTATGTCGCTTGCGGTGATAAATAATAATATTTTTGCAGGAACACAGGCAGGCTTGTTCAAATCAACTGACCATGGTGCAAACTGGACACTTGCAACTTCAGGATTAGGTACAACTTATATACTTTGTTTGCTTTCGGTTGGGAACAACCTCTTTGCAGGAACATGGAACGGGGGTGTTTACATATCAACAAATTTGGGAGCAAGCTGGACAAACGTTAGTACAGGTTTAACAAACCTTGATGACAGGGCGTTATGTGTCGCAGGTGGAGACCTGTATTTAGCAGCTTTCGGCGGGGCATGGAAAAGACCGTTGTCACAGATGGTTGGAGTTGAAAATAATGGGACTGAGATTCCCGGACAATATTCATTGAATCAAAATTATCCTAATCCATTCAATCCTTCGACAATTATCGTTTATCAATTGCCAATAAGCAATTATGTTAAGCTATCTGTATATGATGTATTGGGCAAGGAAATTAAAGTGCTGGTGAATCAAAGGCAAAATGCAGGAAAGTATGAAATCGAATGGAATGCTGCGAATTATCCATCGGGAATTTATTTTTATAAGATAGAGATAAATGGGTTTAGTGAAGTGAAAAAGATGATTTTGAGCAAATAACACATAACAAAAAACGCCTGATAAACAACTTCAGGCGTTTTTCGCTATAGGGGAATAGATTTATTTCAAAAGTACCATCTTTTTTGTCTCAGTAAAATTCTCTGTTTCAAGCTTATAAAAATATATACCTGACGCAAAATCTGATGCATTAAATTCCAATTTATATTTACCTGCATTGAGCTTTTCATTTACCAATACCTTCACTTCCTGTCCTAATAAATTATATATAGAAAGCTTTACATTATCCTGTACCGGTATATCAAATATAATATTAGTAGATGGATTAAAAGGGTTTGGATAGTTTGACAGTGAATAATTAAGAGGCAGTTCATTGCTAATATTAGTTAATCCGGTATAACGTATTAAAGTAATAATTAAATTATCGATACTTGAGCCGGTAAGACTGATGTTTAAAGTATAAGGTAAATATCCCATCCTGTCTACAACTAATGAATAGCTTCCATCGGGAAGTGAATCTACATAGAAATAACCATTAGCACCGGAGATATCATAATTCTTAAATTGGTTTTCTATCTTTGCATAAATAAAGGCATCGGATAATCCTACAACATCAGTCTCGGCTGTTATTGTACCACTGATATGTCTCATACCGCCTCCGGAATTATTAATCCGCTTAACCTTGATATCTATGTTGGTTAAGTTAGTTGTAGGAATAAGTGTAATAGCATGCTGCCAATAAATAGTAGTATCATAATATGTTGGTGCATAATCCAGTTCATCATCTTCAAAAGCCATAAAATCCATTTCAACAGGAGGCAGGTTATAAATTGTATAAGCACCATTAGATTGAATTTGCGCTGAATCAATAACTGTAATTTTATTAAGCAGTGAATCATATTTTATAGCTTTAACCATGCCTGAAGTGACAGGCAGATTATCGTCGCTATATCTAACTGTTCCTGATACTGAAGCAAGACTACTACCATTGAGATTTAGCTTCATAATTGTACCCCCCAATCCTGTGACATATGCAATATCAGGAGTTTTGGTGGAAATCTTCGTCATTGTATACTGATACAATGATGTTCTATAAGTTGTCCATGATTGACCGCCATTTGTTGTTTTGCTAGTGAGTCCATAACCGGACATGCCGAAACCTGTTTGCATGTCAGTCCAATGCATGAAATCAAACATAGGAGTTGGAGTTACAACAGAATCATGGTTAATCCATCCGTTTGTAGTTTTATATACACCAAAAGATCCACAACAATATCCTGAATTATCATCTGCCATATATATGTCAACAGGTAAAAATCCGTTATAAAAAGATGGTGCTACTTGAAGCCAGTTTGTTCCTCCATTAGTTGTTTTAAAAATATTACCATCAGGGTATTCAGAACAATAACCAGTATTAGCATTTACCATACATGCTGCACCAACAACCTGGTCAAAATATTCATAGTTTAGTGATTGTTGAATCCAATTGGAACCTGCATTTAGGGTTTTCCAAATACATCCGCCGGAATTTGCCGAATTGGAAAATACCCATCCGGTGCTTGCATTAATAAATTGAACTTTTGATAATAGTTGTGTACTGGGAATAGGAGTAATAAGAGAGTCCCACGTGTCCCCGCCGTTTGTAGTTTTTCTTATAGCACCAAAATTGCCGCAAATATATCCTGTATTATCATCAATCATACATATACTATTATAGGTTGCATAAGAACCGTTCACTGTTTGTGTTTGGAAATTGCTGCCTGCGTTGGATGAATATAGAACCTGGTCAAATGAATTGCCAATCCAGCGCGGTGCACCAACAGCCCATACTTTATCTGAAGTACGGCTAGGCCAAATATCATATAATGTTCCTCCGCCAACTCTGTACGTTTTAGAAATCCATGTAGTGCCATTATTGGTTGATGAATTAAAAATACCGTTTCCACCGGCTAATATCATTGTTGAACCTGAGATATCCATTGCCCACCAGCTTGAAGTATGTTGTCCGGGTACAAGAACCGGAAGAGATGACCAGTTATTACCGGTATCAGTAGATATAAATATTTTTCCGGTATCACCTATAGCATATAATTTAAAAGGCGAAGCAGTACAATATAAACTGTACAAATTGAAAGTAGAGCTTAGTTGTGTATTTGTCCAGTTTGTACCACTGTTAGTTGTAATTTTAACAACACCATCATTTGCACTTATAAATCCAGTATTGTAGTCAATAAAGTATACATCACTATTATTACTTAAACCTGTTGAATTATAAACCCAGTTCACACCCCCGTTTGAAGATTTTACCAGCACATCAGAGCAAACTAAAAAAATATTATTTTCATCAAGAGCAAATACTTTGGAAACACTGTTTGTAATACTTGATAAAGAGGTCCAGTTTAAACCTGCATTAGTAGTTTTTTTTACAACTCCACCGCTTGCCCCTATGAATCCTGTTGTTGAATTAATAAAATGCATTCCCATAAAAGTAATATTTAGCGATGACGAAGAACCGATAGAATCCCAATTAGTGCCGCCATTAGTCGTTCGTGCAATCCAACCTCTTGTACCGCAAACGAGTCCTGTAGTTTCATTAAAGAACCAACCGTCCCATAAAGATTTACCTTGTCCTGTAGAAAAATCAGTTCCTCCTGCATTTGCAAAAACATCCCATGTAGTTCCTGCATTAGTTGTTCTGATAAATGTGCCGTAACCTCCGCATCCGACCCAATGTGTTGGTGATATTGCCTGTACCCATCTTATTACATTCCCCTGCGGTAATGGGTTCATCCATTTCCATTGCTGGTCTGATTGACTATATGAGTTTTGCCGGCATAAAATTAAAATTAGTATGAACAGTGAAGAAAGAATATATTTTTTCATGACTTTATTTGTGAAATTTTATTATGAGAAGGAAACAGCTTTGAATTATTTTTTTAAAATTAAAATATTTTTAAAAACTCTTTTTATATTCTTCTAATGTGATAGAATTATTCCAATGGAATTGGAATAATTCTATCATTTGTTCTGCATGATCGGATACTCTTTATGTTAAATGCGAAAACTTATTTAAGCACTACCATCTTTTTTGTTTGAACAAAATTCTCTGTTTCAAGCTTATAAAAATATACACCTGAAGCAAATTCTGATGCATTAAATTCTAATTTATATTTACCTGCATTGAGCTTTTCATTTACCAATACCTTCACCTCTTCTCCAAGTAAATTATATATTGTAAGCTTTACATTATCATGTGTCGGTAAATCAAATAAAATATTAGTAACAGGATTAAAAGGATTTGGATAATTAGATAATGAATAATCAAGAGGTAATCCGGTGTTTATTTTTGACAATCCGGCAAAACGTATTAAAGTAATATTTATGTTATCAATATTTGAGTTTATAATAGACACGTTGATTGTCGCAGGCAAATATCCCATCCTGTCTATTACCAAAGTGTAACTGCCATCCTCTAATGAATCAATGCAGAAATATCCATTTGTTAAGGAAATATCATAATTCTTATATAAAGTGTCTATTTTTGCATATACAAATGCATCAGATAATCCTATATCGTTATTCTCGGCTGTTATATTACCGCTAATGTGATTTGTACCCGTGCCGGAATTATTAATCCGCTTAACCTTGATATCTATGTTGGTTAAGTTAGTTGTAGGAATAAGCGTAATAGCATGCTGCCAAAATATGGTTGTATCATAATATGTTGGTGCATAATCCAGTTCATCATCTTCAAAAGCCATAAAATCCATTGGAATAGGAGGTAAATTATATATTATATAAGTCCCGTTTGGCTGAATTTGCGCTGAATCTATAACTGTTACTTTATTTAAAAGAGAATCATACTTAATTGCTTTTACTATACCTGATGAAACAGGCTGGTTGTTGTCGGAATAAAATACTGTTCCTGAAACCGAATAAGTCTGTGAACCGCTGCATCTTATTCCGATAGCTTTATATTGCGAGAAGCCGTAGGATGTAATAGGTTTCCATTCTGACTGAATATAGCCCCAGCCTGGTCTCTGCGTTGTAGTAGATGATTCATCTGCTCCAATGTATTTTCTTCTATTCTCTACCGGTTGCGGATCAAAGCTGATTCCTACATAAACACTGCCTGATGTAATGGCAGGGATACCGGTTAAGCCTGTGAAGTCATACCATTCTACTTGAGGCCATGTAGGAACGACAGTAACTGTCTGGTTGGGTATGGAAGCAAGTAAGTTACCCGGAGCTCCGCCTGTACCCGTTGTGTCGTAGAATACGATATCGAAGGTAAAGTCTAGTGAGGTTTCTGTTGGGAATCTTGATAAAGCTAAGCATACCTGGTTGATTGTATAAGGATATGATGTTGGTGTCATCAACATAACATATTTACCAATGCCAAAGTTCGGACCCCATCCATATGCACTCTCAAATGTGTTGTCATCATAGAATAATCCTCCTACACACTGAGAATCAATTATACCTTCAGTGCCTTTTTCTATATGAGTTTTATTGATTGCATCAAAAGGTAAAGAATATTGTGAATAGATTAAACAAGTAAAAATTGTTAAAGCAAAATAGAGTAAAACAAACTTTTTCATGACTTACTTCATTTTATTATTTTTAAAAACATTTATTTTAATTAGTTATAACTTCTTTTTATATTCTTCTAAAGTAATAGAATTATCCCAGTGAAATTGGAACAGCTCTGTCATTTGTTCTGCATAATCGGGATTCTTTACTATTATATCGGCTTGCCTGTGCTTGGGTATATTTTTATCTCTGAGATTTGTGAATACTGTCTTCTTATCGAATATTGCTATGTTGGGAATGTTTGCTTTGGTCAGCCGCAGCTCTTCACCTGATTTTATGAATGATTCACATAACCTAATCAGGTCGTTTTTATCTGCCTGTTTTAATTTGCCATCTTTTAATATTCTAAAATCAAGGTTGGTGGAATAGATTGATCTCAGCTTTCCACCGTTTTTAACAAACTTCTTCGATATCTCGTCTATTTCTTCAGTTACTATGCCTTTTAACCTGAACATACCGCATACTTCATTCTTTGCCTGCCTGAATATCTCAACATACTTTGCCATGCGGTGCCTGTTAAATCCTCTTATCAGTTCTATATTAATGTCGCTGTCATTATCAACATCTTCAGGTGCAATGTATAATGATTTTATCTTGCCCTGCGTATCCTTCAGTAAATACATCTTTGCTTTAAAGCTATCACTATACTCTTTTTCTATTTTATCAAATATTATATCAGGGTCTACAATCTGGTATTGAAGGACAGTGTTGGTTTCGATTTCATTGCAGTAAGCTTTTTCGACAAAGGATTTTAATGTATCGTAGATGGAGTTTCTAATGAGTTTGCACTCTGTCGCAATTTCAGTAGCACTCATCGGTTTGCCTTTTAATAAAGCTATAAAGACCCTTGCTTCATATTCTTTGAAGCCAAGGTTTTTGAGATTCTCTATTAATTCTTTATTTTGCAATATTACAGTACCTCTTAAGTACTGTAATATTACCTATGGTGTTTTTCAAATCAATGCATTTTTTTATCCCTATGGAAAACCAGCCGTTTATCCCCACATTTACTGCATTTAGAAGGAATTTAATAGCTCATATAAGTATTTATTATTTTAATAATGAAATTACATATACTCCAAAAAGAAACAATAATCGAACAGCCTATTAACACTGTTTTCGATTTTTTCAGCAAAGCTGAAAACCTGAACCTGCTTACTCCGCCATCTCTTGATTTCAATATTCTTACAAAACCGCCAATTGAAATGAAACTTGGTTCTATAATAGATTATACAATTAAAATTAGCGGAATCCGTGTAAAATGGAAAACAGAAATTACCAAATGGCAGCCGCCTAACCTTTTTGAAGATACTCAGCTCAATGGACCATATAAAGTTTGGATACATGAGCATAAATTCCGTGAAGATGGTAAAAGAACTATCATGACCGATACCGTAAAATACCGCTCACCGGGCGGAATGTTTGAGTTTATACCTCATTTACTTTTTGTCCGGAAACGTGTAAAATCAATTTTTGATTATAGAAGTATAAAGCTAAAAGATATGTTCATTTAACAAATTAACCGGATATTAACGGTTGCTTGTAATCCGGAATATATTTATTTTAGTTGATTATTTAATTTTTTATTTAAAAAAGTCATATAATGAAAAAAACCTTACAAACATTTAATAAATTATTGCCCCCCTTCCTGATAATTCTTCTTCTTGCGTTTGTTCTCATTTCGCAGGGGCAAATTCCCGGGCACGTTTTCAATGATGATGACCCGTTAATTGAACAGCCGACACGGGAAGCACTGTCACATTTTTATGGTCCAACACAGGAAAGCCCTGATGTGATTACGGTAAATGACTATGATAATTTTGATGCAGGTACTGATTTCTGGGAAAACCACGTTTCTACAAATCCGTTAAATCCATTATGGTTATTCTTTGGTGTAAATGCAAGCGGTATTCCTCAAAATGCAAGAGGTTCTACGGATGGCGGAATTACATGGTATTTAAACAATCCTTCATATCCGGGCGGACAATGCTGTGACCCGTGGACAACACATACCGGAAGCGGAGTGCTTGTATATGCTTCAGGTGTAAACGGTCAGTATGTTTACCGTTCAACAAACAACGGTCAGACATGGGGATCGCCGATTCTTTCAGTTAGCGGGGTTGACAGGAATATTGTTGTAGCGGAAGAAACAGGTACAGGTCCATATGCCAATTATGTATATGCTGCTATTACACCCGGAAACTTTGCAAGAAGTACAAATGAAGGTTTAACATGGACAACAACATATAGTCCAAGCAATTCACTGCCGGGAGCATATATTGCTGTGGGACCTAATGGTTCAACAAACGGCGGATGTGTAATATATCTTGCAAATACAGGTTCAGTTACATCAAGAATATTTAACTTTCATCGCTCCACGAACGGCGGTGCAAATTTCACTTTAATGTCATCACAAAGCGGCTTTGCTGGTTATGTTGGTATATATAATTCAGCAGGCAGAATGGTTATTAACAATGCAAGAACGAACCCGCATCCGAAGATTGCAATGGATAACAGCAACGGTCCTTACAGAGGCAGGCTGTATCTTGTAAATGCATCCAATGAACCGGCGGGAAATGGGAATAAACCGGATATATGGTGCAGGTATTCAACTGACCAGGGAACTACATTCTCAACGCCTGTTAGAGTAAATGATAATCCAAATCCGCAGGCAAGTGACCAGTGGTTTCCTGAAATATGGTGTGAGAAAACTACCGGTAAGCTGTATGTTCATTGGTATGATGACAGGGAAAACCCGGCATCATATTCAACAAACATTTATGCATCATATTCTACCGATGGAGGACAAACATTTGTTACAAACCAAAAAATAACAAATGAAACGTGGCAGACATATCCTAATCCGGCTTGCAGTCCTAACACAAATTGCTATCGTGGTGATTATAGTGGTATAACTGCAAATCCGAAAGTTGCTTTCAGTATATGGGCTGACCACAGGATAGGGCATTCAGCAAAAAATATGGGTGCTTACTTTCCGGATTATGCAATGCGGATTTCTCAAACAGAGGCAAGTCTTACTAACCAGAATGACAGTGTGATAATAAGAGTAATTGTTCCGTCAGTGAAACTATATACTGATAAAGTGAAATTTACAGCAACTGTTACTCCCGCACCCGGTTCAGGTACTATTACTACAACATTTTTACATAAAACAAATAATATTTTGCTCGATTCATTAACCAATTACCCGGATTCATTGAGAATAAGAATAAAGACAACAGGAGGTGTTACATCCGGAATTTATTCTGTAAATATTTTTGGTGCAGGTTCAAATGGAACCCCTGTTCATAAAAGAGTAATGACATTGTATGTAAATCCTGTCGGCTTATCTCAGAACAACAATGAAATACCGGCTGATTATGCATTGATGCAGAACTTTCCTAATCCGTTCAATCCTGCAACAAACATAAGGTTCGATATGCCGAAAGCAGGATTGGTAAAGCTGGTTGTATATGATGTAACAGGTAGGGCAGTAACAACCATTATCAACAACAGCTCATACAATGCAGGTAAACATACTATACAGTTCAATGGAGAAAATTTATCAAGCGGAATCTATTTCTACAAGATAGAAGCAGGGGAGTATGTTGAAATTAAGAAAATGATTTTGATAAAATAGAGTTCCTCTTAAGTTTGTTAAGTTTGTTAAGTTTGTTAAGTTTGTTAAGTTGTAATTCAGATGCAGTGTCAGGTCTTATTTTGAGAATATGGATTATTATAGATTAACTGATTAGTATGCCAGTGAGAGAAAGAATTTAGATTTTCAAGAATTGACCTGACACAAGCGTCAGCTTAAGATAACCGGAGGATTTTCAACTCTCCTACACTCCAACTCTCCTACACTCCAACTCTCCTACACTCCAACTCTTCGACTCCGAACTCACAACTCTCGAACTCACAAATTTTTCAATTTCTTTACTTTTTTGTTTCCATATCTGACCCTAAAGCTGAACCCTGGATAAATTAATTTCACGACCTGAAGATTTCGATTACGATATTGACAAAGAACGACAGCGAGTAATAAATTACTGCAGAATTCACTACTATATAAAATTAATATAGAGATTGCCGTTTGTCAAGTTTTAACTAAAAATAGTTTAGAGTGAGTAGAGTGTTTAGAGTGTATTGTGTGTTTAGAGTGCTTTTTAAGCAATTTTAATCCACGCATAAATAAAGAGGTAAGGATTCACCTCTGGAGAGGGGAGGGAGCGAAGCGGAAGGGGTGTGTCCTTAATTGAACCGGAAATACCTTAATGTATTACTTTAACTCTTAAATTATAGCGACGATAAACCGATTATTTTGTTTATTTTTCCCCGAAAATCAGTGGGCAGGAGCAGTTTTTCGAAAACCTCAATTCCTGCTTATAATCGCCATATTTTGAGCCATTTTTAGCACTTTGGTCAGGAGTTATCTCTTTATACTGCAATAAGTTACAGCAATTTTTCAAAAAATCCTGCCCAAAACCTGCCCATAAAGTGCCCACAGAGTGCCCACAGAGTGCCCGTAGAGTGCCCGCTGAGTGCCCATTGGATGACCGCTGGTTTTTTGTATCTCGCAAAGCCGCGAAGATCACAAAGAATGATGAATGAGAAGTTATGGAGAATCTTTATTTAACCTTTCACAAATTACCCGGGAACTGACAGTACGAAAAACTTTTTTTTATTATAGTATAGGATAAGTAAAAACTCCCACGCTACCAGGAAAATGAGAGGACCGGTAACTAATAAAAAAATTCCCCCTTGGGGAGGACAAGGGGGTGTGTTGTTCTTTTAACAGCAGGAGGTTTATTTATGTGGATTTTTTAAGATGAATAAATTTAAACTTATTAATTATTGATATATTTTAACACATAGTTAATACAAATTAGTAAAAGTAAAATGATATGTTCCATGATTATATAATAATTTATTATAAGGAATATATGTGCCTGTCAGAAGCAGTCCGTCTATGGGATTACCATTGACGGACTGCCTACCCAAAGGGTTCCTACGGAGCAGCAGGCAGACAGGTAATGCGGTGTAGAAAACCTAATATAAAATTAAATAAGAGGCTGTCTCAAAAGGATAGCCTCTTTTTTATTTGTTGAGGCGGTTCTAGTTTTTTGTTATTTAAGATTTGGACAGAAGATGAGATTCTTATGCTGCTATTTTTGATAGGTTATG
>RPQH01000076.1 GCA_003820375.1 Ignavibacteriota bacterium
ACCACCCCTCTCGAGAGGGGAATCCTTTGATTTTTAAGCTCTAAATACCCCTCTCCTCCCAGGAGAGGGGAAAGGGGTGAGGTTTTTTCACCAAAAACTTGACAATAAGCATTTGCTATATTAAATTATACTGATGGTGCTTATATCAATATATAAGCATAAATAATCGTTCTTTGATAATATCGAAATGAAATAAAGCATGTCGTAATATAGTTGCGAAATACAGCTCACGGATTTAGTTAGATTTTGGAAGTGCCGAAAAAATATGCACTGAAAAATACCCTATGTTGTTTTTCTTACATACAGAGAAACAATTATCAGGGAAAATACGTAAAACCAATGTAATATATAATCTAACAAACGTCAGTTTTGTATTAATTAACATGATTTAAACGTCGCAACTGCATGTCAGTTACTTATTTAGTAATTATGAACTTAAACTTGTTAAGTTTTGGTTAAATTGTTAGCTCGTAAATTTATGAATATGCATATTTTAAAAATCAATTAACTAAATTGAAATCGATTTCCGCAAAATAAATGGCACTGATTTTGAGAGATAAGTTCTTATTTTACTTTGTTTTAGCCCAAAAAGACATCACGTATTACTTGTATTGTCTTGTAAGTATTTTAACGTTAACTTTGATTAATCAGGAATTTTATTACTAACTATGTGATTTTAGCAATCACTACGAAAAAATAAGATTTTTTGAACTAAACTACGGAAAATTATGTGTGGAATTGTAGCATATATCGGTAAGAAACAAGCCCTGCCGATAATAATTAACGGTCTTAAAAAATTGGAATACCGCGGATATGACTCAGCAGGAGTTGCTGTAGTTTCCGAATCAGGTATAGCTATCCGTAAAAAAGCCGGAAAGGTTGCAGACCTTGAGCGTCTGCTTGCTGTGAACGGCTTTGATAAAACATCAACAGTTGGGTTCGGACATACCCGCTGGGCT
Organism: Ignavibacteriota bacterium; assembly: GCA_003820375.1. Classification (GTDB taxonomy): domain Bacteria; phylum Bacteroidota; class Ignavibacteria; order Tepidaquicellales; family OLB5; genus RPQH01. The sequence goes on from RPQH01000076.1 coordinate 960, forward strand.
ACACATGGTGAGCCCAACGATCTTAATGCCCACCCGATTTATGACGACGACCAGGAAATCATTGTTATACACAACGGAATTATAGAGAACTATAACTCGTTAAAGATACGTCTTGAACGCGAAGGATATATATTCAGAACTGAAACAGATACAGAATGCCTGGTCCATTTAATTCGTTCTCATTTTAAAAATACAGATAATTTTGAAACATCAGTTCGTTTAGCATTAAACGAAGTGGAGGGAGCTTATGGAATTTGCGTACTGTGTAAAAGTGAACCCGGAAAAATAATCGCAGCAAGAAACGGAAGCCCGCTTGTTCTTGGCGTAGGTGAGAAAGAGTTTATTCTTGCATCCGATGCGACTGCAATAATACCTCATACGAGACAGGTTGTTTACCTGCTTGATGGCGAGATGGTTACAGTTACATGTGATAATTTTTCTATAAAAACAATTGGCGATGAAAAGATTGAACGCGCACTTGAAGAGATTACATTTGACTTAGAGCAGATAGAAAAAGGCGGTTACGAACATTTCATGCATAAGGAAATATGCGAACAGCCTGAATCTATTATGAACACGCTGAGAGGAAGAATAAGGAAAGATAACGGATTGGTAAAGCTCGGCGGATTAACCAATGTTGTTGATAAGCTGGCTTTTGCCAAGAGAATAATAATTACAGCCTGCGGTACTGCATGGCATGCAGGTCTTGTAGGTGAATATATGATTGAGCAGATGTGCAGGATACCGGTGGAAGTGGAATATGCATCAGAGTTCAGGTACAGAGACCCGATAGTTTATCCGGGTGACTCAATGTTCGTAATCAGCCAGAGCGGTGAAACAGCAGATACAAGAGCCGCATTAAAAGAAGCAAAAAAACGCGGCGCTGATGTTTACGGAATTGTGAATGTTGTTGGAAGTACAATTGCAAGGGAAACAGACGCAGGTATTTATACGCATGCAGGTCCCGAGATTGGAGTTGCTTCAACTAAAGCATTCACATCACAGTTAACAGGTTTAGCTTTAATTTCATTATTGATAGCACAGCATAAAAGCCTGATGCCTCCTAATGAAATTAAAAAGATAACCGATGAGCTGCTAAGGATACCCGATAAGATAAAGATGATTCTTGACCAGAGCGACAAGATAAAAGAAATAGCCAAAGTATTCAAGTTCTGCCAGCATATGCTGTATCTTGGCAGAGGCTATAACTTCCCTGTTGCATTAGAAGGTGCATTAAAGTTAAAGGAAATATCATACATCCATGCAGAAGGTTACCCTGCAGCAGAAATGAAGCACGGACCGATTGCATTGATAGATGCCAATATGCCGGTTATTGTTATAGCTCCAAAGGATTCTACATATGACAAAATTATTTCCAATATACGCGAAGTTAAAGCAAGGAAAGGTGTTGTCATATCAATTTCCGATGAGCACAATACGGATATAGACGAATATTCAGATTATTCAATTAAGATACCATCAACGTGTAAGTTTTTAAGCCCAATTTTAACGACAATTCCGTTGCAATTGTTTGCTTATAACCTTGCAGTGCTGAGGGGATGTAATGTTGACCAGCCAAGAAACCTGGCTAAGAGTGTTACCGTGGAGTAATATTAGGAATAACATTCGAATCAGATATTATTAACGGGTGGACTTATTCACCCGTTTATATTTATAGCTTCAATTAAACCAAAACCTGCAATAAGTTCCTGTAAAGTATAAATTATTGGACGGAATATTAGTATTATATTTGCTAATTTAGATGCAAATTTAATCCAATAAAAGAACTAAAGGAGGAGGTAAACATGAAAAATATACTTAGCATAATAAGTGCTTTCTTATTATTAAGCTTTATTACAGTATCATTTGCTCAGGATAATAAAGACGAAAAGAAAGACGAGAAGAAGGATGAAGTTATTGAAGTAAAAGGCAAACAAATGGATGACGGTGTTTTATATGGCGATGATTTCAGCAGCGGTGATATAGCTGAAGTAACAATAACAGATTTGCTTGCAAAACCGGATGATTACAGCGGCAAGGTAGTTAAGATAACAGGAGACATTACAGATGTATGCCAGTCAGCAGGATGCTGGATGATGTTAACCGACGGTACAAACTCAATGAGGATATCAACCATGCATAAATTCTTTTTCCCTAAAGATGCAAAGGGAAAAGTGACTGCAGCAGGTACATTCAAAGTTATAGAAGAGACCGAAGAACATGCAAAGCACATGAATGAAGAATCAAAGAATCCTACTATGAAAACCGAAGACATAAAAGGACCTCAGAAAACATTTGTACTGCAAACAACCGGCGCTAAAATATTAAAGTAGTATATTAATAAAAAAAGCGGAGTAGAAACACTCCGCTTCTTACTTCTTAACTTACTTTCATTTCTTGGTAAACTCAATCTTCATTGTTAATGTCTCGGTTCCTCTCTTTACAACAATCTCAGTAACATCACCCGGTTTAAAATCACCAAGTGCCATTGTATAATCATATATATTTTTAATATCACGTGCACCCAGTTTAATAACCACATCTCCTGCCTGCATGCCTGCTTTCTCACCCGGACCACCGGGCTTTACACCCATTATCTGAAGACCTTCCGCATTTGAAGAATAGTCTGGTACTATACCAACGGTTACTTTAAAGCCGGTCATGGTTTGTTCTTTTTCCTGTTTCGCCTGAACGTAATCAGGTTTCTCAGTTCTGTTATCTAAATACACAACAGTTAAATAAACCAGGTTCAATATCTTTGCTTCACCTTCATAGTTTACTTTATCCCAATCATCTGATGGCCTATGGTAATCAGGATGAAGTCCGGTAAAGAACATAAGCACCGGCATATTCTTAGAATAAAAGCTCGACTGATCCGACGGTCCGAAACCTTCTTCCTTGAATGTAAGATTTAAATTTTCTTTAATATTATTAAGCGAATCAATTGCATGTTTCCAGATTGATGATGTACCTGCACCTTCAACAATCAGTTTATTATCGGTCATTCTGCCTATCATATCCATGTTCAGCATGCAAACGATGTTATACTTTTTGTACAGCTCACTCTTTACAAAATAAGAAGAACCGAGTAAACCGGCTTCTTCACCGCTGAACAACATGAACAGGTAGCTTCTCTTGAAGTTCTTTTCTGAAGCCATCTTCTGAGCAACTTCCATCACACCGGCACTGCCCGAAGCATTATCATCAGCACCATTATGGATTACAGGTTTACCGGTTTCATTCATTGAGCCATAATGCATACCGTCACCGAGATGGTCCATATGTCCGCCAATTACTATTACTTCGTTTTTAAGCACAGGGTCGGTGCCTTCAAGGTAGCCGATAACGTTAGCAGTATTTGACGGTATATATTTTATATCTGTTTTGATAGCTGCAGTACAGCCGGATAATACAAATGAATTTGGTTTTTTAGAACTGTTAATTCCCTTCTGTATATCACTGAAGTTCTTACCCTGCTGTGTTATCAATTTATCAATCACTTCCCTTTTTACATTAACAACAGGTATCCCAACAACTTCATTTGATGCTGAAACTCTGAGCTTTGCAAGCTCGTCATCATCATTCTCAGGTCCTGTTACAATGATTATACCCTTAGCACCTGCATCTTTGGCAAGCGTACATTTCATACGCGGCATTTCATTATTATAGAAAGGATTATCATGAGGATTGCTTTCACCTGCCGGTGAATATCGCATTATAACAGCAATCTTATCTTTCAAATCAATTCCTTCAAAGTCATTATACTTCTGGTCAGCAGAATTAATTCCATAACCGCAGAATACAAGCTCACCGCTTGCTTCACCTATAGAAGAAAAGCCGTATGTAGTAAAATCTTTTCCGAACTCAAGAACCATGTCATCTTTTTTACTTTTGACATTTAGTTTATTACCGCTGCCCATTTCAATACCTGCATTGAAGTTGAATCTCTGCCTGAACCCATCATCACCGGCAGGAGCTAAGCCGTATGAACTAAACTGCCCGATAGCATATTCAATTGCAAGAGAATCACCGGGTGTACCGGGGAATCTGCCGCCAAGTTCATCACTTGCAAGGTATTTTATATGTGTTAGTACATCATCAGCAGTGATATCATTGTTCCCGCCCTGCGGCTGGAAATAAGAAAACGCCGCTGCAGTTATGAATATCGATAAAATGAAATATCTATATGTTGTTTTCATGATTATTATTATGCTTATAAATCAAATATGTTTTTACAATAAAATTAATATTATATTTATTTTTATATTCTATATAAAGAACTTAACAATCCGCCTGGGCGGATAAAGAACTTAACGAACTTAAAGAACTTAATAAACTTAACAAACTACTCCACCCAGTCACAAATAAACACGTTTGTCTCTCCCTGCTTAGCATTAAAACGGTTTGAACAGAATACAAATTTCTTTCCATCCATTGAAAACATCGGGAAACCATCAAAAGTATCATTAAATGTTATTTGCTCAAGCCCTGTTCCGTCTATGTTTATTGCATAAAGGTCAAATTCTCTTCTTTTGGGGTCACCAAGATTTGAGCAGAAAATAATTTTCTTGCCATCAGGGAAAAAGTAAGGTCCAAAATTAGCGAAACCGTTGTTTGTAACCTGTCTCTTATTGCTTCCATCAGCATTCATGACAAAAATTTCAAGCGAATGCGGTCTTATTAATCCTTCATTGAGAAGAGCAGTATAGTTATTTAATTCTTCACCTTCGCTTGGTCTTGATGCCCTATAAACTATCATAGTTCCGTCATATGAAAAATAAGCACCACCGTCATATCCTGTTTCGTGTGTGAGGCGGGTAACATTGCTTCCATCAAGATTCATTGAATAAAGCTCAATATCACCATCCCTGGTAGAAGTAAATATTATCTTGTCACCCTTAGGAGAAACAGTAGCTTCGGCATCATAGCCGGATGATGCGCTCAAAGTATTAATATTTGAACCATCAGCATCTGCAACATACAGGTCATAATCATTATATAAAGCCCAGACATATCCTTTTGATGCATCCGGTTTAGGAGGACAGTTATCACCGCCCTTAAAAGTGGAAGCATACATTATATGTTTATCATCCGGCATGAAGTACGAACAGGTAGTTCTGCCTTTGCCGTTGCTGACCATTTTTACGTCCGAGCCGTCAATATTCATAGTAAATATCTGGTCACATCCGAGTTCATTTCTTGTTGATTGAAAAATCAGCTTTGCTCCATCATAGGAGAAATAAGCTTCTGCATTCTCACCGCCATTTGTGAGCATTTTCAGGTTTTTAAAATGCTTCTCACCGGGTTTTACAAGTGTATCTGCGGTGGTCTTTACTGCGGATATATGTTCTTTACCTGCGTTAATAAAACTTAATGAGAATAATACTATAAATAGGAGAAATACAATGGTTTTAGTATGCCTTTTCATATTTTTATTTATAATTTTCTGAATAAATATACCTATATTTTATATTATTTAAGAATTAAAAAATTTTCTCTTGTAATATGAATTTATATCGTTCTATGTATATTATTGCCGGATAGTTAAAGGTATTTATACCGGGATGTACAAAATGAGTGAAATAAATTATTGAAGAATCTTAAATTAGTTCTTACTCTTCAAACCTTCTTACTTCAAATACTCCTCCAAGATTTCTTAATTTATCAAGAAGCTGGTTTAAGTGGGTTATATTTTTAACCATTAATATAACCGTACCTTCAAATGTAGAGCCTTTTGAAGCAATATTAACACTCTTAATATTTGTGTTTTCATACGAAGAAACTACCTGTGTAATAGCATTAAGCATACCGGGGCGGTCTTCACCATCTATTTTAATTCCTACAAAGAACTCGTCTTCTGTTTCTTCAGGCCACTGAACATCAATCAACCTGTCGGGGTCCATGAGAAAAAGGTTTGTCAGGTTCTTGCATGACTTCTTATGTATCTTAACACCTTCAGTTTTTGTGATAAAGCCAATAATATCTTCACCGGGAATCGGGTTGCAGCAGTTTGCATAAGAGAACATCAGGTCTTTTACATCACCTGAAGCAATAATATTGCTCTTGCTTGAGCGTGCAGTTTTTATGTAAGTCTCAAACAGGTTTGCCTGAACTTCTTTTTCTTTTACAATATCTTTTTTGTCAAGAGGTTTTACTAAAGGAGAAATTATCTCTCCGCTCAAAAGCTTGTTTTTATCTTTCAGTATTTCAAAAAGCTCATCAACATTAGCTTTATTATCGGCTATAGAGAAATAAAAATGCTGTAAGTTTTCGAAACGAAGGCGGTGTAACAGCTTAATAAGTTCATCTTCAGATAATGAATGCTTCATCTTCTTCAGTTTTTTCTCCCACATTTCCCTGCCAAGATCTACTTTTTTCCGCTTCTCATTATTTATCCATTTATGTATCTCGGATTTAGCTTTATGAGTTACAACAAATTTTTCCCAGTCCTTATTTGGGCGTTTTATTTTTGAAGTTATAATTTCAACCTGGTCCCCGCTTTTTAGCTTTGTATCTAGCGGTGTTATCTTACCGTTTACCTTTGCACCAATGCATTTATAGCCAACCTCCGTGTGTATCTCAAATGCAAAATCAACCGGTGATGAATTGACAGGCAGTATTTTTAATTCACCTTTGGGTGTAAATACATATATCTCATCCTGGTAAAGATTCAGCTTTAAGCTTTCAAGTATTTGCTTTGGAGTAGAATCTTTTGAGCTGCCTTCGAACATTTCTCTTATCCATGTAATCCAGTCTTCCATCTGCTTATCATTGGAGTTAATGTTCTCTTTATACTTCCAGTGAGCAGCAACTCCTTTTTCAGCAACCTCATGCATATCCTGTGTGCGTATCTGCACTTCAACCATCTTGCCTTCAGGTCCTAATAACGTTGTATGAATGGATTGATAGCCGTTTTTCTTAGGTAATGAAATATAATCCTTAAAGCGTTCGGGTACCGGAATATAAATCTCCGAACACATTCCATATGCTGTAAAACAATCGTTTTTATTTGGCGTATCAAGAATAATTCGTACTGCAAAAAGGTCATAAATCTCTTCAAAAGATTTATTTCTCAGCTTCATTTTCTTTGCAATACTATAGAGGTGTTTTGCCCTGCCGTTTATTTCATATTTAAAACCGTCTTTTAGAAGAGCGGCTTTGATAGGCTGTATAAATTTACTTACGTATGCTTCACGTTCGCGTTTTTTTGCAATAACTTTTTTAGCAAGTTCGCTGTAGAACTGCCTGTCAAGAAATTTAAATGCCAGGTCTTCAAACTCAATTTTTACACGTGATAAACCTAAGCGGTGTGATAAAGGTGCATATATCTCCATTGTCTCCCTTGCCATTCTTACCTGGCGTTCAGGGCTCAGATATTCAAGCGTTCTCATATTGTGCAGCCTGTCGGCAAACTTTACCAGTATTACCCTGATATCATTTGACATAGATAAAAGCATCTTGCGGTAATTTTCGACTTGCTTGGTTTCGTAGTTCTCGAACATTCCCTCGATCTTTGTAGCACCGTCTACAATATCTGCAATGGTTTGTCCGAATTCCTCTTTTACATCCTGGTATGTAAATTTTGTATCTTCAATAACATCATGCAGCAAACCGCTTGCTACGGTAATATCATCAAGAGGGATTTCTTTGGCGATGATACTTGCAACTTCATACGGATGTACAACGAATGGCTCGCCGGATGCCCTCTTATCCAGTTTATGCGCGTTTAAACTGAATTTAAAAGCATTTACAATGAGGTTCTCGTCAAATTCATTTAAATTCCTTCTGCAGTTTAATAGAAGTTCATCAAGCTTTTTCTTATATAATGTGCTAAGTATCATAAATCACTCAATCCCTTTATAATTGGAATAGTGCAAAATTTCTTTAAGTTCCAAATAATCTATCACCTGCGTCGCCGAGTCCGGGCACTATATATCCGAATTCATTAAGCTTATTATCGAGTGCACATGTATAGACCTTTACATCTTTATGCAGTTTCCGAAGCTCTTTTACTCCTTCTGGTGCCGATACTAGACTGGCAAGAACTATCTTTTTCATTCCCAGTTTTTTTATCTCTGAAATTGTACATTCGGCACTGCCTCCTGTCGCAAGCATCGGGTCAAGTATGAACACTATTGAATTTTTCGGAGTGTTCTCCCTTGGAAATCTGAAGTAATATTTAACCGGAAGAAGGTTCTCTTCATTCCTGTATATTCCCATATGGCTTATAACAGCATCAGGGAAAATATTAGTGAATCCATTAACAAGACCAAGCCCTGCTCTAAGTACAGGAACTAAAATTATATCCTGGCATATATATTTTCCGGTACATTTTGTTAGTGGTGTCTCAATAGCTTTTTTCCTGACTAAAAGCTCTTTCCCGCATTCGTAAGCAAGCATTAATGAAAGCTTATCAACATACTTCCGGAAATCGTTTGTATTGGTTTCTTTATCTCTTATTTTTGTTATATAATCAGCTACTAAAGGATGATCTACAACTACAAGATTTTCATACATAATTTAGTTCAATAGTGTTACAGAGAAGTTTTGAGTAACATTTCTTTTTACTTTTGCACTCTGACCGCCGGAACTTATTGTATAAGCTATATACACATTAATAGTTGTCTCTTTGGTCTGAACACAACCTCTTGACAGATTTATTTTGACTGTACCTGTACCGCTTGAATTTGATTCATCTATTCTTGCCGTACCGCTTTTATCTTTAACTTCTTTCTCAAGAAAATCTGTACTTGCAATTCCATCAATATTTGCAATATACTGTCCGTTTACATTATCAATAGATTTTAATATATACTTGATGTTGTTTTTTATATTGAAATAAAATACCTGTCCATCCTGGGAAAACTGCCAGCTTGAATCAACCTGAATATAATCTTTACTGAAAATCTGGAGTTCACTTTGCAGAAAATCTTTTACAGACTGCATGCTTAAGGATGATTTAATTCCTTCTTTTTGTTTTTCATCTATTGTATCACCAAGAATTTTAAACAGGTTATCATAAACATTTTCCAGTGCAAAAATATCTGTAACTTTACCGTCAGGAGACTGTCTTATTTTGAAAGGCTGATAAATTAAAGCATTATAAAACATTGAGCCCTGGCTTGACCTTACAGTATCATATACATTTGAATTATATGTAATTGACTGTTCACCAAGTGATTGTTTTTCAATTATCGAATCAATCTTTATACTAAAGGTAATTACACCTTTATCATCAACGCTTTCAACTTCTTTCCAATAATAAAATATAGATTCATTATCATTTTTTAAATCCTGTCCTTTAGTTTCGGGATTATTCTGCGTATCCGATATTTTTGCAACTAATTTGTAAAAAAGCTTGTCACCCGGTTTTCCGGTGTATTTAAATAAAACTTTGTCTTTACCGGTTACGGAATCTTTTTTTATAATCTGAGAAATCTTAGAAGTATCGGTTTTATTAATATCGGTATTTTCATCTTTTTTCCCGCAGGAAGCTATAGAAATCAAAAAGAACGCAAATATTGCAATAACAGCATATTTCTTAAACATTTAAATTGTTACCTTTCTGGATATAATTTTACAAATATATTCAAAATTGATAGCAGTTTCAAAGTAATATTCTATTTTATTATATTAATAAAATATATATTTTTACAGATATATACTGTTTTTACAACAAAATATATAAGCAAATAACTGAAATTAATAACTCGATGCATGTTTAATTTCCTAATCTTTGAGTAAGATAAATTGAATAATAACAAATTTTTCTGATTATGGAAGAAAGTAAAAACCTCTGGAGTGAAAAAAACTCCAGGTTCTACATTGATAAAAGCAAATATTATGTAATAGAACGTGACCTGCAGATTGAAACTATTTGCACTTTAATCAATCCGGTAAAGGGAGATTTCACTGTTGTTGAGCTATGCTGCGGTGATGGATTATTAGCTCATGCAATCCTTGAAGCTTATCCCGGAAGCAAATTGACAGGTCTCGATGGCTCTGAAAAAATGCTGACGAAAGCTTCATCAAGATTAAAACCTTTTGGAGACAGGTTCAATCCTGTAGTGTTTGATCTTGCTTCAAAGGCATGGAGAAAAAATTACTCTTCTATAAATGCTGTTGTTTCTTCCTTTGGCATACATCATTTAACAGGTGAAGAGAAATTGGTTCTATTTAAAGATGTGTACAAAATGCTGGCACCGGGAGGAAGCTTTATAATTGCAGATATTATTCAGCCTGCCTCGGAAATTGCTAACACATATGCAGGTAACCTGTGGGATAAATATGTTGAATACCGTTCACAGGAGTTAGATGGTGACACAGGCTTTTATAAAGAATTTGTAAAAAGTGAATGGAATTATTTTAAATATTTTGATGATTATGACAAACCTTCAACAATACATGAACAGCTGAATTGGCTTAAAGACGCCGGATTTAAAAATGTAGATGTATTCTGGATGAAAGCCGGTCATGCTATTTACGGAGGAATTAAATAATGAAGGTAATTCAGGAAGAAATAACGCTATCTGCAAAACAAAGGGGATTCCATTTAATAACAAAGGAAGTGCTTGATAAAATACCGGCATTAAAAGATTTTAAATCCGGAATTGCTCACATTTTCATTCAGCATACATCTGCATCACTTTCCATAAATGAAAATGCTGACCCTGATGTAAGAAGCGATATGGAAAAATATTTCAATATTGCCGTACCTGAAGATGCTGATTATTATGAGCATACAGCTGAAGGACCTGATGATATGACATCTCATATTAAAGCTACCATAATTGGCAGCAGTGTTAGTGTTCCCGTATCAGATGGAGATTTTAATCTTGGTACATGGCAGGGAATATATTTATGCGAGCACAGAAACCACGGCGGAAGAAGAAGGATAGTGGTAACAGTGATTGGAGAGTAGAAGAAATTGTTACAGGTTACAGGTTACTGTTATTGAATGATGTTATAACTGAAAATTTGATATAGTGCATTTTTCAGTACATATTTTTTTGAACCTTCCAAAATCTAACTAAAGTCGTTAGCATAGTTTTACAGATATATTACGACGTGCATTATTTTATTTCGAAATTAACAAAGAACGAAAATGAGTGATATTCATTATCACTATATAAAATAATATAGTAAAAGCTCATAATCAAGTTTTATCTCAAAATAGTTGTATGAGTGCGGAGTGTGTTGAGTGTATAGAGTGTTTAGAGTGCTTTTTTAAGCATTTATGATAAATAGAAGAGTAAGCAGGTAAGGATTCCCCTCTCGAGAGGGGAGGGAGCGAAGCGGAAGGGGTGTGTTTGTAAATGAACCGGATTAGCTTCGAGTAAATCTTGAACTCTCCTACAACAGCGACAAATTTTCGCTTATTATAATTTCATATAGCTATCTCAGTTAACGGAATAGTGAAGATTTGTTTTTCGAAAAAAGTGGCGATTCCCGGTCAAAATCGCAAATATTTCTTCGAAAATCTTACACCTCTGACAGAGTTATCTGCTTATACTGCAATGAGTTAAGGGGATTTTTGATGAATTTTTAGCCGGCTTTGTACAGAAAACAACCCAAAGTCTGCAAATAAACAACCCTAATCCACCCTGAAAACTGACCAACTCATGTCATTTTGTGGAATAAATTCACATGCGGTAATAATAAGACAATGACGGGATTTGGTTAGTTGAGTAACCACAGCTTATTTTAAACCACTAAGACAATAAGACACTAAGAAAGATTTGTGATTGTTGTAAGGCAAGGGGTCACTGATATAGATAATGATGAACATTAATTACATGATAAACCATATTAACAACACCGAACCGTTAATTACCCTCGTACCCCTTGTCAACTTTCCGGCTTGCAGGGTTAATAACCGTAACCAGTACAGGACGTCTGATGAATACTTGCGAGAAGAGGAATCATCCAATCCTACTCATTAACGATCTAACTCCAACTATGATTTTTTAAATGCCATGTTCCATCTTACATCGGGGTCAAAGAACTTTACTTTTTTAGAATCAAAAGAATCAGGATTGTAAGGATAATAATTTACAATATGATTTTTCAGCCACCAAACTTTTTCCTTGTATTCTTTACCCTTTCCGGACTTTAATATTTTTAACAACTCATAATAGCCAGGAACACTGTCGCAATCTTCCGGCAGGTAAGCTCTTTCACCCTCAATACATTTAGGATACTTCAAATTCTTTTTTCTCTTCTTTATATCCTCAAATGTTATTGTATGCATCCAGTTGTCGCCAAAATCATAAGTGTACTCAACTTCTTCGCCTTCCTTAGTAAAATATTTAGAAATTTTACTTTCCTGCCTGAAATAAAGTCTTCCGATAATTCATCAGGTATGCCAATTTTAACCATTCTTGTTTTAAATTCCTTGTTTAGATTGAATGCATGAAGATGGTAATCATACCAGCCCATAGCATCCTGAATTGCTATGTGCAAATCCCAAAAATTATAATCAGCAGGCACTTGAATTCTCCGCCAGATTTCAGGGGTAATTACCTGAAGTGCGATTTTGAATTGGAAGACAGATTCATTTAATTTATTCATATTGAATTGATAAAGATGCAAATGTCAGTATTATTCAAAAAAATCTAGAAAGTCATTTAAAGAACAAATTTTTGAAAATGTTTTTGTTTCAATAAATACATCATATTGAACCTCATTTATTATATTATTCTTTTTAGAAATAAAAGCTAATAATTCTTTTACAGCTTTAGGGGATACCGGAATGCAATTGCTCGATGATTCAGCAGCATAAGAGATATTAATAATTTCACCGATGACCAAAATTCTTATAAATCCCTTACTAAGAATTAAACCCATATCTTTAGGCATAATTATCTTATCAAAGCCAAATTCCTTTTTGAAGGAAATTCCCCTTTTAGAAGAATTGAAAAACTTGAAATGCTCTCTTATATTATAATCCTCTAATTTTATCAATTCCCCATCAGGTGTAATCCAATATTTTTCTTCAAAACTTTTCATAAATTAACTTGACAAAAAATTTTTAATTGATTGTATATGTCACAACACTTTGTAGAAAATACTGAACTACTAATAATATATAAACTGATAAACTGATAAATGGATTTATATTAAAAATAATGCTTGTTTATGGAAATATTCTTAGGTTAAATTGTTTAGTATACAATGTATTCTAATTTATCTGCTAAAAAAGGTATTGGCTTTACATTTGCCCAATTAGATTTTACTGTTAAATCACCATCGCCATATCTGCTAATTCCACAGTTAGTCAGTAATTTTTCTTCCTCTTGATCTCTATATAGGCACATTAATTTACTAATAAAAGCGGATTCTATTTTTTTCGTTTGTTTTATATTTTTTTCATCAATTGGAGCAAAATAAATTTTAGATTTGATAATGAATTCAAACATTTTTGTGGAAATATCTTTGTAGTTTTTAAGAAACGCTAAAAATCCAGCTATAGAATCATAAACTTTTATACCTTCTTTATTATTATAAACAAACGAACATTTTCCAATTAAAACATCTTTAATTTCATCACTTATTCTATCTCCTAAATGCATTGTTTGTCCAACGTAATTAATATAATAATTATCGTTAAACATATAAGTCCAAAGATATATACCCGCTTTATTTGCATATTCCTCCTTAACAAAAATACTCTGCTCAGGATTAATTTCATCGAAACAAGCTAAGGGACCTTGCCAATTTAATGTTATTTCTTCCATGTTACTTACTCCTTTATTATTTTTAATTTTTAAAAAAATAGTGTTAAGTCTTATATAACACGTTTAGAAAAATTTTTAATAAAACTGTAAATTTCAATAATTAACAAAAATCAATTTTCTTAATTAACCCAATCATTTCATCACTTGTTGTTTTATAATTCCATTGGTCTAACAATGTTTTCTTATTTAACAAGATAAATTTCCTGACTAAGTCGAGATACTTAATTTTATGCCTTCCGATCACTCTTGGGTTTACGCTAATTGTTACACTTATCCATTCATATGGTTTAATTATTTCACCAATCTTATTTTGAACTTTGATATTGCAAGGAGATTTTGTTTCATATTTACATGAAATCCAAATAACCATTGGTAATCCGGTGGCTTTAGGACTTAAACAAGAAAATGCATATAAATCGTGTGGACTTTTCCTTTTCATATATGCAAATATAAACATTTAAGACTGCAAAATATTAACTTATATATTGGATTCCGAAAATCAATTAATCAGTTAATACAAATCATTGTAATTATTTGTTAATTCTCACTTTATTGGTTAATTAAAAAACGGATTTTTATTAAAAATTTTCAGGTGCAGTGTCTGGTCGGTCTTGAAGGTAAAAAAAAATACAGGGTTATTGAAGAATGAAGTAGATAAGAATGTTCTCTTCTTTTCAACAAATGACCCTGACGCAAGCGTTAGCTTCATTAGAACTGCAATTAACAGGTATATTTTCGTACTGCCAACATTCCTTATTAATGCTTTTTAAATAAGAATATTTCTCTTAGAAGACGACATAGCAGAATATGAGATTTTAACTTATCGATAAGAAATACCGGTTTTATCGGAACCTTCAATTTATTCATCTCCGATGAATACTTGACACCTATGATTGTCCCTATAGCGTGTAAGATAAGACTTGGAACTGATGCTTTTATTCCTCATTCTTAATTCTCCCCTTTCCCCTTTCATACAACTTCAAATTTTGTTATTTTACTTAGTTATATTGGTTTGTTAAAGATATTTTCATATTTTATCATTAGTTTCGCTAAATGCATAAAAAATCACTTGGCATCTGTATAGGTGCTTCAACTATATCCTTTGTTATAACTGAGCGGGAAGAAAATATTACAAAAATTTCTTCTTTCCGTTCTCTTATTCATGAAGGCAACCCCCGGAAGATAATATCCGAATACTTCAATGCTATAGATACACCTTATTTACCTGTTACCATTACCGGCAGAAAATTTAAGAATTTAATTAAAGGTTACACTATCCCCGAGCCGCAGACAATTGAAGAATCTATAAAATATTTAAATCTTCAGGGTAAATTCAGATGCCTGATAAGTCTTGGCGGCGAGAATTTTATCTTATATCTTTTATCGGAAAAAGGAACAATAGACAGTGTTATCACAGGTAATAAATGTGCATCAGGTACAGGTGAATTTTTCCTCCAGCAAATTGGCAGAATGAATCTCAACATCGAAGAAGCATTAAGCTTTGCCGATAGTGAGCAGCATTATACAGTATCAGGCAGATGCAGTGTATTCTGTAAAAGCGATTGTACTCATGCATTAAATAAAGGAATAGAAAAAGGCAAAGTTGTTTCAGGACTTTGCAAAATGATTGCCGATAAAACAATAGAACTGCTTTCAAAGCAAAAATCAAAAAATGTAATAGCCGTAGGCGGAGTATCAAAGAATAAAAGTGTAATTGATTTTATCAAAAAAGATTACCCTTCGCTTTACATTCCCGGTGAAGCTACTTATTTCGAAGCACTTGGAGCAAGCCTTATAGGGCTTGAAAAAGGTGAGATAATTGACAAGAACAATATTTTTAAGGCAAATTATAATAACTTTTCCACTCTTCTGCCGCTTAGCCAAAGCAAAAACATGGTTGTGTTCAAAGAGTTTAACAGGCAGGAAGCAAAAGAAAATGATATTTGCATATTAGGTTTGGATATCGGCTCAACAACCACAAAAGCAGTTATAACAAGATGTGAAGATGATGCAGTTCTTGCCACTGTATATTTAAGGACAAACGGGAATCCTGTCGGAGCATCCATCGAATGTTACAAGGAATTAAAGAGCCAGATAAACGTTCCTGTAAAAATAAAAGGTCTTGGTACAACAGGTTCAGGCAGGCATATTTCGGCACTTCATGCATTGACAGATGGTGTAGTAAACGAAATTATAGCTCATGCAGTAGCAGCGGCACATTTTGATAAAGATGTAGATACAATATTTGAAATCGGCGGACAGGATGCAAAATATACTCATCTTACAAACGGTATTGCAAGTGATTATGCTATGAACGAAGCCTGCTCTGCAGGAACAGGTTCATTCCTTGAAGAATCAGCAAAAGAAACACTGAACATCAATTACCTCGATATTGGAGATATAGCATTACAGGCAGAGGAACCTTTAAATTTCAATGACCAGTGTGCGGCATTTATTTCAAGTGATATAAAAACTGCAAGTCATGAGGGTGCTTCAAAAGAAAATATTGTTGCAGGATTGGTTTATTCCATATGCATGAACTATGTGAACAGGGTAAAAGGCAATAAGCCAACCGGCAGGAAGATATTTATGCAGGGCGGCGTATGCTATAATAAAGCCGTGCCTTATGCAATGGCTAACCTTGTAAACAAAGAAATCATTGTTCCCCCCGAGCCCGGTTTGATGGGTGCTTACGGTGTTGCACTTGAAGTGAAAAAAAGAATCGAGCTTGGTTTGCTGGATAAAAAAGAATTTGTTTTAGATGAATTGATTAACCGTGAATTTGAACATAAGAAAGATTTCATCTGTGCAGGCGGTGCTGAAAAATGTGACAGGAAATGCGGCATTTCCATTTACGAAGTTGAAGGAAAAAAATATCCTTTTGGCGGGGCATGCAGTAAATATTATAACCAGCGTCATCATATTAAAATAAAAACTGAAGATAATGATTATGTTGATAAAAGGCAGGAGCTGGTTTACGAAAAATATGTAAAGTATCCTAATGGTACCGGTAAAACAATTGGTATTTCGAAGAGCTTCCAGACAAATACACTGTACCCGCTTTATTATAATTTCTTTGCTCGTTTAGGATTTAAAGTTGTGTTATCGGATAAAATTGCATCTGAAGGAATTGATAAGATTCGTTCTGCATTTTGCTATCCTGTTGAAATTGCACACGGATTCTTCCAGGACCTGCTGGATAAAAAAGTTGATTACATTTTCCTGCCGCATATAACACAAATGGATTATAACGACGGGCATAAATACAAACGCCTTTGTGTATTTGTGCAGGGTGAGAATTATTATCTGCGTACTTCGTTTAAAGAAGAAAAGCTTCCGCCAATCTTATCCCCTGTTATCGATTTTGCAATGGCGCATTCTGAAGTAAAAAGAGTATTCCAGGATATTGGAAAAACCCTGGGTGCAAATAAAAGCACAAGTGCAGAGGCATTCAGCTTTGCTTTTGATGCGTACAGCAGAATGCAGGCAGAGTTTAAGGAATTAGGCAAAGAAGCTTTAAGGATACTGGAAAAGGATAATACAAAGTTTGGGATGGTGCTGTTTGGAAGAACTTATAATTCATTTGCCAAAGAAGCAAATTTAAATATTCCGCATAAAATAGCATCAAAAGATATAATCTTGATTCCTCATGACTTTTTACCGAATGAAGAATTTTCATCATTTGATAATATGTACTGGTTCAGCGGACAGCAAATATTGAAGAGTGCCCGTTTTGTAAAAACACATCCTCAATTATTTGGTGTGTTCATTACAAATTTTTCCTGCGGACCCGATTCATTCATTCTCTCCTATTTCAGGAAAATAATGGGCTCCAAGCCGTCACTTACACTTGAGCTTGACAGTCATTCTGCCGATGTAGGAGTTGAAACAAGAATTGATGCCGCAATAGATATTATTAAAAATTACCTTGAGCTAAATAAACGCAGCTTAATAAATGATATTGATGAAAAAATAAGTACATTAAAGATAGTCCATGGCGGTGACAGGATTTCCATCATTGATACTGATAATAAAGAGCATAAGCTTACATCCTCCGAGCTTGAAATATTAATACCTGCTATGGGAAGATTCAGCACTGAAGCATTTTCAGCTATGTGCAGGTCTTTTGGCATTAATGCCAGGCCGCTTCCTGTACCTAAGTTCAAAACACTGCAATATGGCAGAGGATTAACAACATGCAAAGAATGTTTGCCATTCATATTAACTACAGGTTCACTTGTTGAATATATTAAAGAGATAAAAGATAAAGATAAGAAGATTCTCTTCTTTATGCCTCACGGGTATGGACCTTGCAGGCAGGGTCAGTATTTTATCATGCTCCAGGAAATAATTAAGGATATGAAGCTGAAAGATGTTGGTGTGCTTTCAATGAATGACGAGACTTCATTTTCAGAGCTGGGAAATAATTTCTTCATAAAAGCATGGCAGGCTTTGCTGATAGCTGATGTTGTACATGATATTGAAAGTGTTATTTTAGCCCTGGCAGAAAATAAAGAAAGTGCTCAAAATATTCTGAATGACGAATGGGAAAAGCTTAAATATAAAATTGAAACGGGCAACAATAAACAAATATATTTACGCCTAGAGCAGTTTGCAGAAGCATTAAGTAAGATAGAGCTTAAAGAACCGGTTGAGAAAGCAAAAGTTATTTCGCTTATCGGAGAGATATATGTTAGAAGAGAAGAATTTTCACGCGGTGACCTTGTAAAAACATTGATTGATAAAGGATTTGTAGTAAGAACTGCCCCAATATGCGAATATGTTTATTACTCTAATTACCTTATAAAAAAAGGCATAATTGAAGATGTTTCCATAAAAGAAAAAACATCGATTTTAATAAAAGATAATATTCAGAAATACCTGGAACGAAAAATTAAGAAGATACTGGCTAAATCAAATTTATATAAATTTGAGATGATTGATATTGAGAAAACCATGGAATATGCAAGTGATTTAATATCGGAAAAACTTGTCGGAGAAAGTATTCTTACAACAGGGCTGGCTTTACGCGAAATACTTGACGACTGCTGCGGTGTAATTTCTATTGGACCTTTTAACTGCATGCCAAGCAGGTTATCGGAAGCAATTCTCAATAAAGAAATGACACTTGAAGGAAAATATAAACACGGAAATATTAAGGAAAATCATTATCCGGCTGAACTGACAACGCTCCCCTTCTTATATATAGAATCAGACGGAAACCCATATCCGCAAATAACCCAATCTAAAATAGAAATATTCATGATGCAGGCAGAGAAGGTGCATGGGTTACTGAAAAGTTGAAGGTTGTATGTTGCACGTTGCAGGTTGGAAATTACTGATTGCAGATTGCAGATTTCAGATTGCAGATTAAAGCTACATCTCTTTCCCAAATTTCTATTTGGGAAAGCACTTCGCATAATCTACAATTGTCCGTATTTACCCTTACCAAATAGTCCAAAGAATCTAAGAAAAGTCGGTACGTGGAAAATGGGATTTTAGATATTTACAACTTACTATTTACTTTTCACTATTTGCACTATATTTAGATAATAGGTCTTCTTTTCCTAATCAAATTTTACAAGGAGGTTTAAAAATGTACCTGCTTGAAAGAATTGACCATTGGTCAGAACGGCACCATCCAAAATGGCTCGATATTCTGCGAATGATTCTCGGGCTGATACTCTTCATCAAAGGAATTTATATAATAAGAAATGCCGAATCAATTATAGCTCAGGTTCCTGACCCGAATATGGAATATTATGCAATGCTTATAGTGCATTATATAGCTATTGCAAATATCTCCGGAGGATTATTGATAGCAATAGGATTGTTAACAAGGTTTGCAATACTGCTTCAAATGCCGATACTTGTATGTGCATTATTATTGACTGCTTTTCCGGGTAATCTATCTTTCTCCGGAATTGAACATGTTACATCGGCTTTTGTGCTTTTGGTATTAATATTTTTCATGGTAGAGGGCTCAGGACCGCTATCTGTAGATGCGTATTTGGTTAAGCATAAAGAAGAGTAGTGCTCTATAGTCGGGAGTTAATGGCAAACAAGATGCAGAATGTATTGTTGCATTTAGCCGGTCATTAACTCTCGACTCTCAACTCTTGAACTCTTATAACTCATTTCTGCAATTCTTCATCTTTAAGCTGCTGTTCTCGAAAAAGATGGGAAGATTTCAATTATCCCCTATCCCGAATACAATAAAGGTTAATTAAATTATTATTAATGAATTGTTTGAAATTACAGTAAACTATTGACTTGAATAATCACACCTCACAAATTAATTTGATATACTCTTATTAATTTTTATGAACTCATCTCATGAATGCTAAAAAATTTACAACAATTTTTCTATCCTTTTTATTTTTAATAATATTTTCTTCAAAACTATATTCACAGGCAGGCTGGGTATCTTTATATACAGGAACAACATCATACCTTACAAGCCTGCATTTTGTTGATGCAAACACAGGATTTATCGGCGGCATGAACGGCTTCTTAGCTAAAACCACTAATGGCGGAAATAACTGGACTCCATTATCTTCCGGCTTATCCGGGTTTGTACGCTCAATGGATTTTCCTAATGCCAACACCGGATACATCTGCGGTGATAACTCAGCAATATCAAAAACTACAAACGGTGGAGCAGCATGGACTCCTTTATCTCCCGGAGCATCCGGAACATATTATTCCGTATCTGCACCAAGTGATATGTATGTTTATTTCTCCAATGCCGAAGGCAGAGTTTATAAATCAACAACCGGAGGTTCAAGCTGGACCTACACACAGGTGCATACTACAAATATACTTTCAATAAGCTTTGTTACAACTGACTCAGGGTTTGCGGCAGGCTTAACCGGTGCTGCTTTTAAAACCGGAAACGGCGGAGCATCCTGGACACCAATTAATACATTTACAACTAATAATATCTGGGATATGTCTTTTGTAAACAGCAAAATCGGATGGTTTGATGCTTACTATGGTACACTCAGGAAAACAGTTGACGGCGGTGTAAATATGGTTCCGTCTTTTGGATATACATATAATTTCGAAGGTATATCTGCCATAAATGAAATGATAGCTTATTCATGCGGTCTTAGCGGAGTCCTGATGAAAACAACCGATGGAGGAACAACATGGTTTATGCAAAATTCCGGAACTACAGAAGGATTGAATGGGATGTTCATGCTTAATGCTAACACAGGGTATGTTGTTGGCAGCGGAGGAAAATTATTAAAGACCACCGATGGCGGCGGAGGGCAGCAGCAATTTATTAATGTAATTACACCTAACGGCGGTGAGGTTTATCAACAAGGTGAAACAGTTAATATCAAATGGTCCGCAAACGGTCCGAATAATATATCAATTGATTATACTACTAATAACGGAAGTTCATGGACTTCAATTGCAGCATCTGTACCTGCATCTAATTTTAAATATGTATGGACTGTTCCATCTGCAACTTCAACGAATTATAAAATAAGAATTACAGATGCCGGCTCATCGTTAACAGATATGAGTAATAACACATTTACTGTAATACCTTCCTGGGCAACGCTTTATAAAGTGCCTGATATTCTTTATCTTAAATTTAACAATGGTTCTGTTATAACTCCTAATTATGCTTTACCCGGCAACGGTTCTCAATTAGCTCATGTAATGGGTCATACAATACAAACCGGCGGTATGTTCGATAGTGCACTTATCGGAGGAGGTAATACAGGTACAACTCACAGGTGCACAGATTCTGCCGCTTTCTATTTACCGCCAACCGGATGGACTATAGGTTTCTGGTTAAGCAATATTATGCTTGGTTCTAACCCTGGCAATGCTGTATACCTCTTTGGTGAGTTAACTCAAAATTTCAGAATTTATTACGGAGGCAGCGGCGGTGTCGGCGCTTCTGATACTGCCATTATGCTTAGAATGAACGGTGCTACTGATGTTAGGGTACCTGTTATAAAAGGTCAAACAGTTTATATCCATTATGTATGGGACCCATCATCAATGACTTTAAAAGCATATAAGAACGGAGCTCTTGTTGTATCTGTTAGTCAGCCCGGTTATACAGGTGCAGGCAACGGACCTATTTCAATTGGTGCACATACAACATTTGCATCTTCGCTATCAAGCGGAATGAAAATGGATGAGTTCAGAATTTACGGAAGAGCTCTTTCACTTGCAGAAATTCAGGGAACGTGGTATGTAACTCTGCCGTCAATAATGGTTGGAATAAATGAACCCGGAAGTGAAATTCCAATGAAGTATGAGCTTAAACAAAATTATCCAAATCCCTTTAACCCAACAACGGTTATTAATTACCAATTACCAATGAGCAATAACGTAAAGCTTATAATATTTGATGCAGCAGGAAGAGAAGTTGTAACATTAGTAAACGAAAAACAAAATACAGGCAGTTATGAAGTTAAATGGGATGCTTCTGATTATTCAAGTGGAGTATACTTTTACAAGCTTGAGGCAGGAAGCTTTAGTGAAACAAAGAAAATGATACTAATCAAATAATGAGATAGCGAAATAGTGAAAATTCCTAATTTTAAAAAGGCGTTCTTGAAAAAGGATGCCTTTTTTATAAATAAAATATTCACTCCCGACTCTTTAACTCCTGACTCTTGAACTCCTGACTCTTGAACTCCTGACTCTTTAGTGCACTTTTCAATACATATTTTTTTCATCCTTCCAAAATCTAACTAAATCCGTTAGCAGTATTTTGCAGCTATATTACGACATGCTTCAATTCAACTCTATATTTTCAAAGAACGGCAACTTTTGCTTATATAGCTATATAAGCATCTCCGATATAATTTAATATAGTAAACGCTCATTGTCAAGTTTTTGGTGAAAAAACCTCACCCCTTTCCCCTCACCTGGGAGGAGAGGGGTATTTATAGCTTAAAAATCAAAGAATTCCCCTCTCGAGAGGGGTGGACTCCGATAGAGCGTTAGCGGATATCGGAAGACGGGGTGTGTCCTGAAATGAGCCGAACCAGCCCTAAAGTATCACTTTAACTCCACCGTTCTCAGCGACAATTTATTCACTATTATAAATTCATATAGCTATTTTAGTTAACGATATAGTGAAGTTTTTTTTTGATGAAAAAGTTGTGATTC
>RPQH01000077.1 GCA_003820375.1 Ignavibacteriota bacterium
AGGTTTATAAGGTTTATAAGGTTTATAAGGTTTATAAGGTTTATAAGGTTTATAAGGTTTATAAGGTTTATAAGGTTTATAAGGTTTATAAGGTTTATAAGGTTTATAAGGTTTATAAGGTTTTCACACTTTATGAACTTTATGAACCTAATAAACTTTATGAACTTTATGAACTTTACGAACCATACAAACTTTATGAACTGAAAAATCCATTCTTATATATTTTATTATGGTTAATGACTCTCAACTCCCCAACTCCTAAACTCCCAAACTCTCAAACTCTCAAACTCTCCAACTCTCAAACTCTCCAACTCTCTAACCCCTCTCTCCCCCTTGTAATATCCAGAAATAAATAATATTTTTACACATCATTTTTTATAAATTTATTATTTATAGATGAGAGCACTTTTATATCTTCCATCATCATTATCGTTTTTTATAGTTGTTGCAGTTAGTGTAGCGATTGCATTATTTGGCTTGATGCTAGTTAGAAAAAGATATTCACCGGAGAAGCTGAGAGAGAATCATGAAGTAGCCGGCTTTATTTTTAATGCTTTTGGTTTAATTTACGCTGTACTTCTGGCTTTTGTTGTTTTTGCCGCATGGACCGAATATGAAACCTCAAAAGAAAACATCGAAGCAGAGGCAAATAAGCTCTCTGACCTTTACCTTGATTCCGAGGGATTTCCGGAACCAATAAGAGCGGAAACACGAACCAGGATATTAAAGTATGCCTATATTGTAGTAAAAGATGAATGGCAAAAAATGGAGAACGGCGAAAGAAGTGAAGACGCCCGGATAGTGCTGGAGGATATATTTAAATATTATTTATCAATTGATGTTAATAATATTCCCAACATATATGCTTACCAGGAATCATTAAAACGTCTCAATGAGCTAAGTGAAAGCCGGCGTATCCGACTGCTCGACAGCAAGGACAATGTTCCCGGTATTATCTGGCTTGTTGTTATTGTTGGTGCTGTTATATCTATCGGGTATACATATTTGTTTGGCTCATACAGGGCATCAGCACAATATATTATGACTGCCGCATTGACAATAACAAACTCTATGGTGCTTTTTCTTATCTATATTCTTGACCATCCCTTTACGGGTAATAATAAAATATTACCCGATGCATTGCAGCGGATAATAGAAACATATAAGAATTTTCCGTTTTAAATAAATTGTATCTGTCTGAATATTTCAGGCGATCAATCCGGAAAATTGAATGAATAATTTAATTCTATATCCGGATTCAAGGATTTTGATACCGGACAATTGATAGCAACTGCCTCAAGCAAGCCCCTGTACTTAAATGGAATGCCCTCACAGAAATCGATTTTTATATCCAATCTTGAAATTCTTCTCGGTCTGTCATCGCTCATATGCTTATCGACCGTTGCAGTGGAACCTTTCATATTTACGTCATGGCTTTCTGCACAAATACCCATTGTTGTGAGATAGCAAACCCCGAGTGAAGTTGCAAAAAGATCGGTAGGTGAAAAAGTTTCACCTTTACCGTGATTATCACATGGAGCATCGGTCTGTAATTTTGCTCCGCTAGGTCCGTGAACTGCCTCGCAGTGGAGACCGCCGGTGTAGGTAGAAGTTATTGTGACCATAATTTTTATTGATTGATATCCAAATTTAATAAAATTTTACGTGAAATATACAATAAAATATAACCGTTATAGTTATAATCAAAGTATGTGTTGACAAGAGTTTAAATATATATTATATTGCAGTAGTTTAAAGCTACAGCAATATTGAAAACAGACGAATTAATAGAAAAACTTAAAACCCTTGGATTCAAAGAATATGAATCGAGGGTTTTTCTTGTCTTGTTAAAAGGCAAGCTGATGAGTGCCTCTGATATATCGAAAGAATCAAAGGTAATACGTAACTCTATATATGATATTTTAAAATCATTTGTAGAAAAAGGGTACTGCAATGAAATAGAAACAAACACAATACTTCAATACCGCATAATTGACCCTGTTGCTATTCTTAATAAACTGGAGCGTGATTACCACGCTAATTACAATAAGAAAGTCACTCTTCTCAAAGACACATTCTCAGAGCTGAACACAATTTACAGTATTGATAAAAGTGATGACCTGGATAAGCCGGAAATTAATGTGGAACTGATACGTGGTTTTAATAAGCAGCGTGTTTCAAAATATATTGACCTTTACAAAAATGCAAAGCATGAAGTACTCGGCATGTACAGGTTAAAAGGTCTTGTTGCAGAAGAGTTCGATAAAGTAGCAGCCAAATTCATCAGAAAAGGCGGAGTAATAAAATCAATTTACCAGGCATCACTTGATTTCAAAGTATTAACAGATGGAAAGATGGGACCCGCTACCGGCACAGACCTTATCAGGGTACTGTCTAAATTCCAGAAATCAGGTGAACAGATAAGATTATCAAAGGTAAAAATTCCCAACGTAACAATATTTGACAGGGAAATAGTATTTATTAACCTGACAGATAAAAGAATTCCTGTGCAAAAGCACGCGGATATAATAATAAAAAACCCTGACTACGCAGAGCATATGGCAGACTTATTCACGTTCTACTGGGATAAGGGACTGACAGTAGATGAGTATGAAAAGACGGAATAATAAAAATTCCATGAATCTTTTAAATGATACTCTCATGAAGAAAATATTTACACTATTAAGTTTACTTTTAATATCGCTTCCGGCTTATACACAGCCGTATTCGACAAAAATACTTGATGGAGATTCCTGCGGAATAAAGAGTTTTAAAGCATTTAATATTCCGAATTCAAATTATAAAGATATATACATTCAATATGGAAGACCTGCCTCTAGCAACAGCTTTGTACAACAGAGATACTGGAGTTGGGCAAGATATAACAGAAGCTCAAATAACTGGTACATTCTTTCTCACAATTCGTTTTTACATTCGTTTCCATTTTTCTGTTATTGGAATATCAATAGTTATGTTTATACCAATGTATTAGATTTCATAATATCGCCTCTCGATACATCTTTAATTCTTCAAATCAGGGAGCCGGCTTTATGCGGTTACGGTTTACTTGAACCAAAACAGGATACAAGAATTTCACACAACTCGGGGCAAACATCCGATACTTTAGAACAATTTTGTAACGATTTTGCCGGAAACCAGTGCTTTGGATTTGATATTGACCCTGTTAATGATTCAATTATGTATTTTGGATATAATATGGTACCTGCCGGGGGTTTCTGGAAATCAACAGACCGCGGCCATTCATGGTTTGTTGCCAGTACAATATCCGGAATTTTTGCTCCAACAGGACCAATAAAAATTAATCCTTACCGCAGGGATGATATTTACGTTTCAGGATACCAGGTCTATAAAAGCACTGATGGCGGATTAAATTTTTATAATACAGGTGCATCAGAATTTACACAAATTGAATTTGCAAGCAATGCAATTTATGCCATATCCAATGAAACAGGATTATATAAATCTGATATAAATGGTAACAACTGGAATCTCATAAAACCGGGTATGTACCGTTCATTATTAGTGTCGCCGGATAATAATAATATAATATTTCTTGGCTCCGATTCAGGGCTGTACAGGTCAATTGATGCAGGGGCAAGCTGGGTATTATATAATAATAACTTTTTCCCATCAACACGTGTAATTGGTATAACAAAAGATATTGGAAGCGGAGATACTGTAATAGTATCTACAAACAAAGCAATTTATAAAGTTTGGGGACCGGAAATATTTACTCTTGATACAACATCATTAAATTACTTTCCTATGGCTGTTGGGAACAGGTGGATTTACAACGTTTACTGGAATGGTCCTCTGCCCGGAAGCGGCATAGTCGCAGCCCAAATCGTCAGGGATACTATCATGAACGCGAAAAAATATTACTTGTTTACAGGCGTAGAGTTTTTAAACGGATGGTTAAGTGTTGATTCTGTAAATGGTAATTTGTATTCATGGTTTTATGCTCCCGGTTGTCCCAAAAATCCTTATGAAGAGCTGAAAGATAGTCTTGCAAGCAATTTCAGAGATACTTTTTATCATTGTGAAGTAACTCCGACAGGCAAGCGTGTTTTTTATGATTCTCTAAGCTTCAGATTTGATACTGTAAGCACCGCACTCAGATATAAAACAAAAACCTTTATTGATGCTATTCAAATCTATGGAACCACAAGAGGATATGCAAAAAACCTTGGTATTTGCCAGGCAGTAATAGGAGATCCTTATTCATTTACCTTTACATTAAAAGGTTGTTTTATAAATGGAGTTGTATATGGTGATACAACAATGGTAGGAATAGAGCAAACATCAACAGTGATACCCAAAGAGTTTTCTCTTTCCCAAAATTATCCAAATCCATTCAATCCATCAACAACCATAGAGTTTGATATACCAAATAAGAGCTTTGTCACCCTCTCCTTATATGATATTACCGGCCGGGAAGTTGAATCGCTCGTTAATGAGCTTGTATCACCCGGCCGGTATAGAGTTTTGTGGAACGCTGAGAATTATTCAAGCGGTGTTTATTTCTATACCATAAAAACCGAATCCTTTCAACAAACAAAAAGGATGGTGCTGGTCAAATGAGGAAAATAATAATTAATACTATTATTCTTTTTTTATTGATTGATCTAACGTATTCAATCGATACGATTTCAACAAAGTATTATCCGTTAAACGTTGGTAATTCCTGGACATACACATATTTTCACAATATTCCACCATTGACATATAAATATAAGAGGGTTGTAACCGGAACCATAATACAAAATGGACATAAATATTACATAATAAATACTTCATTGTTTAGAGTTGATTCGACAAACGGCAGATTACTTATTTATTCCTCGAATTCCGGATGCAATTGGTTAATAAATGAAAAACTCGTTGATAGTCTCTCTGCAAAGAAATGGGATTCGTGCAGATTTGACTGCAGTATGTTAAAAAGCAAATGTACCGATACTTCCAATGTTACTGTTTTTGGCTTAAACAGACCATCTAAAGTTTTCACGGTTACAGATTTTGAAATCTATTTCCAAACCAGATATGTAAAAGGCATTGGTATGACACATTACAGTGATCATAGTGGGTCTGGTACTCAATATACTACATATACATTAAATGGATGTGTAATTGATGGAGTAGTTTATGGTGATACAACAATAACAGGTATTGCACCAGTTTATATTGGAATACCTGAAAAATTTTATTTATACAATAACTATCCAAACCCGTTCAATCCGTCAACAACAATAGAGTTTGAAATCCCCCAATCATGTGTGGCTTCCCTCACCATATATGATGCTGCCGGC
Organism: Ignavibacteriota bacterium; assembly: GCA_003820375.1. Classification (GTDB taxonomy): domain Bacteria; phylum Bacteroidota; class Ignavibacteria; order Tepidaquicellales; family OLB5; genus RPQH01. Next base: position 5,328 of record RPQH01000077.1, read on the forward strand.
CGGGAAGTTGAATCGCTCGTTAATGAGCTTGTATCACCCGGTCGGTATAGAGTTTTATGGAATGCCGCGAACTATGCAAGCGGCGTCTATTTCTATACCTTTAAGACCGAATCCTTCCAACAAACAAAAAGGATGGTATTAATAAAATAAAATGAAAAATTTCATTTTAATAAATATTATTTTATTAGGTTTTATTTCAGAGATCTCATCTCAACAAGGATGGTTTACTCTTCATACATACCAGGGTACCTCAAGTTATACCGGATTGAAATTCTTTGACAGCCAAACAGGATACTTAACATCCAGATTTGGAAATGCTCATATCAATGGTGGTATTACACAAAAAACTACAAACGGGGGTTTAAACTGGTTCACGGTCTTGAGCGGTGTTCCCGAAGATGGTTTGTTTTTCATTAATGTTAATACAGGATGGGTCTATGGAGGATATTGGGATGATGCAGGTGAAAGAAGCAGGGAGATTTTCTGGACAACTAACGGTGGAGCAAATTTTATCAGAGTTTATTTAGATTCTCTTACCAACGCATTCTCAAAGATGTTTTTTGCAGATGTTAACACCGGATATTTACTTTCTACCGATACATCAATTTATAAATCTACTAATTCCGGCTATAATTGGTCTGTGTGTGCTACTATTAGTTTATTTTCGATTTATTTTATTAACGCAAATACAGGATGGGGCTCTGCTGCATTAGGGAATGTTTACAAAACAACGAACGGAGGAATGAACTGGTCTTCTTATAATGTTGGTACAAGCATAGCTTTAAGAAATGTGATTTTCAGGGATTACAATACCGGATGGGTGAACAGTAGTTCACATATTTTCAAGACTACTAATTCAGGTATAAACTGGGCTGCTTATTCATTAGGATTTTCAGGTGCATATAAAATGGAGTTCTATGATTACAACAAAGGATGGTTAACTAAAGACAGCGGAAAAGTTGCTTACACATCGAATGGGGGAATAAACTGGATGATTCAAAATGGAGGCGTAATTCATAACCTAAGCTTTATTTCATTTGCAAATTCAAGTACTGGTTTTGTTGCAGGCTGGAGGATGGTTTCTCCTTATCCTGCAACGGGTGAAGTTATATTAATGAAAACAACTACAGGTGGATTGACTCCTGTTGAGCATTTAAGTAATAATATACCAAAAGATTTTTCTTTATCCCAAAACTATCCAAACCCGTTCAACCCGTCAACAACAATAGAGTTTGATATACCAGCATCATGTGTGGCTTCCCTCACCATATATGATGTTACCGGCCGGAAAGTTGAATCGCTCGTTAATGAGCTTGTGTCGTCACCCGGCCGGTACAGAGTGTTATGGAATGCCGCTAATTATTCAAGCGGCATTTACTTCTATACCATAAAAACCGAATCCTTCCAACAAACAAAAAGGATGGTGTTTGTGAAATGAAGAAGATAATATTTTTTATAATATTATTTCTATTTTCTTTTACTGAAATAATCTATTCTATAGATACAGTATCGACGAAATATTATCCATTAAATGTTGGTAATTCATGGACATGCACTTACTTTCACAATATACCTCCAATGATATATCAATTTAAGAAGACTATAACCGGAACAGTCATTCAAAATGGGCATAAATATTATCTTATAAATACAACATTGTTCAGAATTGATTCAACAAATGGCAGACTACTTAATTATGTTGTGAACTCCGGATGTAATTGGTCAATTAATGAAAAGCTTATTGATAGTCTTTCTGCAAGAAAAGGGGATTCATGCATATATAACTGCAGTACATTAAAAAGCATTTGTACCGACACTTCAAATGTTAATATTTTCGGCTTGAATAGACCATCCAAAGTATTTACTGTTACGGGTTTTGAAATATTTTTCCAAACCAGATATGTAAAAGGCATAGGAATGACTTATTATATTGATTGGAGCGGGTCAGGTACACAGTATACTACTTATACTTTAAACGGATGTGTTATAGATGGAATAGTTTATGGCGATACAACAATAACCGGTATAAAATCTAATTCAACAGAAATATCTGCTGACTTTAGGTTATCTCAAAACTATCCAAACCCATTTAATCCGTCAACTACAATAGAGTTTGATATACCAAACCGGAGCTTTGTCACCCTCTCCTTATATGATATTACCGGCCGGGAAGTTGAAACGCTCGTTAATGAGCTTGTGCCGCCCGGCCGGTATAGAGTTTTATGGAATGCTGAAAATTATTCAAGTGGTGTTTATTTCTATAAATTAACAACTGCTGACTTTTCTGTAACAAAAAGGATGGTGCTTGTTAAATGAGAAAAGATAATATTTTATTTTTCGCTAAAATTTTTTCTGTTTGTTTTCTATTATTAATTGCTCAGGATGCGGCGTATTCGCAAGTTGGTAATGTTACAGATTTCCTGCCGCTCAAGACAGGAAACATCTGGGTTTACCATTGCAGTGCATTCAACATCACTCCGCCATGTTTATGCAGTAGATATTACAAGATAAAGTTAATATCCACAACTGTAATTAACGGAAAAACTTATTATCAGGTTCAAACATCTATAATTACACTAACGTGTTACGGGTCGTGCGGTAGTGGTTTATTACCTCTTGATTCACTTCTCAGAGTAGACTCAATGAGCGGTAAGGTATTGAGATATGCTCCGGGTGCCGGTTGTTTTAATACCCCGGATGAGATACTACTAGACAGCCTGAAAGCGCGTTTGAACGATACTATAAGGTACCGTTGCCAGCCACCGGTACAATGGAATACTTATAAATGCACAGATACAAACAACGTAAATATTTTTGGTTCCAGCAGGCAATCGAGAACATTTGGAGTTACAGGTTTTGAGGGTGGATGGGGGAGAAGATATGTAAAGGGTATAGGTCTTACAAATGCTAATGGGTATAGTCTGGTTTGCGTTGACAATACAACTTTACTTGGTTGCGTACTTGATGGAGTTGTATATGGTGATACATCATTTATTGTTGGTATAAAACAAATATCCTCTGAAGTTCCGGATAAATTTTCTCTATCCCAAAATTATCCAAACCCGTTCAATCCGTCAACAACAATAGAGTTTGATATACCAGCATCATGTGTGGCTTCCCTCACCATATATGATGTCACCGGCCGGAGAGTTGAATCGCTCGTTAATGAGCTTGTGCCGCCTGGCCGGTATAGAGTTTTGTGGAATGCTGAGAATTATTCAAGTGGTGTGTATTTTTATAAATTATCTGCTGATGACTTTTCTGTAACAAAAAGGATGGTGCTAATAAAATGAAGACAAAAATATTCACTTTAATTTTTATGGTGTTTATTGCTCTTCTGTTGAATAATGCAGTTTCTTTTTCACAGTGGTTTCAGCTTGCATCCGGTACAACTGAATCACTCATGGATGTATATTTCTCAGATGTAAATACAGGTATAGCTGCAGGTAGCAATGGTAAAATTATACGAACAACAAACGGCGGACAAAATTGGATTACAGTTAACAGCTTAACATCGAGTCCCTTATACTCCCTCGATTTCCCCGCCCCGATGACAGGATATACAGCAGGTTTATCCGGAACTGTCCGCAGAACTTTTGACTGCGGAAATTCATGGGACCCGAGAACCGGCTGCGGTATCAATATCAGAAGTATTGCATTCCTGAATGTCAATACCGGCATAACAGCCGGCGGCGGCACTTTAATGTGCTTTACAACTGATGGCGGTCAGACCTGGAATCCAAGGACTGTTCCACAATATGCTGTTACAGGTGTTACATTTATCAACAGTACTACACTGCTTACATCTGCAACAGATATGCCCGGTGCCGTAATTTTTAAATCAACAAATACAGGCGTTAATTGGTCTACTGTTATGATAATGAACAACAGTGGAATGAATGTTACATATTCCCTGTCGTATATCTATTTCAAGAATCCTGTTACGGGTTTTTGCACCGGAAGCAGTAATAATTATGGGGCAAGCTCAGGTAATGTATATAGAACAACAAATGCAGGTGATAACTGGAGTATAGCAGGAAGCACACCGGCAGCAGCAGGAAGCGGTTTGAACGGAATCCATTTCGGAAGCAGCGATACCGGGTTTGTAGTTGGCAATAATGGCGTTATCATGCGTTCTGCAAACGGCGGTGCAAACTGGTATATTCAATCGAGCACTGTTACAACTTCACTTTCGGGTGTTTACATGCTTAATGCACAAACAGGTTATATCTGCGGCAGCAATGGTGTAATATTAAAAACCACCAATGGAGGGGTTGTCGGATTTGCTCCAATCAGCAATAAGGTACCGGGTGAATTTTCACTGGAGCAAAATTATCCGAACCCGTTCAACCCGGTAACAAGAATAAAGTTTTCTATCTCCTTTTCTCCTCTCGAGGGTACTAATATCTCAGCCCTCGGGAGGGGTAATGGTCAGCATGTAATGCTGATTGTATATGACGCCCCTGGAAGAGAGCTTGAAACTTTGGTCAATGAAAAACTTTCTCCCGGCACATATGAAGTTGAATGGAATGCAAGTGATTATCCAAGCGGTGTGTATTTTTATACTTTGATTTCAGAAAATTTTAAAGAAACTAAAAAACTGGTTTTATTAAAATAATATGGGTTCAATCTTAAATAGAAAAGTACGAATATTATACAGAAGGACTTTACTGTTTCATATGGCTAAACCCGAGTTTTTATTATGGCTCAGTATAAAAAATAAGAAAATTTTAGTGCAAAAGCTCCGCAAACAGTCCGAAATATTGGGTTTTTTGAAAGATTTTAAAAATAAAAAAAATCAACCTTGTTTATCGGGTATCAAATAATGAAATACTGCATTATTTTATAGAATAAACGGTTGAGATTACAGGATTAAGATTGAATATAGACTACAAAATAAAAAAGTAGATTTTTTTTACAAGTTACTTTCATTGATCTCTTGGGGAAGGGAAAAATAATGAAAATATTTTTACTATCAATATTAGTTTTACTGTTTATCACTTCAACTGCATATCCGCAGGTTAAGCAGCAATGGGTACAGACCACCCCTTCACCGGGGAGTGGTTTCAAAGATATCCAATTAGATGCTGCAGGCAATGTGTATATGCTTGGCAGCTCATCCGACAGCAGTTTTACTTCCTGGACACAGCTTGCTTCTTATACTCCTTCGGGTGAACAAAGATTTTGTATATTGAATAATACCGGTATGAATATTTCCGATTGGTTTTTTGATACACCCGGAAATATTTATATTGGCGGTTATTATACTGCAAATTCCGGAACCTGCTATACGCATCTGTTCAAATATAATTCTTCAGGTGAATTGCAATGGGAAACATCCGATTCCATTTACAATAAAGGAATGCTGAAAGGATTTGCCGGTGATTTATGGGGCAACAGCTATTTATTGAAATATGAGCGGGGAAAAAATACTATCCTGATGTATAATCCAAATGGTATTTATGTCAGGTCAATATATGTAGATGAAACTTTCAGCACAAATACAATTGCTGTAGATTCACTGAGAAATATTTATATCTCGGGACTGCGGTACAATGAACAAACAAACAGCTGTATAACAATTAAATATGATTCACACGGAATAAGGCAATGGCTTGCTGAGTATAACCCTGAGCCCGGTGTAATAAATACAAATAAACTGGATGTAAAGGTTAACAGCGGCAATGTGTATATAATGATGGCTGTAACATACAAATTCACTGGCAGTGATTATTTACTTTTAAAATATGACCGGGACGGCATGATTCAATGGACTTCACAATATAATAGAAGTGACAATGATGAACCGTCTGATTTTGTAATTGACAGTAAATCAAATGTGATAGTAACAGGTAATAACGGAACCGTAAAGTTCAACCGTAAAGGGTTAAATGTCTGGAGCGATTCAACAAAAGACATGGTATCTGCAGCTTCGGATAAATTAAACAATATTTATTTAACAGGTACATATTATTATACTTTCGGAGCAACTTATGCCGATATGGTTACAGTTAAGCTCAACGCTGACGGAAACAAGATGTGGTCATTATTTTATAAGGAAGCTGACCCCTATTCATATGAAGAAGGCAAAGCCATCACAGTAGATACTTCGTTCAATGTATATGCATGCGGTTATAAAATTAATCCTGCATTCTCATATTCATCCGGGGCTATTGTAAAATACACACAGCATTATATCGACACAACTTCCCTGAGGTTTATGCCGATTTCAATAGGTAACACATGGATGTATAAAGTTACCTCAAATAATATCAGCAATTATATTAGATCGGTTGTTACAAAAGATACAATAGCAGAAGGAAAAAGATACTATTATATCACAAATTTCCCTATATCGGGATATTCTAACTGGCTGAGGACAGATACCGTTACAGGCAACCTGTTTGCCTACATACCGCAGTACAGCTGTTCTTATTCAGCTCATGAAAGAATAGTCGATAGCCTTTCTGCAAAAGAATCGGATACACTGAGGGATTGCATATCAACAACAGAATTTAAGACTTGCATCGATACAGGGCTTACAAGCTTATGGAGCAGGGTAACATCATTCAAGCAATTTCAAAATAATACGCAAAATAAGATATGGTGTTACGCAAAAGACATGGGAATATACAGCATTTACAATAATGATGTTAATCCCACAACATATACATTAAAAGGATGCCTGGTAAACGGCAAGGTATATGGCGATACAACAATGAGGTATTCAATAACCGGTACGGTAAGGTTTAAAGACAGCAGGGAGCCGGTAACCTCAGGTAAGGTTAAAGCATTAAAATATATTTATTCAACCGGTAAAATTGCAGTGATAGACTCGGCAGTTATTACCGCTACAGGTATTTTCAGATTGGAAAATGTTACAGTCGACAGCAGTGATATTATGGCATACCAGGATGATGAGGAATTGGATTATCCTCCCGGATTCCACGATTCAACTATTTACTGGCAAAGCTCGGCTACACTGGTTGCCGGTGCAAATACGCATAACATTGATATATATGTTGAAAGAATAATCAGGGAAACCGGCACATACCATATTAGCGGACATGTGTTTGCCTTAAATTCCGGCTTCAGTTCTCCGCCTCTTGAAAATTGCAGGATTTACGTAAAATCGGAGAGCCTGTACAGGAGTTTTAATATAACAGATGTAAACGGAGGCTATTCAATAGACTCAATACCAAAGGGAGTTTATACATTCATAATTGACAGATTAGGTTATTATCCTCAGGAAAGACAGGTAGATCTTACCGGTTACAGTAAAGATACAGTTGATTTTTATTTACTAAAATTCGCGGGTATTGAAAGAGATTTTTCATCAATACCGACAAAATATACATTGATACAAAATTACCCGAATCCATTCAATCCTTCAACTACATTTGTATTTGATTTACCCTCAAGCTCAGATGTAAGCTTAACAATTTATGATATAACAGGCAGAGAGGTTAGCAGGTTAATGGATAAAAAGCTCAATGCAGGAAGGTATAAAATAAGCTGGGATGCATCCGAACTTGCAAGCGGCATATATTTTTACCGTCTTGAAGCCAGGAGCGCCAACTCGGGTTCAGGTTATATTGAAACTAAAAAATTAGTACTAATGAAATAAAAAGTATTAGCTTCTCCTTCCCCCTATAGTAACTACGACGTAATATGTGCCGGCTCAGAAATGGGCAGGCACATTTTTTTTATTAATTTAGATTAAAAGTATATAAAATCTTCATTCAGGAATTGTTTACAGGTATCGCATTTCTTAACTCTGTGATTTTTTCCTCTATTTTTTTTATTACGGATTCGATCTTATCGATTACTTCTTCATTTTTAAATCTTAACACTGTTATATTTTGACCTTCAATTATTTCTTGTCTTTCTGAGTCATACTCTTTTTTTTGCTTTGCATCATGATCTTTTCCGTCTACTTCAATTGCTAAATGTACATCAAAAGTAAAAAAATCTGTTATATAATTTCCAATACTTACTTGTCTCCTGAATTTAGTGTTAAGTATTTGTCTTTTTCTCAATCTATTCCATAAAACCTCTTCTGCCCGGGTCATATTGTGCCTCAGCATTTTCCTGTATTCCCTGACATTAAAGTTATTAAAGATTCTTCCCATTTTAATTTTTTTAATTGTTAAGATAATTTTAAATAAAAAAAATTGCTCTGGTTCTTTTCTCTCTGGAAATTAAAGATTGCTCTGGCTTTTCCCCCTCTCAGGGGGAATTAAAGGGGGTGGGATTTGTATTTTCCGGACGATAATTATTTCTATGGATAATTTTTCCCACTTTTATAAATTTTTTTATTCTGTAAACGATTTGAGATTGCTGCTAATAAAGCAAATTCCACCCCCTTTAATTCCCCCTGAGAGGGGGAAAACACCCCCCTTTATTTTCCCTGAGAGGGGGAAAACACCCCCCTTTATTTTCCCTGAGAGGGGGAAAACACCCCCTTTATTTTCCCTGAGAGAAGTACATGATTCTATTTCATAGAGAGGGAGAAAGATAATAACAATCTTTATCCCTCAGGTAGGTGGAAAAATGTATTTTTAAAGTTTCAGCATTATCTAAAGATTTTGTTTTGCTGCCGCTTCTCTTTCTCTTTTTCTTCTCATAAAATCCATTATGTACATTACAAGAGCTATTAATGAAACAATAGCCATAATAATCACAAGTGTATTTGAACGCATAAAACCAACAACAAAAAACATAATAACTGCTATCAATGTAAGCACTACAGCAATATGAGTTGCGGTTTTATTCTGCTTGCTTACCGGGAAGGAGATAGCTATTAAAATTATTCCGATTATGGGAGCTATAAGAGCTGTCATGCTTCTGCCTTCTGCAGGTGCACCAAGATAACCGTACAAACCCAGTGCGATAAGAATAACAGCATTGATAATCATTACAACGTGATTTTTCATTTTATTATATTTTAATTTATTTTTTCAATTTACGAATCTTTTTATAATTCACATTACGTTTTTCGCCAAACGCTTTAATTCCTTCCTTCACCTCATCGGAAAGGTTATGGATAGAAAGCCACTCTCTTGCATGTCCTATCGTAGTATGCCATGAGAGGTCCCGCCAGAAATTCAATTGCTGCTTTGTATATCTTAAGCACTCAGGTAATTTATTGAATAATTTTTCCGCCATAATATTTACAGCATTATCCAGTTCATCATAAGGCACAACCTGGTTCACAAGTCCCCATTCAAGTGCTTTAGCAGCAGGAATTTCTTCGCATAAAAATAAAATTTCCCTTGCTCTTCTGTCACCAACAAGCAAAGGTAAGAACTGGGTTGCTCCGGCAGCGGCAACGCTACCTCTTGCGGCACCAACCTGTTTGATGTAAATATGGTCTGCCGCTATTGCAAGGTCACAGCTTATGTTTAATTCATTGCCTCCGCCGACAACTATACCGTTCAAACGTGCTATTGTTGGCTTGCCCACATTACGCATTACTTCGTGCAGCTGGATAAATTCATACATCCATTTATAATAATCCGATGGATGGCCAAGGAAATCTTCTGTCTGCTCAGCCAGGTCAGCCCCGGTTGAAAATGCCTGCTTGCCAATACCCGTTAAAATTATCACAGCAATCTCATCATCCCATGATGCATCCTTGAATGCCATTGTAAGCTCATTTATAGTTTTCAGGTTAAGGCAGTTTAAAACTTTGGGACGGTTTATTGTAATAACGGCTTTAAACGAATTCTTTTCGTAAATGATATGTTCAAAATTGAAATTCCCGGCAGGTTTGCCTTTGTATTTTGATTTATTAATTACAGTTTTCTTTGGCATTTTTATAAGTCTAAAAATTTTTCCAAATTTATTGATTATTCCCTATACATACAATCGTAATTAAAGTATTGAAATTATTATTTTTATTAATTAGTTATTACAGTTGCCTGGAAATACTCCGTCTAAATACAGGAATCTTAAATAAAAATTATTCCAGGCTTATAATACACCTAACGCACTTTCGATAAATTCAGTCCTGAGTCCCGAGTACTCGGGACTCAGGACTGAAATGTATAGTTTCTTGATTTTTGCGTAAGGTCACTTATAAGATTGGAAGATTTCTGTAAAAAAGCACTTTATTTTTGCTAATATTTATTAGTTAAATTAATATTATGGAAATGATGAGAATAATAAACAAATATATAATTTTAACTTTAGTAATTTTCAGTATCTCTCTGTTTTCATGTAAAGAAGAAACAACCGTAAACAATTCCGGTAATCCTGAACCTCCCTTATCAAATCCGTACAGTTCAATTCATTTTACTTTTTATTACACTTCATATGACAGCTTATCCATTAAGACAACGGCAGATTCGGTTGAACGTAATTATTCAAGGATTCTGTCTGACCTTCAAACAGATACTGTATTGAAAACATCCGTGCATTTTTACAAAACATACGAAGAGCTTGCCGCGGTAGTCCGGCATGTAGTTCCAAATTTACCAACATGGGCAATCGGGCTTTCTACCGCTAAAGATACAATACATATGCTTTCACCAAAACACTCGGAACAAAATTATGAATACATGCTTATCGTATTAATTCATGAGTTTACTCACTGTGTCAGCTTAAATATTAATCCTGCAATTGCAAATAACCCAAGGTGGTTATGGGAAAGTGCTGCCCTGTATGAAGCAGGACAATTCGTTCATCCATCACAGCTGCCATATATGGTAAATCAGAATCCTCCAACTTTAAGCCAGATGAATTCAATAAGTAATACACAAATATATGAAGTCGGTTACCTTCTCTCAGAATACATTGTTGAAAACTGGAGCAGAACACATTTAAAGAATATGATACTTAGTAATGGCAATATTTCACAGGTTTTGGAGATGACTGTAAGTGAATTCCAAACAGCATGGTTTCAGTTTGTTAAGACAAAATATAATATTTAAGCCGAATTTGTCATATAATTTGTTTAACGGGGCAGCTGTTAAAAAAATACCAAGACTACATCTGAGCAATAAGAAGGCCTTATCTTACCTGCCTTGAATAGTTACTGCAATTCTTAGTTTTCCCTTCATTTTTCAGCTTTGTTCATTTGAATTGTTTTTATTCAAATGTTACGATAATTTTGATATTTCATGGCAGAATTATCGATAATAATAATAACCTGGAACAATGAGAACGAGATAGTATCTTGTGTTGAATCTATTAAAAAAAGTCTTGCCGGGAAGGAAAATATAGATGCGGAATTAATAATCATTGATAATAATTCTTCCGATAATACTTTTAAAGTATTGGAAAATATTGATTTCCCAAAACTGCAAGTATATAAAAATGAAATCAATACGGGTTTCACAAAGGCAGTTAACCAGGGGATAAAATACTCAAGCGGAAAAGTAATATTTCTACTAAACCCGGATACCCAATTAATGGAAAACAGTATATCAGAGATGTATTGTTTTCTCACAAAGAATCAGGATTACGGGGCATGTGCTCCGCGGTTATTAAATGAAGATGGAAAGACACAATACTCAATACGAAATTTTCCTGATTACCTTTCTATGTACTTTGAGTTTACCCAGTTGTCATGTTTATTTTCTAAATCATACTTTTTTGGCAAATGGAAAATGGAATATTTTGATTACGAACAGGATGCCGATGTTCCTCAGCCGATGGCAGCAGCATTAATGATAAAAAGAGGCGTATTTGAAAAAGTAAACTTCATGGATGACAGGTTTATTATGTTCTTTAATGATGTTGACCTCTGCAAAAATATTATTGAGAACGGTTATAAAATCAGATATATAAAAGATACAAAGATAATACATAAAAAGGGTGTCAGCATTTTCAAGGACAGGGTAAGAATGATAAAAACATGGAACCATGATTGTATAGAATATTTCAAGAAGCATAAAAATAACTTCTTACTGCTTACGTGGCTTAGGGTTAGCCTGAAAATAACAGAAATAATCAGAATTATTTATTACAAGTTATTTTATGAAAAATAGAACAAGTTTTAAAATAGCTCTTGCACAGATAAATCCCGCATTGGGGGATTTTGAAAAGAATATTAAGAAACATCTTGACCTATGTGACAAAGCCATTAAAAAAAATGCAGACCTAATTATTTTTCCTGAGCTTTCACTTACCGGTTATTCGATTAAGGACCTGAACTTTGATTTGGCAATTAACCTGCAGACAAATAAGCTGCTGAAACCGCTTGAGGATAAATCAAAGAAGATTTCAATCATTTGCGGCGGTGTAGAAGAGGATGATAATTACGGTATCTTTAACACAGCTTTTTATCTGGAAGGCGGCAAATGTAAATTTACACACAGGAAAATCTATCCGCCCGATTACGGTATGTTCGAGGAAATGAGGTATTTTTCAAAAGGGAAGAGTACTGATGTGTGCGAATCCAAATTCGGCAAGCTTGGCATAATGGTTTGCGAGGACCTTTGGCATATATCAGTCCCTCTGATACAGGCATTAAAGGGTGCGAAGGTGCTTATCACAATTGCAGCATCACCAACGCGGCTTGATTTGAACAGCGATGCGAAAAATATAAAGAACTATGAAATAAATTCAGAACATCACAAATCATACGCACGTTTATTATCATCTTATGTAATTTTCTGCAACAGGGTGGGATTTGAAGATGGAGTAAATTTCTGGGGCGGCTCTGAAGTAGTTGACCCGTTCGGTAATGTGGTTAAGCTTGCTAAATTCTTTGATGAAGATTTTATAATAGCAGATATAAACCTTAATACAATCCGCAGGGCACGCCACCAGGCACGGCACTTTGTTGATGAGGATGTGAACTTCCTGAAAAACACTGTTAAGATGCTGAATGATGAGCTGGAAAAGATGTAAGAAGAAATTATTAAACTTGCGAGCTTGACAGTAGAATCATGTGAATAGGTTTGGATTCTCTTTTTTAGGATAAAATAATCCAATTATCAAAAATGGATTTCTTGCAGTTAAGTGATGTTCTCGAGTTGTACCAAGATAAAGATATAAATCCTTAGTTTTTGCTAAATCATTAAAATATTTATTCTTTACATCGTCGATTGCCTTTCTTTCATTTCCTCTATTTGAAAGACATTTCCAAAATAATTCGCCAATTTCCCAATCTTCTATCATCATATTACATTCTTTATTTTTAATATCTATGAACTTGAAAAAAAATTTATAAGGTAATTTTTTTATTAGTTCTCCATTTCTATCAAATAAATTCCCTTGCGCTAAAATATTCTGTTTCTTAACGCCCCATTCCCGACTTGTTGAAGTTGCATGAAAATCAATTATTTCTTTAGGTTTAAATACTGATAGAGATTTATATTTTGATTTATCTTTTGCATCTTTTATTAAACTTTGCATATTTTCTTCTACATTATTTAAAACTATTTGCTTTCTTTCGTACCAGTTACTATCAGTATTAATATGTCCCGAAATTGTAATATCAATATCCAATTTTAAAGGTCGAAAACTTTCAGCTCTAAAATCCGAGAGATTCTTCTCAACATCGATTTCTATCCAATCATATTTCTTGTACTGGCTTGAGTAAGGCAAATTCCGAAATTTAATAGGATATATTCTTATCCACTTCTTATCTCTAGTAAAACCAGCTGTGCATACTGATTCATCATATCTACTAGTTGGTAATGGATAAGTTTTAACAGTTATTAGTACTTCTTTTTTCAAAAATCAAAGATGCAAAATTTTATTTGACCAAGAGGGTAATTTAACTATAGCTTCAATAATTTTATGTCTATGGCAAGATAAATGATAAGATTCAAAACACATTAAAGCAATCCTGTTATATTTATTAAAAGCTTCAATAATTTTGTTTATATATTGTGTATTAGTAGGTATTACTTTTTCTTCGTATTCCTTAAATAATAAATGAAAATCATTTTCGCACTTTAAATTTTTTCTTTTATTCGATTCAATTCCTAGTTGTGGGATATGTATATATGCTATATCTAATTTGTTTAAATATTTTTTAAGTATTTGCTTAGAAAAACCGAACTTCATACTTACAGGATTTTTCCTTACATCGAATATAACTTCAATATTGTTACATAAAAGTTTATTTAAATATTCATCAATCGATAAGCCCTCATACCCAATTGTTGCTAAAAATGAACAAGAAGTAAGATTTTTATTTTTTATAACAGCATTAATTTCTGTTTCTGTCAAATGATCATATAATATTTCACTATTTGTAGCATAATAAGGGTAGTGGATATATACGTGCTGTATTAAGTCTTTTTGTGAAAAGTTTTTATATTTGTCATATAAATTATATAAGATTTTTTTATCCGACATTTCCAATTCAGAATAATAATCTTTATTATCGATTTTATGCCATGAGTTATCATTAGCCAAAACATTATAATATACTAGAGCTCTTCTATCTGCGTAAGATTGAAAAGAAAAACATCCATATTTATATGGAACAAAGGTGTAAGATGGCTTCTCTTGTTCTTGACAAAAAAGAAAAAGAATCTTTTGAAATGAGATATTGGACAATATCCCACCCCAAGTCTGTAACAACGCAAGTAAAACCTTTCTTCTATAATACATTTATATAATATAAGCTATAAATCTCAATTTCAAAAGCCAAAAAATTCCAGCATTTTTCGAATAACTTGCGATTTTCGTTAATATTGTAACGTTTTAATGCCTTTAACAGTTTTTATTGTATGGTTAAACTAATCACATATCCTAAAGAAATCTGGACTATAGGGCACTCAAAACATCCTGCAGAAGAATTCATTAACATACTAAAATCATTTAATATAGAGCTAATTGTTGATGTCCGCAGGATACCATATTCAAGGAGGGTACCGCAGTTTAACAAGGAAAACATTGAGCAAAGCTTAATAGAGAACAATTTCGGGTACGTCCACTTACCTGAGATAGGAGGTAAAAGAGACCCAATCCCAAACTCCCAAAATACTAAATGGAGAACCAAAGCTTTCCGGGGATATGCAGACTATATGGAAACAGATGAGTTTAAAGAGGGAATTAGAGAGCTTTGTGAATTAGCAAATGAGAAACGCACTGCTTACATGTGTGCAGAGGCGGATTGGAAAAAATGCCACAGGTCTTTAATATCCGATCATTTAAAAACCCATAGCGTAATTGTAAATCACATCATGGGCATTAATAAAATTCAGGTTCATCCCTACACCTATGCTGCAAACGTTGTACAGGGTGAGTTGAAGTATGAGTAGATACTAAAGTGCATTTCCGCGAAAGCGGAAATCCAATTAACATCTTAACTCGATTTTCGGATTATTGATGTTTAGGAAGTTTGCATCCTTGAACAATTATAATTTTTATATCGATTTTAACATGCTGACCGGATTCCCGCTTCCGCGGGAATGACACGTGACAATTACTTCATCACTACATTTTTCAGCAATCTTTCAGCTTCAATCTGTGATTGCCTTGCATAGTCAACTGCATTTCCTAAAATTCTTAATGATTCCTGCGGTGAATGGAAACCCATTGAGTTTTCTGCAGCAATGAAATCCCATCTCAACTGTGCACGCCTGTGAAGGTATCTTGCATTCTTAAGCTGTTCGTCTGTTGCTCCGGATTCTTTTGCTTTCTTTATAGCATTGATAGCATCCATAATTGCAATCTCAGTTTTCAGCAGAATCTCATATGTTCTATCCTGAATGGTTTTTACCCTGTTTGTAAGTTCGGCTTCATCCCACTTATGACAGGTCTGGCAAGCATTGTTAACATTGGTTAACGGGCTTCTTATCCAGTGAGTACTTACCTTTACCGAGCCTTCTCTTTCATAGGGCATATGGCAGTCGGCACAGCTTACACCGCTTTTAGCATGAATACCCGATGACCACAGTTCATAATCCGGATGCTGCATTTTAATTATTGGTGCACCATCAACCGTGTGAGCCCAATCGGTAAAAGCAATCTGGTCGTAATATGCTTCAATGCTGTCAACGTTCAAACCTTTATCCCACGGGAATGTTAAATATTTTCCGTCACCTTTAAAATAATATTCAACATGGCACTGTGCACAAACATATGTTCTCATTTCCTGCCTGGTAGCTTTTGTGATATCAATGCCTCTTCTTTGCAGTGCTTCAAGGAATGCAGGTCTTTTAACTCTAAGTTCCATTGTTTTGGGGTCATGGCAATCGAGGCACGCAATTGCCTGTGTGTAATTTGCACCAACATCTTTGAACATAGCTTTATAAAAATTCTCCGGTCCCATCTTTTCCATATCAACCAGCACCTGCGGGCTTTTGCATGTAATACATGTATTGGGTGTTTTTTCATTTACACGCAAAGTACCTTTTACATCTGTTAAAGACCAGTAATGGCCTCTGTCTTCGGTATAATCTTTTTCAAATGCATACCCCGCAAACAATGTAAGAAGATTCGGATATTTCTCAAGCTTCTGGAATTTTTTAGAACCATGATAAAATGTTGGCGAAGTATCATTCTGTGTTTGCAGGTAAGTGTCATACTCGAATGGGAAATTCTGCCCCCACACTTTAGGGTCTATTTCAAATTCTCCTACAGGCTTAAACACAGAAGGATATAATGTTGCTTCCTGTTTCTTTTCAAATATGTTTACCAGCAATAGTGTTATTGCAACTGTAACAATTGCAGTCAGGAAAAAAAGTAATATATATTTCTTATTTAAGGGTTGATTAGCCATAATATTTTTTAATGGATATTTATAAAGTTTATTTCATATGTCCTACGTTTGGATGACAGGAAGTACATTGAAGCTTCGTATCATCGGTATCATGAAAAGTAATCATTGATGAGAGCGTACCATGGCAGTATCTGCAGTTTTCTTCTGCAATATCCCTGTTCCTTGTGTTTACTTGTATCGGGTAATGAAAATCTCCTGATGTAAAGGCATAGCTGTGGTTCCAGCCGTTCAAGCCTTTTGTTGTCCATTTACCAAGAAAGCTTTTGGGTGTGTGGCAGTCATTGCATCCGGCAACAGAACGGTGTGAAGATTTATACCATGAGTTATACTGGTCATTCATAATGTGGCAGTTCTTGCATGCAGCAGGATCATCGGATAAATAAGAATAACCTTTAGCGTAAAAAAATGTCGTTACACCAAGACCTACCATTATTCCAACACTGATAGAAAGCAGAATATAAAGTTTAACCATTTTTGTAAGGTCAATTATTGTACAGCTTTTGCAAATTTATAATGTAATTCTCTAAATACAAATATATAAAGTATTAAAAATATAGTATTTGATTTAAGTCAAAAAACAAAAAAGTTCCCCAAAAATATAAATCCCCGCATATGCAGGGATTTATTTTTTTATTCACAACTCTCCAACTCCTAACTCTCTAACTCCCGACTCTTTGACTCCCGACTCTTTGACTCCCAACTCTCAGACTCCCAACTCTCAGACTCCCAACTCTCAGACTCCCAACTCTCAGACTCCCAACTCTCAGACTCCCAACTCTCAGACTCCCAACTCTCAGACTCCCAAC
>RPQH01000078.1 GCA_003820375.1 Ignavibacteriota bacterium
CTTAGCGGGAATGACCAGGAGGGTGTACATTGTGCTTTGAGTAATTTTGTCTTTAAGCAATTAATTTTGTACTTGAATAACCTGTTGATATACATTAAGTTATTCTGTCTCAATATTCTTCAATAATAAATTTTATGAAGAGAATAAATATACTTCTCATAAAACTGTTTATAGCTGCCGGGATAATAATGCTAAATGGAAATATTTATTCACAAGTAACACAGGAATGGGCATCAAGGTATAACAACTCATATAACTTAAATGATATACCTGTTGGCATTGCTGTTGATAAGTTTGGCAACAGTTATGTGACGGGATATTGTTATACTTCTATTTTCCCTCCAATCATTACTACTACTGTAAAATATAACAGTGCAGGTGTTCAGCAATGGGTAAAAAATTATTATAATGCTTCTTTACAAGAGAATGAAGCACACCAAATAACTATAGATACTTCAGGAAACATATATATAGCAGGGCACACAGGTGATGTTAATACAAATCATTATTACACTTTTCTAGCTAAATATAATCCGAACGGTGATACGCTCTGGGTTAAGAAATATTATGGAGTTGATTACTGGGCACAGTCAACTGCTCTTATTACAGATAAAAGCAATAATGTTTTAATGACAGGTATTCAATCAGGCGGTTCTTTTTTAGTCAAGTATAACACGAATGGCGATACTCTCTGGAAAAGAACAGCACAGGAATCCGGTTATCAAAGTTCACAATATAATTCATTAGCAATTGACACTTCAGGTAATGTTTATGCCGGCGGTAATGCTTATGTTAATACTACATGGGGTGATTTTCTTGTGGTGAAGTACAACAGTGCAGGGACAAAGCTTTGGTCGGGTATATATGGTGTGAGCAACCATGATGACCATGCACGTAAAATTGCTTTGGACAGATATTCTAATGTTTATATAACAGGTACGGGTTATAACCTTCAAATGTCTGATCCATATGATTATTTAACAGTAAAATATAATACCGCTGGGGTACAGCAATGGGTAAGAATGTATAATAGAAGTACAGATGAATCTTATAATATTACCGTAGATTACACAGACAATATTATTGTGACAGGTAGTAGTAGTCCACCTGGACATGGTCCTAATTATTGTACAATAAAATATAATCCATCAGGTGATTCACAATGGGTAAGAATTTATGCAGATTCAACTTCTAATCCATATGATATAGCGTATTCATTAATAGTCGACAGCTCAAATAATGTATATATTTCTGGTCGTGGTGGTGTATCCGGACCTGCAACCACCATAAGGTATTCAAGTAATGGTGTACAACAATGGCTATTGAAATATCCAATAGGATCAAATTCTTTAGGAAATTCACTTGCAATTGATAGAATTAGAAATATTTTTATTACAGGAAGTGATGGTGATTTTGTAACAGTAAAATATGCTCAATTTGTAGGTATAAAACCAATTACTACAGAAATTCCTAAACAATACAATTTGTATCAAAATTATCCAAATCCTTTCAATCCATCAACAATAATCCGCTTCTCAATTCCCCCTTCGAAGGGGGTTAGGGGGATGATAACCCTGAAAATCTTCGATATACTCGGAAGAGAAATAACAATTCTTGTAAATGAACAATTAAAACCGGGAACATATGAGGTTGTATGGGATGCAGGTAATTATCCTGGCGGTGTGTATTTTTACAAATTAACAACAGAATCATATTCTATAACTAAAAAGATGGTATTTATAAAATAATTCTTACATAAATCAATAAACTAAAAATGAAAACTTTAATTTTATTTTCAACAGTAATAATAATTGCAATAAGCTTGCATAGCTGTTCTGATGATAATGTTACTAATCCCGCTTCAAATACAATTAACGCCAAAATTGAGAACTGGTATTACGGTACAGATAAAAAAATTGTAGTTTATATAATCGCCTTTGATTCAATAAATAATATGCGTGCTATTGATACATCGCAAATATCGGCAGAGGGTAACTTTGAATTTGACCCGGTTACGCCTAATTCTTCGGAATTAACTGCCATTAACTTATATGATACATCCTGCACAAATCATACTGTTGTTAATCCCCCTGAAACAAATTGGGCTATGCTTCATTTTAGAGTGATGCTGGGTGATACAATTCTGGGTAGTGTGTACAGGGAAAGCGATACATTAACTGCACATACAGGACAGGTCTCTGCATATTATTATTATTTCGATAAAAGCGGCTCTATTATTGGAACTGATACCTGCGGTATAAGTTACAACCTAATAAATATTACAACATGCAACATAAACTTTACCAAAGGATGGAACAGCATTTATGTTAAATATGATGAATTGAGTTATAATAATTATTTAGTGGTTGTTTCCACAGAAGTACAGCCGGTTCATTGGTATTTCCATGGAAGTTTGTACCCGGAAAGAAAGGGATTATTAAAGAAGGGCAACTAGTGCTGAGTGATTAAATATTGTTCCCTATTATAATAGTTGGGATGAACTTTCGGCACCAGCATACATTTCCTTCAATTGCCCGAGCTTTTTGATGATGGGTTCAAGCTCAAGGTATTGCATCAGTTCCATTCTGTGTGTTGAAATATGCGGCAAGCCCTTTAGGTACCCGGCGTAGTGTTTGCGGAATTCCATAGTCCCGTATTTCTCACCTTTGAGTTCGCAGTTTAGCTTTAGATGTGTTATGCAAGTATCAATTTTTTCGTGCAGATGCGGCTCATCGTAAGAACCATTTTCCATTATCGATTTTGCCTGCTTAAATATCCACGGATTCTGAATTGCACCCTGTCCAATCATTACTGCATCCGGATGGAAATTCCCGAAAACATGCTTAACATCTTCGGGAGTTTTCACATTGCCGTTCAAAATAATCGGGATTGTAACACCTGCATCTTTAATACGTTTCACCCAGCTCCAGTCGGCATCACCTTTATTACCCTGACCACGCAGTCTGCAGTGAACTGTGAGTGCTTTAATGCCGATGCTTTCCAGCATTTTTGCCACATCAACAATAACAATCGAGTTCTCATCCCATCCAAGCCGTGTTTTTAAAGTAACGGGCAGTGAAGTACTTTTCATAACCGATTCAGCTATTCTGCCCATACGAGGCAGGTCTTTGAGCAGCCCTGCACCTGCACCGCGGAGGGCAACATCTTTCACCCAGCATCCGCAGTTAATATCAATGAAATCCGGATTGACACTCTCACAAATCTTAGCCGCTTCCTCCATAGATTCCTCATTACCGCCAAATATCTGTATAGCAAGCGGACGCTCTTCTTCGTAAAAAGTGAGCTTGGCAAGTGCCTTCCGTGCATCGCGGATGAGTCCTTCGGAGGAAATAAACTCGGTATAAAGGATATCTGCTCCAAGCCGTTTGCAAATCAGGCGGAACGGCGGCTCGGTAACATCCTCCATAGGAGCCAATAGTATTTTATTTTTAAAATCAGGGAACATCTCATTAAAATAATTATAAAATTCGAGAAATAAGAGACAGTAATAAAGTGAACAGTCGTAATGTATTGATATTTAAGTAATTTAGAAGTAATTTTTATAAAATAAATTTACAAAAAGCCATTATCTATTTATTCAATTCTTCTAATTCTTTCTTGTACAACTTCTGATAAATATTCTGTATTCCAACTGAATATTTAGGTAATGTTGTTTTCATTTTTTTTGTGAGTGATTCACAATCTTTCCGCAATATAGAATTTTAAAAAATATATTCAAAAAAAACAATAAAAAACAAAGGAGCTTTTTTTAATGAAAGTTATTGCTGTTTTATTTCTGCTGTTCGTTAATATTATTTCGTTATTTGCACAAAACAATGATGTGTTCTTGTGTATGATATTCAAAGGAGACCAGTTATACAAAGATGGTATTTATATAGATGAAAATATTGAATTGGATTACATGCTGCGAGAGACTGCTCTCCAAAAAGTAAGTAAAAAAGCAACGGGGAAAGATATTATAGACAGCCAGCTGGTATTCCGGGCAAAGCAAAGTGAATTTTCTCCTTACACAAACCTTGCAATAGGAGATAAGTTTTACATAAGCTTTCCTGATAAGACAATCGAAGCACCCGTGTCATTTTATTCGGTTACGAACACACCTTATTCGGGATATGAACTGCACTCTGTAATGGATATACCTCCGGGTATTAATATACCTGCAATGGATTATTCAAAGAATGTTACGGTATGTACCAAAAATAAAAACTGTTCGGCGGTAAATTATGAAAACCTGAATGATAATGCTGTACTGCAAACAATTAAGAATTCTCTTTCAAAATATACAAATTCCATTAAAGTAATTGAAGACTATCCGGATGAAGCACCGGAATATATTATCATAAAGGGCAGCTTCATATCACCCGGAAGTACAGAGTATGCAGTATCATATGTGAAAAGATTAAGCTTTGATAGATATGCAAGCGGTGTATTTATTGTGAGTGAAAACGGTGAAAAGATTACTGAGGTAATATCATTTCTCAAATCGGATTTTAATTATAATAAGTTAAATGCCATAGTTGATTATAATGGCGATGGGTTATACGAACTGCTGACAGAGAACGGTTATTATGAAGGTGCAGGGTATCAGTTATGGAAATACAGCAGTCCGTCTTTTATAATGATAACAACAGGCTTTAACTGGGGAGTGTAGTTTATTAAAATGAAAAATGTTCCAAAAAATTTATAAACTAAAAAACATGAAAAAAAATAATTTTATTAATGGATTCAAAATTCAAGATTTATGTAAAATCTTAATGGTGATTGCTGTTACATTTATAATTTCCTTTTTCAGTTCATGTAAAGAAGATGCTGTTACACCTGAGGAAAAAAGCTATGAAGAAGAAATAATAGCTGATTCAATAATTTCTATAACAGCAGATAGCATACTTAAAACGAACAATCCTGTTTCAGGATGGAATAACATGCTTGCTGTATACAGAGCTAATCCCCAGGTAAAAAACGCAAATGTAGAAAATAATTCACTAGAAATTGAATATGTCAGTGGCGGAATAAGTATTTGGGATATACCGGAAAAATTTGTTATACCTCCGGTAGATGTAAGTATTTTTAAAAATCCTTCATTTAATATTGGTACGAATAATAAAGTAGCGCTAATTAACGCTGTTAAAACTGATCTTAAGTTTGCCGAAATTTCAGAATTAATTACAGAGTTAAAAAACATATTGGAAAGCAGTTCATATCAAGTCGATGTAATTGAAGGAAATGCATATAGCAGAGATTTTCTTAAGAATAATCTAAATCAATACGGTATTATATATGTCGTAGCTCATGGCGGTTACAGGTCACGATTAAATTTACATTTTACACAATTAGGAGAGAGATTTTCTAATTCACAATATTTAGATAAACAATGGCTTGAAGATTGGATACAGCATAGAGTTTGTAAATACACATTTATTGAAGATCATGGATATCCAAATGACAGTGTTCCGGTAAAATATAATGAAATTTCCGAAGGTTTTGTAGATAGGTATGTAAATAATTTACCCGGTTCGTTTATGTATGTAGTATCCTGTCAATTTTTTAAAAGCAACACATCTGCTGCAGCCAGTTATGTAAATAAAGGGGCTAAGGTTGTTTTTGGATGGAATGATAATACATGTAAAAGCCCTTATACAAACAAAAAACATTTACTTTATATGCTTTCCGGAAATACAGTTCAACAAAGTTGGGATTTACTCACCGAAGAAGATAAAACTGACCATTGTAATAACAGCAATGCTATTTTTTGCGTATATCCGGCTCTCACTATTTCCGGTAATTATAATTTAAATAATACAGCGTTAGGAAATTTAATAATTTACAATCCGCAGGAGAATACAACATATACGGATAGAGTAGTGGATTTATCCGGTTACTTTCAGGATGTGTATCAAATATTACTTGGAACGGTAAACATTAGTGTTCCTAATAAGAATGGTCTATACATAAGATTAAATACTTCAGGATCAGAAATAGAGCAAAGAATTCTATTAAGAAATGGATTAAATGTAATAAATGTAAATTGTGTAGGTCAGAAAAGTGATGGTACAGTTGTTTCAGCACATAAAATACTAAATATCTCAGCTAATTTATCTTTACTTGATTTATGTACAGAATTAAGATGGAACACTAATTACTCTGATGTTGATTTTCACCTTCTTCCGCCAAACAGCAGTTTCTCTGATTTATGGACTACATATGACTGCTATTATGGAAATAAAACTCCAAGCTGGGGAGGTGTTCTGGATGTTGACGATGTAGATGGCTACGGACCTGAACATATTACAATTACAAATTGGTCTTCACCGGGCAGTTATGATTTGTATATACATTATTATGATGACCATAGTGCAGGGAAATCAAATGCATTTTCTGATGCACTTACCTTTGAAGGAAATTGGGATAATTTACAAACAGTGGAGTTGATGAACTCCGGTGGCATTAGTCATGGAGATGTGTGGAGAATAGCTACAATTAATTTTCCTTCAGGTACAATAACACACCGGAATGATCATTATGTATTACCCAATGATAAATTTATTCCGCCAAAATAATAGGGCATGATTTTATTAACATTTTCCTGCCGGCACAATAACCGGCAGGAAAATTTCAGTACGTTTTGTTTGCGATTATATAATAGTTCCTGTTAATATGTTCGATGAAGTACGAAAGTCCCATCCGGAATTTTTGAAAGATTTTTAAAACTTTTTTTACAATAATTTAATCTCTTTATAGGAGGAATAATGAAATACATATTCATACTGGTAAGCTTGTTCCTATTTGCGGGATATGTAAATTCTCAGCCTGAATATAAAATTTCAGCTGAGGGTTTCACATACGGGCAGCCTACAGAAAACACTGTTAAACTTACTATTTATTTATCTGCAGCAAATGTTGGCTCTGTTGATGAATTTAACGGGCAGCTGAGAAATATTATGCTGATTTCCAAGCAGGATAAAACCGGTGCTTATTACCTTGAAGAATATAAAAGGATAGTAGACAATAACAAAGAGGTAAGCGGACATACAATATTTTTATTATCATATACCGTTCCTAAAAATGTTACAGATTTGGTTTTAGTTCTTCCTCCAATATATGGAAGCCTGAATATACCAATTACAAAAGAGAATTATGAACAATGGGCTGAAAAAGTTGGCGATAATAATAATAATAATAATAGTAGTAATAACAATAATAAACCAACGTCAAAAGCTGCTAAAGTAGTATTCGATATAAACAAATACATTGGTATTGGATTTGGAGTTGGTGCTGCTAATACTTATCTGAATAACAGTGTTACTTCATTTTTGTTTGATTTATCTTTATACCCTAAGTTATTTAGATTTGGCAGAAATAATAAATATACAATTGGAGCAAGCTTTTCATACTTACCGACTATTCATGTTGGAAGTACTCCTGAGAAAGATATATTTTCCTATTTTGGGTATAATCCAAAAACCGATTCTATTATTTATCATGTTAATGATACAGCAAGCTTATCATCATATTTTTTAGGCGGTGGAATGGGTATAAGTTCAAAATTCGGTAGTGCTGTAACGACCTTAGTTTGTAATTATGGATATTATACAACATACACATCTGATTTCGAAGTTAGAAATACAGAAATGGGATATTATTCGGGTGATCCGTCATACTCCGGTAATATATGGAAGATAGATTTAATATTAAGTTATGAATGTTATACTAACTTTAAATATTCTTTTTTATATGGAAACATTAGCTCGAATGTCGGTTCCAATTCCAAGCTAATAAGAGGTCATTATTTTACTGTAGGTATAGGCGGATTTTAGAAATAATAAATTAAAAATAATATTATGAAAACAATTATAATTACAATTATTCTATTAATAAATATTTGCATTTCGCAAACAAGGATTACAGAAGTTAAATTTACTGTAAATCCAAACGATAACAAACAAACGGTATTAGATACTATAATTTATGTATATGATAAAAACAATTTAGTTGAGACACAATATAATAAAAATGAACCGGTAACCAATGTTCAATATTATTATTCTTCAAATAACCTGCTTAGTGAAGAAAAACATTATAGATACACTATTTTTGTTTGTTCATATAAATATGAATATGATAAATCCGGCAAATTGATAAAAGAGAAATGTTATGATAATAATAATAAACTCATTTTTACTAATTCATTGAAGTATGATAAGAAGAATAATTTAATCAGCAAGATTTCAAATATTCCGACAAGGTTCAGAACAGACAATACTTTTGATTCGGATAATAAGCATATCAAAACTATAATAAGCAGCAATACCAAAAACCAAAAAGAGATTGAATATTTGTATGATGAAAAAGGAAAGCTGTCACAGGAAACCAGTTATTCATCTTTAAAAAAGAGTAAATCGGGGAAACGTTACCAGATATCGAAGGTAAAATTTTCTTATGATGATAATGGAAAATTAACTCAGAAACAAAACTATCTTACAGATGTTATCACCGAAACATTTGAATATAAATATGATGATAAAGGAAGAATGAGCAAATGGGAGAAATTGAACTCACAGGGAAAAGTTGAATTTTTGGTCATATATAATTACGAAGGTGATTAAATTAATTTTTAAAAATAAAAACTATTCTCGTTTATAAGAGAAATATCATAATTAAAATATAATTTATATGAAAACATTATTAATGTTATTTATTTTACCAAGTTTAATATTCTCCCAAAATTATTCATTGAATTCATATATGGACAAAGAATTTCAGAATATTAAAACTAATAAAATAAAAAGTATAAAAATTTCCCAAAGTTCCGCTCAATATAGAACAGAATTTTATAATAATGAAGGAGAACTGACAAAAATTGATTATCCTGATATTGGTTATGTAGAAATATTTAAAAAAGATGATAGATATTACTATAAAGTGATAGATAAGGATTTAAGTATTGAAGAAAATAATAATAATATTTTCGAAATGAACGAAAATTTTTTTATAGACAGGAGGTGGCCTTTCCGGCAATCTAATGAAGAAATTCATTATATACTTACGGACTCACAAATTAAAATGATTTACGCTTATATGGAAACAGAAGTATATTACGATGTATTTATTTATAATTCATACTATGAAAATATGGGATCTATCGAAGTAGTAAGCCCTAAAGACGTTGTGCATAACCCGGTCGTACTTAAAAGAGTGCTTGAATATTTTTATTCTGAAAGAAAATATGAAGAGTTACCTGTGCTAATTTCCGAAAGAAAATATATATATAATTCTGATTTTAAGTTAATAAATATAGAAGTTAAAGATTCCAAAACAAACAATATTCAAAATATAACACTAGAATATAATGAGAAAGGATTACCGGTAGTTAACGAAAATGGAGAAACATTAGTATATGAATATTATTAATTTGTATTTAGCTTTCTTAAAAAATCTATTATTATTACTATTAGCTGTGTTAATAATTGGCTGTTCTTCCGGTCCAAAGGATGATGAAGTTATAAAGGCAATTTACAATCAATACTTCTCGCCGCAAAATGCAGGACTTCAGCTTTTATTAAATATCCAGATACTTTCTACCGACTCACCACAAAAACAAGGAGATACAAAACTGTTTCCTGTAAATGCAAAAATAAATTTTATACAGGGTGCTCTTGAAATGGGATATACGGGACAGGGACCGGGTAAATATGCCCAGGAATACGAAGTTGAAGTAATACGTGTGCTAATGTTTTATAAGGACAATAACGGAAATTGGAAAATCTCAGGTTTCCATGATACAAACAGAAAAGAATTCGAAAAGGTCTGGAGACCAGGCACTCAAAGTATGAAAAATTTTTATAAAGATAAGATAATACTAAACACAGATAATTTTGAAAAATAACCATACATATAATTATCAAAAAATGATTAAGAAAAATATTTTTATATTGGTGATATTCTTGTTTTGTCTTTTATTGATTACATGCGGCAAGAAAAACGATGTTGAAAAGATTACCGCAAAAGATACAAGTAAAACTATTCAGACTAAAGATACAATTCAGCAGAATAAACCTATAGAGCAAAAACAAGATCATTCCGACTTCAAAATCTTTTGGGCTGATTTTAAAAAAGCTGTGAACGCCGGTGATAAAGAAGGTGTACTGAAAATGACAACAATTCCGTTCGAAGATCGTTATCAGGATGTATACAATAAAGCAAAATCTTTGACCTCAAAATCTCCGCAAAAATTTTTGGAGAATTACGATAAAATATTTAATAATGATGTTATAAATACTATAAATCTCGATTTATACAGGGGATATAGTAAGGAAATTGCTGACGATGAGAATGGACCGGGACAAGATATAATCGATAAGGATGATTATTTACTGATGGTTCAAAGTAAAGGCGGGGAACCATTGCTTTCTATGGGTCTTGTCTTTGTAAAGAAGGATGGAAAATATAAGCTTGCTTATATACCTTATGTTGAATAACCTTTGTTTTGAAAATTTATCTTCCGGAAAATTAAAAATATACTTTTTTCTTTTATTATTTATTTCAAGTTCTTTAATTTGTTTTACAGGGTGTTTTCAGAGAAAAGAATCAGCAGCGAATGAAAAATTACAGGTTATCAATGATACTATTTCATTCAAAAATGCAACCCAAAATGATAAAGATAGTGTAAAAATAATCATAGGGACTTATCTTGGTAATGAAACCAGAAATTATTATGGAGAAGACCCGCCAGATAAGTTGAATTTAAAGTGGAAACTGTATCTTGGTAAGGGTAAATCAGAGGGAAAACACGGCAATATAAAAGAATGGGCAGGTACAGGATGGACCGGTCAGCCGCTATTGACTAAAGAATCGGGTGAGCTCTATTTGTATACAGGTGCCCTGGATTATCATCTGAAGAAAATTAAAGCGTCAATCGGTGAACTGGTCTGGCAGTATAAATTTGATGATGCTATTAAGGGAACAGGGTCTATTTTCGTTAATTCTAAAAGCTCTGACTTAAACAGTAAATATACAATTGTTCAGGGCAGTAAAAGGGGATATTGTCTTTCACTTGGGGCTAAATACTGTTACAGCTTACGCGGCGTATCAATGTTTAACGGTTCTGAAGCCTGGAGATATAATGTTAAGCACACTTACAGTGCAAGCCGTGATGTTGATGGTTCTGTATTAATTTGCAATGATACAATTATTGCCCCTCTTGAAAACGGCTATCTTTCCTTTCTTGATGCAAATAGTTTGACAAGTGAGGGTAAATATAATTTTCCTTACGCAATTGCAGAAGTTCCGCTATACAATAAAAAACATTTCAGAAAAAATTTAATAGCCGAAGGTTCACCTTCTCTTATTGATAATATAATCTATAATACCTGCGGTTCTGGTTATTTATACGGTGTAGATAAAATTACTAAGAATATTGTATTTGAATTTTACATTGGAGCAGACTTAAACGGGACATCGCCTGTAACAAATGATTCGTGTTTACTTGTAAGCGTAGAAAAAGAATATATTCCGGGGTCCGGAGGCCTATTTAAAATTAATCCGAAATACACAGGTAATGATTGTGTTGAATGGTTTTTCCCGTCAGGTAATAAAACATATAGTGATTGGAATGGTGGTATTATCGGCTCTGCTTCTGTTGCAGGTGATGACTGCGTTACAAACAGTATTGACGGTTATTTGTACTTTATAAATCACAAAAGAACTGATAAAACTAAGAGTACAAATGGACCGGACTTAAGTACAATTTTCCTGCAGCCTGTTTTATTAGATAAAGTATATATAGGACCATCAATTTCTACTCCTATAATAATAGGAAAGAAAGTTATTGCATGCAGCTATAACGGTATTTATCTTTTTCAAATCAACGGGGAAAACAAGTTAGAGCTTTTGGATAAATTTGAAACCGGATTTGAATCAACTCCAATTTCTTATGATGGGAAGATATATGTTGGCTCACGTGATGGGTATATGTATTGTTTTGGTGATTGAACAGTTATATTAAACAAGTTTATCAATTCTTCACATTAAACTTATCATGCAGTAGTTTAAAGCTGAGGAATGTTCCGCCTATCATGAAGATTGCCCCGGTTAAAAATGGTGCGGCAAATCCTATGCGTTCATATACCAAGCCGCCCCATGCGGGACCAAAGAACCTTGCAAGTGATGACAATGATTGATTTATACCTAGAATACCGCCTTGCTCATCAGGGCCAGTGAATTTTGATACCAGACTTAATGTCATTGGCTGATTTAATCCGTTGCCGACACCAAGCAGTAATAAGCTCAGCAGCAGCAAGGGAATACTATGGTGTGAAAAAGGAATTGCCCCAAGTCCGATTGCCATTATAACATTGCCCCATATTAACAGTTTTCTTTCATCAAACACTTTTACAAGCGGTCTGATTGCCCATCCCTGGACAACCGCGCCTATCAATCCCATGTATGCAAATACATAGCTTATCTGTTCAATGTTAAAACTAAAGCCGGATGAACTTTCTGCATAAAGCTGGAATGTTGAGTAAATGTTTGCTACCGAGAAAGTAATAATGAAAAATAAAACAATAAGGAAACCAACATTCGGATGCTGGAGTGCATGTTTCATTTTATTTAATCCCGCAACTATATTGAAATTACCGAAGCCGCTTTTTTTACGCAGCTCATAAGGGAGAGACTCTTTCAGTATAATCATTGCAAGTATCAATGAAACTAACGATAGAAATGCGGATAGAAAAACCGGAACGCCATAGCTGAACCTTTGTGCCAGAACACCACCCAGGAAAGGACCGAAAACAAATCCAAGCCCGAATGATGCTCCGATAATTCCCATTCCTTTTGAGCGGTCTTTTTTATCGGTTATATCGGAAATATAAGCCATTGCAGCACCTATGTTTGCCGAGAAGAATCCTGCCATAGCTCTTGCAATAAATAATACTGCAACCGATTTAAACACACCACTGAATACAAGACCCAATGCTATATAAGATAATACATTACCGGCAAGGCTGAAAACAATGATTGGTTTTCTCCCGTAAATATCGGATAACCTGCCCCACAAAGGACTGAACACAAACTGCATAAGTGAAAAAATACCGGCGGCAAGTCCGATTGTGGTTTCACTCATGTTTAGAACATTCTGTGAGAAAGTAGGGAGCAGGGGAATGATGATACCAAACCCAAGCAGGTCAATAAATACAACAAGAAAAATTACAAAAATTCTTTTACTTCTATCTGCGTTTTCTTTTGCCATCAATCCGTATCTACTGCATTACTTTCTATCATTTCCCATTGCTTGCAATTTTTTACTGCCTGTTTTTTAAATTCTTTGAAAAGTACCTGGTAGTCTATACCTTTATCAGGTGCAGTAATTTCTACAGCTTTTTTTAAAGCAGTTTTAAGTTCATATTCGAGTTTATCAATAACCCGCTCTACATTAATTCTTGCCATATTATTTTTTAATTTTTCTTACATCTTCTCCCCAGAGAAGTTTTTTATTTAAAACTTTAAAATAATTGCTTTCAACAGATTTAGCCAGCTTAATTTTATATGGAGCTTTCCTGATTTCAACGCTTGCAGGGCTGTTTAATTTGAAATTTGAGTTTCCGTCTGCGGTAACAATCACCGGCACCTTTGAGCCTACATTAATTTTTAATATCCCGTTATCCGGAAGTATTATTGGTCTAGCTGTTAAAGTGTGAGGGCAAATAGGTGCTAAAACTATCACTTCAGTTTTTGGACTTACAATGGGTCCGCCCGCCGATAAGCTGTAACCCGTTGACCCTGTTGGAGTTGAAATTATCAACCCGTCTGCCAGGTAATCAATTATTTGCTGGTCATTATAAAATGCCTGAATCTCAATTGTCTTAACAGAACCGCTTTGATTAATTACAATTTCATTTAAGCCGAATAAAGTTCTTTTTCCATCGCCGTTTGCAGTTGCCTGAAGCACTGCACGCTCTTCAACAATGAACCTGTCTTTTAAAATATCATTTATAAATCCTGCAATTTGAGATGTAGATGTTTCAGCTAAAAAGCCGAGCTTACCAAGGTTTACACCTATAATCGGTATATTTTTATTTCCAACAAGCTTAGCAGTAGAAAGGAATGTTCCATCGCCGCCGATTGAAATTAAAAAGTCCGAAAAATCCGGAAGCTCTTTATCTTTTTTCAGTAAGCTTTTAGAAACTTTAAAACCGAGCTTATCATGAAGCAGGTCAGCAAGCTGTTTTTCAACAAAATACTTTATGCTTTTGTTATTAAGCTCTTTAATCAGGCTTGCTGCAATTTCCGGAAGCTCTGTTTTATTTATATTTCCTCTAATTCCGAAACGCATTAATTATGTTTTATTTTCAGTACTTGTATCAGCTTGCGGTGTATCTTCAGGTTTAGTTTCAGCTTTAGCTAAATTTTCTTTCCTGTCCTTTTCCACTTCATCTACAAAATTTAATTTTAGCTGTGCTAATACATTTTCAAGATATCTTGATTCATCTGAAGATATGTTACCCTTTGTTTTTTCCTTAAGCATATCAAGCAGGTCAATAGAAAACTGTGCCTGCTGTAAATTTCTTTCAAGCTTATCAAGCAAGGGGTCTTTTAATTTTCCCATTTGCTGTAATGCAGTCATTTCAAATGAGGAAATTAAATACATCAATAATTGTGAATTTTTATCAAGTTCCATAGTTGTGATTAATTTTACAATTTATTAATTATTTTTTGAAATAGCTTTCTTAATTAAATATATCTTATTAACATTAATAATTATATTGTTATCTCAGATTTTGTCCTCACCCCCCGACCCCCTCTCCTATGATAGGTGTTAGGAGAGGGGAAGCAGTAATTTATAAAATTTCCATAGATTGCGGAATCTTCAATTCATTCCCTCCCCTCTCCTTTCATTTATCATAGGAGAGGGGGTCGGGGGGTGAGGACAAAATCTGAGACTATTGCATATATTACAAATTTATTCCGTTAAATTTTAATCCCCGCTATTATTTAAATAATACAGCTTAGAATATTTAACAAATACATGCACACTTGAGAGAGTACACAAAACCAGTCCTGTAAATCCGTCAAGAATACCCAATTTCAAAAAATACATCTTAAAAAATGCAAATGCAGGTCTAAAAATAATATCAAAAAAAGATGCCTTCCGTTTTTTTGCAAAAAGCTCTTCTGCAGATATTGATGTATACCTGTTCATTTTATTCCAGTAATGCTCAAAAGATAGGTCAGTATAATGAAGCAGGTTTGCATTAAGCTTGCCGGTTTTGCCGCTGTATTCGGCTTTTTCGTGCACTTTTGAATCATTAAACCTGATACCTGCTGATATTCTGAACAGCCGCAAAATATAATCCGGGTACCATCCGCAGTGTTTTATGAATTTACTTATAAAAAAAGATTTCCTGTTAAGAAAATATGCTTTTATATTATCTGCATTATTAATTGCAGTACATATTTCATTTTTCAGCTCTTCTGTAACTCTTTCATCGGCATCTATTGAGAGTATCCAGTCATTTACAGCATTATCCAAACCCGCATTTTTACTTTGAGAATAACTGCTGTTGGTAACAAAAAATATTTTATCCGTGTATTTTTTTGCAAGTGCAATAGTGTTATCATTGCTGTTCGAGTCAACAACAATAATTTCATCAGCCCATTTTACCGATTCAATGCAATCTGTAATATTGTGCTCTTCGTTATATGTAATTATTATAACGCTAAGTTTTTGCATTCTGCAGAAATAATTTTTGTGATAAATAAGATAAACCGAGAGCAAACCACAGCACTGCGGCAAATTCGTAATCCGAGAAATTCCATTCCGTTAAACCGCTTATCTGGAAAGCAACCATGGAAGCAAGTGAAGCCAATGCAAGTGTATTCAATAAATTATCTTTCCTTGTTATGATATATATTTTAATTTGCCTGCAGAATATATATATCATCATTGCAATCCAAACTATTAATCCTATAATACCGAATGAAACAAACACCTGCATAAAATTATTATGAAGGTGAACTCCTTCTCCATGATATACCGGAATTTTATATTGGGTATAGATTTGCAGAAGGTCTGTATCGCCAATGCCAACAAAAAAATGGTCTTTGATAATCTTCAATCCTGTTTGCCACATGACAAATCTTGATTGATTGCTTGGATGATTAAGGTCGGCAATGCTTAATATCCTGTCTTTTATTTCAAACGGAGAAAATAAAAGAAATAATACTGTTACCAATAAAAATATCAGTAAAAATTTTCTGTTCTTTAAAATACCTATTACAATTACCCCTAAAAAGAGACCCAGTATAGCGTTGCGTGAAGCGGTCAAAAACAATGTAATAAATATCGGAGCGAATATTAATGCCAGCCAGTATTTTTTCAATACAAAATTTTCTTTAATAAATAAGAAGGGCAGTATTAACAGAAGAATTAACATTTTTATCTCACCGTTTGTGATAGGGTATCCAAAATACTGCAGACGCATATCGTTCAGTGTCAGGTTCTTATTCGGAAGATATGCTTCAAAATAAAACCTAATAATTTCATAGGTTGAAAGCAGGGCGGAAAAAATAAAAAACACAATTAAGAAATATCTCAATCGTTTAGTATCTTTTATAAATGTAAATGTCACAAAAAATCCTGCAAAAAGTAAAACCCTTTTGGTATTCATAAACGAATTAGCAGGATTAACAGAAAATATTGATGATATAATTTCGGACAGAACAAAAAGTAAAAATACAATGTAAATAAAACTTTCAGCTTTATATACCTTATGGTTTAATATTAAACGGATTATTAATAATGCAAGCATTATACCCTGGCCAATAGAAGATAATGCTATATACCATTGAGAACCTATAACATGAATACCCAAAGAAATCATTATTCCTTTATCTAAATATTCAACTGATTTTTCTTTTGTTAAGCTCAAAACCTGCCCTGCATTTTTAATAATTTCAGATTTGTAAGGAATGAAACCATGGACTTTGATAAGCTGTAAACTAACCGCTGTAATCCTTTATTTTTAGGTTTGTTAGTGATGTATGTCCCGGCAAAAATACGGAATGAACTTGTAAAAACTCCTAATTTGGAAACTCTGTTATTTCCTGAAAAACTTTCTTGTGCCTGAATAGTTGAATACCGGTTGATGTTATCAATAGTTTGTTCCATCTCTTTGAACGAAGCGGGGGAAAAGTCTTTATCTGTAAATGACACAGGTTCTTTATTCATTTTTTAGCTGAACTGCAATTCATATAATTTTTTATAAATGCTGTCTTCATCTTCCATAAGCTCATCATGTGTACCGATATTTTCAATATGCCCGTCATGAAGCACGATTATTCTGTCCGCATCTCTTATTGTAGATAAACGGTGTGCAATTATGATTGAAGTGTTGTTTTTAACAAGCCGCTCTATTGCTTCCTGTATCAGGTTCTCTGATTCCGTATCAAGTGAAGATGTAGCTTCGTCAAATATCATGATTGGTGCATTCTTCAGAAGAGCCCTGGCAATAGCAATCCGCTGTTTTTGTCCGCCTGAAAGCTTTATGCCTCTTTCACCGATTAATGTATCGTATCCTTTTTCAGTTTCAAGTATAAACTCATGAGCATTGGCGTTTATAGCCGCTTCAATTATTTTTTCCATAGGTATATCTTCATATCCGTATGCAATATTATTTTTTATGGTATCATTGAATAAAATAATTTCCTGCGTAACTATTCCGAATAAATTTCTCAGCGAATCAAGCTTAATATCTTTAATATTAATACCGTCAATTAAAACTTCACCGCTTGTTACATCATAAAACCTCGGGATAAGGTCAACAAAAGTAGATTTGCCAACTCCGCTTAATCCGACAATAGCCACTTTTTCCATTTTATTTATCTTGAGAGAAACATCATTCAATATTAACCGGTCTTCTTCATAAAAGAAAGAAACATTCCTGAACTCGATAGCATTATTAAAATCTTTTAATGTTACTGCATTTTTTTTATCAAATATTTCCGGCTCTGTATCAAGTATATCGAATATCCTTACTGCGGCAGTAGCTGATTCCTGAATCATATTATTAACCGAGCTTAAATCCTTTATAGGAGTCATGAGCTGGAATATGATTATCAGAAAACCAAGGAATTCTTCTGGTGCAAGCCCTCCGCCCTGGAATATCTCCCTTCCTCCATACCAGATTATAAATACTCCAACGGCAACCGATAAAAACTCCGTCATGGGACTGGAAAGATTATTATAAATTGCATGCTTCATCTGAACACGGAAATATGAGCGGAGCTTCTTCTCGAATTTCCTGTTTTCAAAATTCTCCATGGAAAAAGCCCTGATTATTTTACTTCCGTAAATTGTTTCTGCAATTACCGAAGTAAATTCAGATAGCTTATCCTGAACCCTGTAGCTGTATTTCCTTAATTTTCTGCCGATGTAGATTATTAATATTAAAGCTATTGGTACAATTACAATGGATATTAAAGTTAATTTCCAGCTGATGAAAAATGCCATTACCAGGAAAATTATAATTAACATCGGCTCTTTAATAATATTGGTAAACGAAACCGAGATTGAGCTTTGCAGAAGATTTACATCGCTTATAAATCTTGATATAACATCACCCGATCTTTTTTCACTGAAATATTTTAATGAAAGTGTGGTAAACTTCTGGTACATTCTTCTGCGGATGCTTGTTGTCATTGATTTCTGAACATATTGCGTGAGAATCGATTGCAGGTAACCGAATAAATTCTTTGAAAAAAAGAATAACATAAGAAGAACACAAACCTTAGCAAGTATATTTACTTTATCGGTATCTGAAAATATATATGCATCAAAAGCATATCTGAATGAATCGAAAATATTATTAAACTGGTTAGGCGGAGCTAAGTTTTGAGGATTATTTGATAAAAACAATGTCCTTAACAACGGTATAGAAAGATACACAGATATAGCATTTGTAACCGAATAAAGCAGTGTTAATATAAAAGCCAGAACTAACAGCCATTTATAAGGTTTTAATAATCTTAAAAGTCGTATGTACTCTTTCATATAGTAAAAATATAGTTAATTCCATTAACTTTAAATGGAATTTGAATGTAATCCTTCAATTTAAGCAAATATAATCTATTCATAACCTCACTCCGCAGCCCCTTTTTCCATGTGGAGAGAGGAGAAAGTTACCGGATTCTTGCAAAGTTTTTAGATTTGAATTATTTAAAATTTTTAATTCTAATATTATAAAAAAAGAGAGATTACAATTATCAGTAAAACCAAAAACTTTGTAAGTCTCCTTACGAAATCTTAAATCAATTTGTTAACGAAAAAAATATACGGGTAATTTCAATTCAAGACCTCACCCCTGACCCCTCTCCATTTGGAGAGGGGAAATTCTTTTGATTTTTATTTCTCTATTATTTTAAGAAATATAATAATTTATATCTTCCGCTCGCCCCTCTCCATGCTGAGCTTGCGAAGTTCCGCTCTGCGTGGATGGAGAGGGGTCGGGGGTGAGGTCTTGGGAATTACACATCTTACTTTTCTACAATAATAAACAACCTTTGTTCCTTTTTTTAACTATTGAAATTTATTTGGAATCTAAGTTGTTAATAATACAAAGTTTCTATAAAGAGAACAAAAACATAATTTTAATTTTTAATAAAGCTTTTATTTTATCCTTTTTCCGGACATTTTACTTAAATATTAAGATAATTTCTTAAAAAACTATAAATAATCATTAAACTATGAAAAATAAATCATACTTAATTTTAACCTATCTGTTATTATTCTCGTTATTGATTTCGGCGGATAAATTGTTTTCTTATCCTAAATTTGCGGCTGTTACAGGTGAAAAGTGCGTAAGCTGCCATGTTAATCCGACGGGCGGGGGAATGAGAAATAAATACGGTATTAAAACAGCTAAGGATTTTCTTTATTGGAAATTTCTGGAAAAAGCGAATAAAGAAACTGAACTGAACACTGATATAAATAAATCTATACAAGTAGGTTCTGATTTCAGAATGATATTTATAAATAATCAGCAGGGTGAAGGTACACCTGATTTTAACACGTTCTTTCAGATGCAGGCAGAATTATATGTTCATGCACAGATAAGTAAATATTTAAGCTTAAATCTCAACCCGGGATTCCTGATTCCGAACACTTTTGGGAATGCTGCATTACCCGTTAAAACTGAAATATACGGAATGGTTCATAATCTCCCCGCCGGTTTATACTTAAAGGTTGGCAGATTTATTCCAAACTTCGGAATTAAAATACCCGAGCACAGGTCATTTAACCGTAACTTAAACGGATTCTATACACCATATGCCGCTGATGCAGGATTTGAAGTCGGTATTGCACCTTCTTTGTTTACATTAACTGTAGGGCTTTCCAACGGCTCAAGCAGGGATATCAATGGCACACTTGTGCAAAGCTATGACTTTGATGCACAGAAACAGTTTACTACTTCAGCAGATTTCAGATGGGCAAGCAAAAAAGGGGATTATTCATTTGGATTAGGCGGCTCTTTTATAAACAATCCGTTTAAATATGACCCTGCAAATAACATTAATGCATTAAGGCAAATTGCTGCAGGATTTATCTCAATCGGATTATTTAAACGCGTTGCAATTTTAGGCGAGTATGATTATAACAGGTTAGACCTCAGAGATGCGGGAAGTACAAGACATGATTTCAATACAATATTTGGAGAAGTTGATATAACAGTTGTACAGGGGGCACAGGCAAAATTCCAGTTTGAAAGCTATGACCCGAATTTAGGATTGAAGGATGGTCCCCAGGAATTGAGGCGGTACAGCTTTGGAATAAACTTATTCCCGTTAACAGGACTCGAAATTGAATCAATTTACAGGGTAGTTGATGAGCCGGGTGAGCTGGATATTAAGAATAATGAATTCCAGGAAACATTTAAGATTTATTTTTAAGAAGATAAAATAATCGGAAGCGATTGAAGGGTTGCCTGTAATGGCAGCCCTTTTTTTTCTTGCTTAGTGATTTTACGTAAAGAAAAAAAATCCCGCTTGCCTGCTCTGGCAGGAAGGGATGATATTATGGTAGCATTACATCACCTGCATGAAGGAAAATCCCGAAGGGATGACATTATTAGTTTTTAAAGAATATCAATGGTTATTCTCAATCATTAATAATGTCATCCCTTCGGGATTCTATTTCCGGGTGAAAAATTCATTCTACCATAATATCATCCCTTCGGGATTTCTTCTATTTGCGTATGGTGAGTTACTTCATAAGAATAATTTTTTGTACTGCTGAATACCCGGATTCCGTTGTTAATTTTATAAAATATAATCCGCTTGAATAATTTACTGCATTCCATTGTACCTTATAAGAACCGGAAGACAATATATCATGAACTAAAACTGCAGCTTCCCTGCCAAGAACATCATATATAACCAACCTTACTTCTAACTTCTGACTTTTAACCTCATTTGGTATTTCGAATTTTATTTTAGCTATAGGATTAAAAGGATTGGGATAAATAGGGTACAATTTGAATTCTTTTAAAGTTGTTGTTTTATTTGGAACTATAACTAATACACTATCGGGATTGGTAAAACTCCTCACATTACAAAATATATCCCAATTGCCATTTCTAGGATCATTCCAAGTAGAATACATTCTCAAATTATATAGTAGTATACTATAAATACTTCCGCAGCCGTAATAAGTGTTTAAAGCAACCGGAAAATTTGTTCCAATTTTTATTCCATTTTTATTAAATCTTTGGCAATATACTAAACCATAAGTTGTTCTATCGTCAATCCAATTAATTATAAATTTCCCGTCTGTTTGCATAGCTGTTTTTGTAGCTCCTTTATCAGGTCCCCAATTAACATCTGCTCTTTGATTTATACCTACTTTATTGCCTGATGTGTCATAAACTTGATAATATATAACCGCAATTGTAGGATTAAATCGGTAGTCGTCCCATGCAATAACAAAATAACCTTTCCCATCAGATGCAATATCTGTATGTCCTTTTCGCCCATTGGTTGAATCATCATCTACTCTTTGATTACCACCAATAGTATTACCAAATCTGTTATACCTTTGCATATATGGTTTTGGGCTTGAGGTTGTACCTCCTAAAAATGCAACTATAAAGCTTCCATCTTTATTCAGCGCTATTCGCGGTAGCTGTGAAGTATTAAGTACTTCATTAATTCTGAAATTACCTCCAATCTTGTTGCCAAGTGTATCATATCTTTGTCCATATACGTTTGGATAATTAATGCCATTTCTATAA
>RPQH01000079.1 GCA_003820375.1 Ignavibacteriota bacterium
AAGGTATTTCCGGTTCATTATCAAACACACCCCTTCCGCTTCGCTCCCTCCCCTCTCGAGAGGGGAATCCTTACCTCTTTATTTATCTATTGATTAAAATTGCTTAAAAACCACTCTAAACACTCTATACACACTAAGCACTCTAAACACTCTAATCTATTTTTATGAAAAACTTGACAAACACAAATATCGTATATACATTTGTATAGTGATACGTATTATCACTCAATACCGTTCTTTGTTAATATCGAAATAAAATAAAGCATGTCGTAATATTGTTTAAAAATGCTGCTCACGGATTTGGTTAGATTTCGGAAAGCTGAAAAAAATATGTACTGAAAAATACCCTAAAAACAATTAACAATTAGCAATGAGCAATTAAGAATGAAATGTTACATGATAATACATCACAATTTGACTGCTTACTTATTTTAATAATTCAATTTTGGGGATAATGTGCGATTTCTGCCATTATTTATTCTTTTTTAAGGAACAAATCATACTTTTAGTTAGTAAAAGCAGTAAATAAACTAACTAAATAACAAAAAGTTATGAAAAAACAAAATAAAATAACATTTATCTTGTTCCTTTCTTTTTTTGTTGTATTTTCGGTACTTTTCGTATCTGCTTATACAGGGGCGTTCAATAAAAATCAGGCTCAGAAAGATGATTCACCATATAATCCTCCCAAAAAAGAATTGAATGGCGGACCAATTCAGCTCTCAACATCGCTTGATAATGAATACTACTACGATAATGAGAATGTCTATCTTTATATCGATTTAAAAGCAGACAAAGCCGATGGAAGCAAAGAAAGAACTCCTTTAAACATATCCGTGGTTATCGACAGGAGCGGCTCAATGGCTGATAAGAACAAGCTCGAATACGTAAAACGTGCAGTCGATTATATAATCGACCAGGCAGACAGGGATGATTACATCTCAATAGTTACGTATGATGATTATGTTGATGTACTTCAGCGTTCATCAATAATTTCGGATAAATATTCTTTAAGAGAGAAGGTTTCCAATTTAAAGCCGGGCGGCTTTACAAATTTGAGTGAAGGCATGTTCGAAGGATATGACCAGGTGAACAGGTCTTACATGAGAGGTTATGTTAACAGGGTCCTACTTCTTTCGGATGGTCTGGCTAACAGAGGTGTTACCGACAGGCATGAACTCGCCCGATTGGTAAGAGATATGAACAGGAAAGACGGAATTACAATTTCAACGTTTGGCGTTGGAAACGATTTCAATGAAAACCTGATGGCTGATATTGCTGATTACGGTAAAGGAAATTATTTTTATATCAGGAATTCTGCCGACATTCCCGAAATTTTTGCAAGTGAGTTAAATGGTGTTCGTAACCTTGTAGGACAGGGAACAAAAGTAAGGGTTACGTTTCCCTCTTATTACCTGGCGATAAATAAAGTATTCGGCTACCCTTATGATGTATCAGGCAATGAAGTAACAATTGATTTCAAAGATATATTTGCAGAGCAGACACGATCGGTTCTTATTAAATTTAATGTGTTAAGAAAAATTGATACAAAGCTCAGCTTTGAAAGTGAATTGACTTATGAAAATGTTGCTGCAAATTTTGAGAGGGTTACAACCGGTGATACAAGAACGGTAAGCCCTGCAAGAAGCAAAGATGAGTATAAGAATGGAAATAATGAAACCGTAGCACAAAACATTTCCGTATTTGAATCAAATGAGATAATGGAAAATGCATTAAAGGAAGCGGATGACGGTAATTATGAAAGCGCGAGGAGGATACTACAGGAGGGCGAAACTTATATGAATCAGCAAATGGAAGAGGTTGCTCCTTCACCTGAAATGATAAAGCAGAAGGATGTATTGGACAAGTATAATGAAGACCTGAAATCTGCCGAAACGAAAACTGATGAAGAAAAGAAAGAGATGCAGAAATCAGGTAAGTATGATAATTATAACACAAGTAAGAAGAAGTAGAGAGTTCTGAGAGTTCTTTAAGTTTGTTAAGTTTGTTAAGTTTGTTAAGTTTGTTAAGTTTGTTAAGTTTGTTAAGTTTGTTAAGTTTGTTAAGTTTGTTAAGGAAGATATCTTAGATACCAAACTCAAGTTTCGTTATAATAAAAATCCTTACCAAATGGTAATTTGGTAAGGATTTTTGCATACATCTGCATCAACTTAATGAACTTAAAGAACTTAATGAACTTAATGAACTTAAAGAACTTAATGAACTTAATGAACTTATTGAACTTATTGAACTCTAATTCAAGTTCTTCAATATCTCTTTTTCAAATTCGGAATATTCTTTCTTGCCTAAGAAACTTGAAGTAACTTTACCATCTTTATTATAAATATATGTAGATGGAATTGCTCCTTCCCAGTCCTTATCGATGTAGTTTATCAGTTCTTCCACATTTTGGAAATTATTGTAGTATGTTACAAAATCCACATTATTCTTTTTCAGAAACGGGATAACTTTACTTTCAATTTCCTCAGGTACATCTGTTGTAATGAACACTAATTTGAAATCCTTGTCTTTGTAATTATTATACAGCTTAATCAGGTCAGGGAATTCCTTAACACACGGTGCGCACCATGTAGCCCAAAAATTGACAAGAGCCACTTTTCCTTTTAACGATTCTTTTAACTCATCCAGGTCTTTTGTTGAGTTTAGCGGTTTCACTTCCTGCGAAAATATTCCCGCAGAAAGTAGAATTAATAAGAGAAATATTTTTATTGCTTTCATAATCTCGTTCATGTTTTATTATTTAATCTGCTCTTTTAATAGTACAGCCGAATGTTTTAGTGGTTTTCACAGTTACTTCTTTTCCTGCTAAAAGCTCATCCAGTGCATTCTTCAAATCATTGGATGTTACTTTGCTTGCATCACGGTTATTATCAATTCTTCCGTGGTAAACAATAACATTATCACTGTTAATTACATAGACTTCAGGAGTTCTTGTTGCACCAAGCTGATCGGCAAGTTTATTGTTGTCATCTTTTAGTTCAGGAAAAGCATAGTT
The DNA here is from genome assembly GCA_003820375.1 of Ignavibacteriota bacterium. Taxonomy (GTDB): domain Bacteria; phylum Bacteroidota; class Ignavibacteria; order Tepidaquicellales; family OLB5; genus RPQH01. The sequence goes on from RPQH01000079.1 coordinate 3,017, forward strand.
GTGTGCTTTGATATGTGCTTTCACGTCATCATAGCTTTCAGTGCTGTTTGAGTTGACAGCCCAGAAAGTAATGCCTTTACCGGAATATTCTTTTGTCATCTCATTTAATCTTCCGGTATAGGGCTGAACATTCGGGCACTCGGTTGACCAGAACATAATTACCAATGCTTTTGAATCCTTAACATTGCTCAGTGAATAAGAAGCACCATCAACGCTTTTTAATGTGAAGTCTTCAATTTTATCTCCGGGACCTTTTCCTGCATAAATTGTAACTGAAGAGATAATAAATAGTAAAAGGGCTGGTAAAATCGTTTTTTTAAACATTGTTTCCTTTCTTAGTTAAATTATGGTTTACCAGTTAGAAAACATTTATGAAGGAAAAAGTTTCATGCAGTTGGTATCATTCCCGCGAAAACAGGAAGGTGTCATTCCCGCGAAAGCGGGAATCCATTTAGATAGATAAGAATGATTTATAAGCATTGAAAATCCTGATTGACATGATAGAATTAAATCCACAGTTCTTCATCTTGAAAGATTGTCCGTTTCACTGCAGGTGGATTCCCGCCTTCGCGGGAATGACATATTGACGCAGGGTTATTGTGAAAACAAACTATTCAGCGATTCAGCCAATAATGGGTGGGCAAATATTACTTTCTGTAATTCCGTATAAGGCAGCTTGGCTATCATTGCAATTTCTATCATTGACATTATTTCCCCTCCTTCAGCACCCAGTACAGCACATCCCAATATTTGTTTTGTGTCGTCATCAACAATTACTTTCATAAATCCCCTTGTCTCTCCTGTTTCAATTGCTCTGGCAATGTGTGATACAGGCATCTTCAATATTCTGTAGTTAAATCCTTTCTGTATTGCTTCAGATTCTGATATACCAACTCTTCCAAGCTGCGGGTCGGTAAATACAGTATAAGGTACTAACCTTCCTTTTATTCTTCTCTTTTTACCTTCAAATAGATTTGCTTTTATTATTCTGTAATCATCATATGAAATGTGTGTAAATGCCGGACCACCTTTCACATCTCCTAATGCATAAACTCCTTCTATGTTTGTTTCAAGCTCATCGTTTACATTTATGAATCCTTTATCATCTGTTTCAATATCGGTTGAAGTTAAACTAAGTGATTCGGTATTAGGCTTTACTCCTGTTGTAATAAGCAGATGACTTCCCTTAAGTTTCATTGTATTTTTTTCAATTCTGATTTCAAGTCGTAAACCTTTTTTTATATCCTTTACATTTTGTGTATCAGCATTAAGATATATTTTTATTCCTTCATCGGTTAATATATTATATATTTCATCCGTAATATCATCATCTTCTCTTTTTAATAACTTATTCCCTTTTTGGATAATCGAAATCTTGCTTCCAAATCTTCTGAACATCTGCCCGAACTCAAGCCCTTTATAGCCCCCGCCGATTATTATTAAATGCTCAGGGACTTTGTTTACTTCCATTAATGATTCGGATGTGTAATAATTTATTTCATTCAATCCTTCAATTTGCGGAATGTTTGGCGAAACACCTGTATTAATAAAAATTTTTTCTGCTGATAAAATTCTCTCTTCCGAATTTTTTGAAATTACTTTTACCGTATAATTATCAATAAAAGAAGCTGTTCCGAAAATCAGATCTATACAATCTTGTTTTTCTATAGCATTCTTACCACTATCCCTGAAGCTTCTTACTATTTTATTTTTTCTATCAATTACCTTTTTGATATCTACTCTGACACTGCTTGTTCTTATGCCATATTCAGCAGAGTGTCTTACAGTGTTTGCAATCTTTGCACTTGCAATCATTGATTTTGTTGGGGTACAGCCATAATTAATACATGAACCGCCGAAATGCTTGCTTTCAATAACGGCAGTTTTCCATTCTTTTTCGGCAAATGTTAAAGCAAGTGGTTTTGCTGCCTGCCCTGTTCCAATTATGATTGCATTAAATTTTTCCGGCATGATAATTTGAATTTAAATATTTAATATTTAAATCTTTGTAGTGGTAAATAAGTTCAGTGAAGGAATGTTATGATTGTTGAATGAGCAGTAATCCGGCAATTGCCGGACAATCCATATACTCTAAAGAAGATTTATTGCAATTTCTTTGCAGATTTGTGCGGCATAAAATTGGTTGTAATCAGCTTTCCATTGATGTAATGAAATTATTTTTAAAGCATCTATTAAGGCATCTATTTCTTCTGCTGTATTAAATATTCCAATAGTTAACCTGACTGCACCCGGCATATCAACCTCTTCTCCGCGGATAAGTTTTGCTTTGAGTTCAGTAATGTCACCCAGTTCAAGAAGTTCGTGCAGATAAGGATGAGCACAGAAGCACCCATTTCTTGTTGCAATTGCTGATTCATAGTTTAGTACCATTGATACTAAATTATTATCAAGGTCGCCAACATTGAATGAAACAACTCCAAGACGCTGTTCCGCTTTAATATTGCCAAGTACTTTAAGGTCCTGCACTTCTTTAAGTCGTTTTAAGGCATAAGCGGTTAATTCAACTTCATGCTCCCTGATATTTTCCATTCCAACATTGCTCAGAAATTTTAATGATTCAGCAAGAGCAATGGCGCCTCCGATATTAGGAGTACCTCCCTGATGCCGGTCAGGTGAATCTGAATAATAAACATCATCTTCAGTTACATAAACGACTGTTCCGCCGCCCGGGATATACGGTTCTGCTTCATCAAAAATATCTTTTGGTCCAAACAAAAAAGCAGAGCCAAAAGGAGCATATGCCTTATGTCCTGCCGCTGCAATAAAATCAATGTGGTCATCGTCACTGTTTGGTTTAACATCTATTTTCCTGTGGGCAAGAAGTTGAGCACCATCTACAAGAATTTTAGCCCCATGTGCATGAGCCATCCCGGCTATCATATGAATATCAGGCATAAAACCCGTTACATTAGAAGCTCCCGTAACCGCAACAAGCTTTACCTTATTGGATTGCAGCTTCAGAAGCAAATCATCCATATCAATAGAGCCATCAGGATTTAAGCCGTAATGTATCACTTCAGAACGGCACCGGTGAGGCAGGTCATTTGAATGATGTTCCATCAGAGAAACAAGCGTAACGCCTTCATAATCTCTCATTACACTTGCCGCTATATCCAGAGCGGTTGTTGTGTTTGATGTTAAGATTATCGAGTTAAGTTCTTTATCACCTTTTATAAAATCGAAAATGGTATTATAAACATTATCAAAAAGTTCACTTGATATTAAGGAAAGAAAATGTTTACCCCTGTGAACATTCGCATAATAATTTTTAAGGAAGTCTATGTATTTATTCAATACAGGCTGTGGCGGATGAGTTGATGCTCCGTGGTCAAAGTAAATAAGATTCTTCGGAGTATCGTTTCCGTAGACATTAAAAGTTTTCTGTGTAATTGGGAATTGTTCCCTTATATGTTTTATATCAAGCATAAATTGGTCAGCAAACATACGGATAATGCTTTATTTAAGCAATTAGTTCTCAGGAAATTTGAAAATTTGGAACTATTTAGATAGGGTGGTTTTAAATTAAAGCATGTAAGAACAAGTAGTTATATTGGATAAATTTGCAGAAATATTTTTATTAAAAAATTATTTAAAATATTGATTTTATATATAGAAATTCAAAATGTCGCTTAATGGTAATTAATAACAGATAACTGTTTAGGAGCAGGACAATCAATGAAAAATGAAAAGTATGGAGTGAATTAACATGGTTAATGCACTCCATACTTTTCATTCTTAATTCTTCATTAATAACGTGGTACCAGCCATACAGAACTTAATAAACTTAAAGAACTCTAAGAACTTAACGAACTCTCTCCATCTCTCCAAATGCTTCATCGCACAACCTGTCCTGCGTTTCTTTGTACACTTTAAATGAACCGGGTGCAGGGCTTGCACTTTCTTCCCTGCTAACCGTGTAAAGTTTCTGCTCCATTTCTAATTCCTTAATATCGCGTCTCAGCTTCAATACGATGAAATTCAATGCACCCATGTTCTGCGGTTCTTCCTGTGCCCATACAACTTCTTTTGCCGAACTATATGATTTCAATATTTCTTTTATCTCTTCAGATGGATATGGATAATATCTTTCAATCCTTACCAGGGCAATATCATTTATATTTCTTTCTTTTCTGCATTTCATCAGGTCATAATAAAACTTGCCGCTTGTTAATACCACACGTTTAACATCATCCTTGTTCTGAATTGTTTCATCATCTATCACAAGCTTATATTTACCGTCTACAAATTCATCTTTCCCGGAACGTGCTTCGGGTAATCTTAATAAGCTCTTCGGTGTCATTATAACAAGCGGTCTTCTGTTGTTATATTTTGCCTGTGACCTGAGTAAATAATAATATTGTGCAGGTGTTGAGGGATTGCTGACAGTGATATTATTATCAGCGCATAAGGTTAAGAATCTCTCTAACCTTGCACTTGAGTGTTCCGGTCCCTGCCCTTCCTGTCCGTGCGGTAAAAGCATAACAAGATTACTCGGCAGTTTCCATTTTGTGTATGAGCTGGAAATAAAGTTATCAATTATTACCTGCCCTGCATTTGCAAAATCACCGAATTGTGCTTCCCATAAAACAAGAGTAATCGGGTCAGCAGTGCTGTATCCGTATTCAAAACCTAGAACTGCTGCTTCTGAGAGCAAGCTGTCCAGCGGCTCAATTTGTGACTTCCCGGGTGCAATATCATTGTGCGGAATATACTCTTCACCTGTATTTACATCTGTAAGTACGATATGCCTTTGCGAGAATGTACCTCTTGCACTATCTTGTCCGCTTAATCTTACGGGGTAACCTTCAAGCATTAGTGTACCAAACGCAAGTGCTTCTGCAAATGACCAATCAACAAGCACATCTTTTGTTAGGAAATCCTTCCTGTACTCAATGAACTTTTGCAGCTTTGGATGTATGGAAAATCCTTCAGGAATTGATGTCATTTTTTCAACCACATAATTCAAATCATCCATGGTTATTCGCGGCAGTTCCTTGGAACGCAGCTCTTCTATTTCCTTAACTGACATTGCAAGCGGAAGGTCGGGTACAAATTCAGGAGCAACATTCTTAACATGCTTATAGCCCTCATCCATTTTGTTATAGACATCTTCTTCTATTTGTTTTAATTCATCATCCGTTACCACTTCTTCTGCAAGCATTTTATTTACATAAATTTCCTTGACTGAAGGATGAGATTTTATCAGCTTATATAGCAAGGGCTGTGTAAATGCCGGCTCGTCTGCTTCATTATGACCCAATCTCCTGTAACTGAACACATCTATTACAACATCTTTTTTGAACTTCATCCTGTATTCATATGCAAGCTTTGTAACATGCAGTGTTGCTTCAGGGTCATCTCCGTTAACATGGAAAATCGGTGCCTGAACCATCTTTGCAACATCCGAAGCATAAACAGTTGAGCGTGCATCAGCAGGTGATGTGGTGAATCCTATCTGGTTATTAATAATAATATGTATCGTACCTCCCGTGCTGTATCCTTTTAACTGTGACAGATTCAATGTTTCGGCAACTATACCTTCGCCTGCCATTGCAGCATCACCATGCAGTATAACAGGAATAACTTTGCTGCAATCCCTGTCATGCATTCTAATTTGTTTTGCCCTGACAATACCTTCAACAACCGGATTTACAAACTCAAGATGGCTGGGATTAGATGAAACAGATACTTTTATTTCTTTATCCTCATAGGTTTCATATACTCCTGCAGCACCCAAATGATACTTTACATCACCGGAGCCCTGCGTTGAAGCAGGGTCAACAATATCTTCGAACTCTGTGAATATCGATTGCATGCTCTTACCTATAATATTAGCAAGAACATTTAATCTGCCTCTGTGTGCCATACCGAGAACTATTTCATCAACATTATTATCTGCTGCTTTATTTAATATCAGGTCAAGCACAGGAATAATTGTCTCAGAGCCCTCAAGCGAAAACCGTTTATGACCTATATATTTTTTATCTATGAATTTCTCAAAGTTTTCCGCCTGAATTATTTTGTAAAGAATATGCCTTTTGAAATTATTATCAAATTGCGGTACGTTCATCGTCGATTCCATTGTATGCTGAAGCCATAATTTTTCCTCCGGGTCCTGAATGTGCCTGTATTCAACTCCAATCTTATCACAATATGTTTGATATAATACATCAAGAATCTCCCTTAGAGAAGCAACTCTTTTTCCGGCAAGACCATCGGCAATAAATTTCCTGTCATAATCCCAGATTGTAAATCCGTAGTTAGCCGGGTCAAGCTCTGCATGATATTGTGCTTTTGGTTTTAACGGGTCCAAATTAGCAAGCAAATGACCTCTAACCCTGAACATATTTATTAACTGTATCGCCTTAGTTTGCTTTTCAAGCTCTTCAACATTAGATATACCGCCTTCAAAGTCATCCGGATTATTATCGTTTCTCCATTTCACCGGATAAACCGGGAGCTTCAAATCTTCAAATATCTCTTCATAAAAATTCTCTTCGCCGACAAGCAGGTCATCAAGCTTTTTAAGAAATAAACCTGATTCTGCACCCTGGATAATTCTGTGGTCATATGTACTGGTTAACGACATTACTTTGCTTATGCCAAGCCTTGCAATCAATTCACCGGTTACAGCATGATATTCAGCCGGGTAATTAATTGCACCTGTTGCAATAATTGCTCCCTGCCCCAGCATTAGACGCGGACTGGATGATACGGTACCAATAGTTCCGGGATTTGTTAAAGTGATAGATGTACCCTGGAAATCCGATAATTCTATTTTATTTTTTCTTGCCCTGTTGATTATATCGTTATATGCATCAAAATAATGCTTAAAATTAAGAGTGTTTGCTTTCTTTATGTTTGGTACTATCAATGAATGCGTTCCGTCTTTTTTCTCTAGGTCTATTGCAAGTCCGAGATTTACATCATTCTTTTTTATGACATGCGGCTGTTCATCTATTATTGTAAAAGCATTATTCATTACCCGGTTAGATTCAACTGCTTTTACAATTGCCCAGCCGATTATATGAGTATAAGAAATTTTACCCGCATTATTTTTTTTCAGGTAATGGTTTATCAATCTCCTGTTTTCTTCAAGAACTTTGACAGGAATTGTTCTGAGCGAAGTGGCAGTCGGTATTGTGAGTGAGTTATTCATGTTCTCGATAATTCTTTCACCTGCACCTTTTACCGGGACTGCTTCCTCGCCGTCTTTTGGCATCGGAAGATTAACCCGTGATGGAGTGAAGGAATATAAGCCTGTCTTTACACTGCCGTTGCCATTGCTGTCTGTTTGATCTTTTGCTTTACCGTTAATGTTCAACGAATTAAAAAGCTCTTTCCAGTCATCACCAACAGATTCAGGATTATTGAGATAATCCTCAAGCAATTCCATGACAAACCAGGTATTAACACCAAATTCCGAAATTTTTTCCCGTTGTTGTGTATTTAAATCTTCTAACTTCATTATTTATAAAAAATTAAAAAATAAATGTAAAAACCGCAAAATAAGTTAATAATATGCTATTTATTTAAACACAAATTTTTGCTTTGTAAATCCTTAACCCTTGACAATACAATATTTACATTTTATATTTAAAGACAAAAGGAGAATAAAATTATAGAGCAAACTGTTAAAGAATAAATTTTTTTCGAAAATCTTTAACAAAACCAATATGTAACATGGTATAAATTTAGCCGTAAACTGAATTTCAGGTTTCCGGTTTTTTTATTTATAAATATTAACATCAAAATACCATGTTAAACTCCAGAACATGTTTTGCTTTATTTTTATTACTGTTTACTTCCGTTCTTCTTTCTCAAAACATCAATAAAAAAACTGACCTTAACATACCGGAACAAGATCTTCTTGTACCTGCTGATTTAAATATTCCTGAAGCTGATTATAAAATTATCTCATCCAACAATTCATATATTGAGCTGGAATATTATCCGCAATTTATTGCACGCGATTATATCAATTATAAAGGTGAGCAATTTTCTGTAGTTAACTTTGCTAATTCCATTTCACTGGGTACAGGCAATGAAGGAAAACCTGATTTGAAATTCAGAGTATTTCCAATTGTTTTTCCTTCTCAAGAAAATAATTCAGTCACAATAACAAATATAGAATATGCTGAAATAAATGGTATTAACCTTGCACCTGTTCCGCATATTGTTTTCAAAGAACCATATAAATCCGGTTACATGAATACCGGAGAACCTGCTTATGAAAAAGATTTAAAAGCATATTCTGTATCTTCCTACCTGCCTGAAAGTCCTGCTGTGATTCAGGATATTTCTCCCGTGCGTGATATACTTCTTGGTTACCTGATAATTAATCCTTATCAGTATAACCCTGTTTCAAAGAGCTTAAAGCAAATAAAAAAAATAAGGATAAGGGTAAATTTCGGTAATACACCAACCTATATAAACAGAAAACGCTCTTACAGTGAATATAGTTTGCTTAAAGACCTGGCATTAAACTCGGACATTGCAGCTAACTGGATGAATCCTGCCCTATTAAATCAGCAGGCAGATAGCAGAGTGGAAAACAGCGCGTTTGCCACGGGTGATTGGTACAGAATTGAAATTAAAGATAATGGAAGCGGTTCAAGTGAAGGCATATATAAGATTACAAAAAGCTTCCTTGAAAGTGCCGGAATAAATTTAAATGGTGTTGACCCTCGGAAAATTAAAATGTATGGCAACGGCGGTGAGATGCTTCCTGTTTATACATTTTCTCCGCGTATAGATGATATTAAAGAATTGTCTATTTACATCGAGGGAGAAAGTGATGGAAAATTTGATGCTAATGACCATATACTCTTTTACGGTAAAAGTGTTAATAACTGGAAGTATGACACACTGGACAATTTTTACAAACATTATATAAGCTTTTATACATTATCTAATTATTACTGGATACAAATAAACAACGGGCAAACCGGGAAAAGAATGATTTCTGTACCTTCTGAAAATGTCCAAAATCCAAACAGACCTAATTCATTCAGGGAAAAAATATTTACAGAACCGGAAATAAACAATTTGCTTAATGAAGGCAACTTATGGCTCAGCAGCAGAATATCCAGCGGGCAGTCATTTAATTGGAATAATACCTTAACAGGCCTTGAGGAAAGCTCTAATATACTGTACAGAGTGAAAGTTGCTGCACGTACATTAAACCCTTATGACGGATTCTTTGAAATAAAAGAAGTTAACTCAACAATGTCACCTGTCAATATAACTATACCATATGTTCCGGGCGGCTGGGCTGAGTGGATACATGTTGCGTATGCTCAATTTACAATAAACCAATCGGAAAAAACCAATGGAGAACAAAGCTCGGTACATGCTTATTTTCACTCTCCAGGTGCTGATGGAGAAGCATATTATGATTGGATGGAAATACAATATGACAGGAAGTTTTCAAGTGTAACAAATAATTACCTGTCATTTGATTCACACCCGGCAGATGGTGTAACCGAATATAACCTGTCCGGTTTTCAAACAAATAACGTTAAAATATTTGATATTACTTCGCATGATGAAGTTAAGATAATTGATCAGTTACCACATACACAGGGAAGTGTAAAATTTCAAAAGACAGAATATTCAAACAATCTCAGTAAATATATAGCTGCCGGAGATAATGCTTTTAAAACTCCAGGTTCAATTTCGCAAAAAATTGCAAATCAGAATCTGCATGGCTATACCGAAGGAGCAGATTTTATAATTATCGCTCCAAAGGTTTTTTTCCCTGCGGCACAAAGGATTAAAGAAAAACGTGAATCAGGAGGAACTGCTAATCCCGGATATCTTAAGACAGTGATTGTAGATATAGAACAGATATATAACGAATTCTCAGGTGGTATACTGGACCCTGCTGCAATCAGAGATTTTATAAAATACAGTTATGAAAAATGGACATTAAAGCCAACCTATGTATTACTGTTCGGAGACGGTGATTTTGATTATAAAGATATACTTCTGAAAAATGATGATCACATTCCTCCAATCGAGTTTACTCACCCTGAATTAAATCAAACCGAAAATTGGACTACAGACGATTACTTTGTGGATATAGACGGTGAAAATAGCGATAAGCCCGACCTGGCAATAGGTAGAATTACAGTTGAAACCCCCGAAGAAGCGGGTTATTACGTCGATAAGCTAGATTGTTATGAAGTTACCGGAACTAACGGCTATTGGAAGAATAAAGTTGTCTATGTAGCAGATGATGGCAAAACAACAAACTTCAATGATGGGTCTCAGCATACAGACCAGTGTGAATTATTAGCCGAGCAGTATACGCCGCAGGTTTACGATAAAAATAAGCTCTATCTTATTGCTTACCCAACAGTAATTACGCCGGGAGGCAGAAGAAAACCCGGAGTAAATAAAGATATAATCACTTACTGGAATGCCGGATGTATTGGCCTGAATTTCACAGGTCACGGGAGCCCTGACGTGTGGACTCACGAAACGGTTTTCGAAAAAGATGTTACTATCAGCCAATTGAATAATAACTGCAAATATCCGTTTGTTACTATTGCAAGCTGTGATTTTTCCAAATTTGACAATCCATTACTCCCAAGCGGAGGTGAAGCATTGGTAACTACACAAAGAAAAGGTGCTATCGGTACTTATGCGGCAACCCGTCCGGTATCAGGTCCGTCAAATGCAACATTAAACTATGCCTTCTGGGACCGGCTTTATTTCCGGCGTGATACATTGCTTTTGCAAAATACTTTCGGAAAAGCTTCATTCGGAGCAAAAAATTATGTCAGTTATGACCCCAGCCATAAAAAATTTATACTGATCGGTGACCCAACACAGCGAATACAAACCCCAAGGTTCTGTTCTATGGTCGATAGCATATCCGGATTAGTCAGTGATACCATGAGGGCATTAAGCAAAGTAAAAATTTACGGTTCTGTTATTCATCCGGATTCTTCATTATGGCAGGATTATAACGGTAAAATATTTCTTAAATTGTTTGACGTTACCAGGCAAATTTCTATGCGTGATGAAGATAACTATGAATACAAGTTTAAGATACCGGGCGGTATTATATTTTCGGGAACGCAAAATGTTTTAAACGGGAAATGGCTTGTTGAATTTATTGTGCCGAAAGATATTTCTTTCCGGAATGAAAAGGGAAGACTGATTAATTATTTCTTCAATAATACTGCCGATGGTCACGGGATTTATACAAACTTTTTTATTGGAGGCATTAATCCCAATGCTCCTGTAGATACTACCGGTCCTGAAATTAAGCTATATATTAACAACAGGGATTTCAGAGAGGGTGATGTAACCACAGAGAACTTTAAGCTCATTGCAGACCTGTTTGATGAATCAGGTATTAATACAACAGGAACGATTGGACATAAAATTGACGGGGTATTAGATAACAAAGAAAATTTAAAATATGATTTTACTCCTTTTTATAATAGTGATTCTACTTATAAGTCTGGGTCTTTTGAATACAGCTTCTCTTCGGTTTCTGAAGGAGAACATATTATAAAAGTAAAAGCATGGGATACTTACAATAATTCATCCGAAAAAACACTTCACTTTATTGTTGCTTCACACAGTATATTAAAATTAATGAATGTATATAACTATCCTAATCCTTTCGCCGATAGAACTGCATTTACATTTCAGCATAATTATTCAAGTGCAGTTAATGTAAATATTAAAATTTACACTGTAGCAGGGCGGCTGATAAATGAGATACTGAAAAAGGATATAACCGATAAGTTTGTAGCAATAGATTGGCCGGGTACGGATAAAGATGGCGAAAAACTTGCAAACGGAGTTTATATATATAAATTAAGCGTAACAGGAACAGAAGGAGAAACACAGATAGAAACAGGGAAATTGGCAATACTGAAATAAAGTCTTAGAGTCGGGAGTCAGGAGGTATTGTGTCATGTTAGTTAATATTTCTCATTGTGTGAAGATTCACAATTAATTGCCGGCAAGCTGCAGCAAAGGGAAGATTACAAAAAACAGAATTTAAAAGGATTAAAATTTGTCTTACAAAAACAATTATACTTATAAATTGATAATGACACCTTCTTTAATTATTTTGCAGAAAATAAGGTGTGAAAATGAAAAAAATTGTAATAGGAGGAGACCACCGCGGGTTTCCGTTAAAAGAATATATAAAGGATATTTTAAACAAAAAGGGGTATGAAATTGTTGATGTAGGCACTTGCAATACTGATGCAGTCGATTATCCTGATATTGCTTCAGACTTAGTTAAACCGATTCTTTCAGGCGAATGTGAAAGGGGAATTTTAATTTGCGGAAGCGGCGTGGGAGCGTGTGTAGCTGCAAATAAATTCAAGGGTATACGGGCTGGTATTTGCCATGATGTATTTTCTGCACACCAGGGAGTTGAAGATGACGCAATGAATGTATTATGTCTTGGCGGCGGAATTGTCGGTCCATCTCTTGCCACCGATATTATTGATGCTTACCTGAAAGCTGAATTCAAAGGCGACGACAGGTATAAAAGAAGATTGCAAAAGATAAAGATGATTGAAGAGAGCAAATAGAGTTATTTGAGTTTATTAATGGCACTTACCAGTTAAAGGGCAGCACAGACCTGACTGCTCTGCCTTAGCGGAAGGCAGGCACTCTCCAGCGGAGTCCTCTGGACCTGTCTGTGATTATAGTACAAAAATCAATCTTTTTATATACGATTCCGCCGTTGTTGTCCGCCTGCTCGTCCTGTTTACAGGAGGCGGATTCTGCACCAACAACGGCGGAAAATATTTTCTCATGAAAACAAAACAACACAAAACTTACTTTGCACTTTGCTTAATATTTATTCTTCAAACATTCTTATTTATTTCCTGCAAAGATGACCCGGTAACTCCGGTCACACCACCAGCACAAGACACGATTAATTCATATGATTGGAGTATTGTTGATGTGGGAGGGATATTGGTTGATCTTTATGTTGCTGATTCCACGAATATTTATTTAAATACTGGAACTATACCAGATTATTATAATGGCTATATAGTAGAACCTTTTGATTTACAAGATCCGACATTTATTTTAAATTCAATTAATGGATTTGATAAAAACAATATATATTTTGGGGGTGGAAACCCAAGTGCAACAAAAAACCCTGCTTTAAAAAAATATAGCAATGGACAAATCAGCACTTACACAATCCAATCAGACAGCACATATTATATTGGTCATATATTAGTAGAAGGTGCAAATAAAGCATGGATTGGTACGCAAGGAGGAAATCATGTTTATCTTTTTGAAAACAGTATTTTTACCGAATATAATCTGAATGATACAATATTATATCCTTATTTCTTTAAAGATAGTTTGGGAACACTTTATCTTTTTGCAATTAAAAAAGAGGGTGCCGACGAATATTTGGCAATTTATAAACACGTTGGAGATGTATTCGAATTTGTAAGAAAAGATTTAATTAATTATTCTGCACAAATGTATCCTTTATTGTATGAATGTGGAAGCATTTTGGTAAAGACTTCAGATAGAGATTTTAATAAACTTTATTATTTTAATGGATTCGATTGGATATACTATATGACAACTGATTTCGAGATTTCAAAATTAGGGGGGTATTCCAGGAATAAATTGATTGCATTAGATATTTACACAAACATATGGTTGTATAATGATGAACATTGGGTGAAAGAAGATAGTGTAAATTTAAATATTTATGGATATTATTATTCATATGGTGGACATGTTAAGATTAAAGAAAATAGAATATATTTTGTAATACAATATAGTAATTTCAATTCTAAATTAATAATTGGTAAACCAAAATAAAATTGTGTGTGATTTATTTTTCGCCGTTGTTGGTGTTCTGAACCAACAACCATAAGTATGATGCTGATGAACACTTTTAATCTGATATATCCTCAAACAAAAAAGTTGTTGGTGCAGAACACCAACAACGGCATAATATTAATTCTCAATCCGTTTTTTAAATTCGTCTGACGAGTAATCTTCTCAATTTCCGCAATATTAACATAACCGGTTCACAATCTAACCCGTTTTAAATCCGTCATATTAATATTATATTTTTATACTATCAAAATATTTTTACGTTATTCAAAAACACCACTTAACTCCTTATATTATTTCAGTTAACGTGATTTATCGGGAAAATTATTTGCTGATTAACGCAGAATTTCGCAATAAATCTGTCACTTTTCAAAAAAAGTTAAGTAAAATAGAAATGAAAAACATATTACCCATATGTCTATTTATGTTTTTAAAAATCAATTTTTAGTAAGACAATTGTTTCACGTGAAACATGTTTTTGCACAAAAACGCAGCGAATTTTGCTTGTTTTTGAAGTGTGTTTATTCCTCCGTATTTTTGAGGGGTATAAATGTTTTACCGGGGATTATGTATTAAATGGAATTTTAAGGATATGTTCTAAAGTAAGCTTTCTAAAGAACTCTATCCGAACTTCCTGTCCACTTTCATTGCACGTTCAAGCACTTCAAGGTAAGCTTTTTTCGAGATATCTACCGCTCCAAAGGTCCTGAAATGCGATGTCATCATTTGTATATCCAGCAGAATGTAATTATTCTTTTTCAGGATTTCATAAAGCTTTATTACAGCCACCTTAGATGCATTACTTCTTTTAAAGAACATAGATTCCCCAAAGAAAGCACCTTTATATGCTACGCCGTATAATCCGCCTGCTAATCCTTTATTATCCCATGCTTCAACACTGTGCGCATATCCCTGTTTGTAAAGATCGGTAAATGCGTCTATTATCAGCGGATTTATCCATGTTGTATCTCTTTCTGCACATGTATGTATTACCTCACTGAATACAGTATCAACTTTAACATTAAAAATATTTTTTTTTAAAACTTGTGATAGAGAACGCGGAATATGTATACCGGAAACCTGGGATTCAACAGGCAGTATTGCCCGCGGGCTGGTTTCGTACCAGCTTATTGACCCGTCGTCCTCTCCCATTGGAAATATTCCCAGGGTATATCCTTGTAATACTTCCTTCCATGAAAGCTGATAATATTTATAAATTGGACTTTTCATAATAAAAAAAGCTCCCCGTTTTCTAGCAAAACGAGGAGCTTGCTGATTATTCTATACGCTTACTTCTAATGAAGTTCTTAAATTTATTTCTTCCAATACAGATTGTGCTTTCAAACAAATATCAAGCTCACCGGTGAGCACAGCAGCTTTTCCTTTATTGTGTGCTTCCAGTGTTATTTCTTCAGCTTTATCATAGTTGTAACCGGTGGCTTTTATTACCTGCTCTATTACTTCATCAAAATCATGATATGAATCATTAAACAGGATAAGTGTAAAACCTTCCCTGCTAATATCAATATCTACCGGCTCTATTAATTCTTCAGGATTAAACATATGTACTTTTTCTGTTTATCTTTGTTCTTTTAATTTTCAAAATTTAACAAACGTAAATTTTATTTGGTTCTTTAAAAACCGATGTATTTACAACTTATAAAATTTCCAAATGCGGAATAAAAAGTTAGTACACTGCCGGCCATCCTATTTGTTAATAATTCCAATCTTCTTCATAATCATATGAAGTTCTTTTTCCTGCCTGTGATGACTTATCTCTGAGCATACTTCCAACCATATCTTTATAAGATATACATTCATCGGCTTCATCTTTCGCAATTTTAGAATTTTGATGCAAACCATCAAGGACAAACTCCATCATAGTGGCAAGTTCAAATTCATTCTCCGTTTTAATGAATTTCTTAACTGTATTTTCCAGCCCTTTCACTTTTCTCAGCGTAGCAAAATAATCTTTAAAAGTCAGGTCATCAGAAAGCTCAATCGAATTACCCATTTCAAACCATTTCAGTATCTCTCCGTAAGGATCTCCCTGTGAACCTTCACCACCGGTGCGTTTTCTTTGAAGCGGGTCAGGAAAATATTTTCTGAATATCTGCCTTACACTTTTACCAATTAACGCCTTGCTCACTTTTACCGAACCTTCCTGCTCTCCTTCAAAAACAAGTTCAATCTTTCCTGTTATACCCGGAAGCACTGCCTGAAGATCCGTTATTCTTGGAAATACAATTATATCATTATTTAATATTGAACGCCGTTCTGCATTGCTGATTAGATTTTCCATTACCGATATTGACATCCTTGCACTCACACCTGATTTCTGCTCAACAAACTCACTGCATCTGGCTTCCACTCCGATTGCTTCTACTATTTCTCTCAGGTAATATGGTATTATTGTTTCTTTTTCCTGCCTTTTTATCCAGCTTTCGGATTCAGTAATTTTTATTCCTTCTTCAAGCGACCTTGGGTAGTGGGTCAATATCTGAGAATCTATTCTGTCTTTTAACGGAGTAATGATATTTCCCCTGTTTGTATAATCTTCAGGATTTGCCGTGAATACTATAAATATATCAAGTGGTATGCGGATATTAAATCCCCTTATTTGTATATCTTTTTCCTGCATAATATTTAATAATCCAACCTGTATTCTCGGCTGAAGGTCAGGAAGCTCATTGATAACAAATATTCCCCTGTTGGTTCTCGGAATAATGCCGAAATGAATTGCTCCTTCATGTGAATAATGCAATCGCTGGGTAGCAGCTTTTATCGGGTCGATATCACCGATAAGATCAGCAATAGTAACATCAGGAGTAGCAAGTTTCTCGCCATATCTCATTTCCCGTGTTATCCATTCAACCTCTGTATAATCTCCGTGTTCATTTACAAGGTCAACTGCATATTTGGAAATCGGATTAAAAGGATTGTCATTAATTTCAGACCCCTTTATTATGGGTACGTGTTCATCAAGCAAAGAAATTAACATTCTTGCAATTTTAGTTTTTGCCTGACCTCTTAGCCCGAGAAATATCACATCATGCTTTGCAAGTATTGCATTTGATACAGCAGGTATAACTGTCTTTTCGTAACCTATTATTCCTTTAAAAAGCTCTTCTTTATTTTTTAACTTATGTATTAAATTCTTTCTGATTTCATCTTTGACCGAAAGAACTTTATACCCCCGCTTTTTCAGTTCTCCAATTGTTTTAGGAAGTGAATTTATCAACAAAATGACTCTCTTTCTATATATTACATATGTATTATCCCATCAGGACTATCCTTTAGGGTTATAATGTATATAAGAATGCAGTATATCAATTTTTTGTTCCTTTTCTTCTACATCTAATTGCATAAGGTCCCTTAATGAAATAACACCAAGCAATCTGTTGCCTTCTCTTACAGGAACATGCCTGATACCTTCCTGCCTCATAAGGTTTATACAATCTTCGTATGTATCATGCGATTCCATAAGAATTACTTTCTTAGTCATCACGTCATCAACTATTGTAGAGTTCAGGTCAAGATCTTTAGCAACACAACGGACTAACAGGTCTCTTTCTGAAAAAATCCCTGCCATTATTCCTCCTTCAAGTACCGGAACAGCACCAACATTATTAAGAGCCATATATTCTGCAACTTCCCTCACACTTAACCCTTTTTCCACCACAAAAATGGGCTTGCCTTCAATTAACTCACCAAGTGTTTTCAATGCAGTTTTCCTTTCTGTTATAATTGTTTGGAATATAAATCCAGCTTAACCGGCTTTTCTGTACGTTCTGCCGTAAGGCGGAACATAGCAATTAAATTCTCCTGGTCTTTTGCCAGAATATTTGCAATCTCGTCTTGTTTTTTCCTTTTTTTCATATCCTTTACATATTCGGCTCTTATAAAGTCGTTTTGAGGTAGAATTTCAGCACGTACTATATTAAGTAAACCCGTTTTTTCTATAAATTTCTCCCACCAACCAAGTGAGTGAACATAATACCATTTATCCTGATAATGCGGCTTCAGGTATTCCGGTGCATCGGCAAGATAATTAATTTCTTTTGTAAAACAAATATCAACAATTCCAAGAAAGCCATGCGGCTTTAAGAATTGTGATAAATATGGAGTATATTTTTCATCTGTACCAAAATACATATAAGAATCTGCTGCTATTATAATATCAAAAAAATCTTTAGGAAATGGAAGGTTCCTGGCATCAAGCTTTAATGGAAAAACCTGGTTCCCGCAGCTTTGTTCTTTTATTCTTTTATAATTTTCCGACGGAGATATAAAGCTATCTACTGCCCAAACCTGGACTTTAAACTCATTGGCAAGAAAAATTGCACTTATAGCTTTACCACATCCAAGGTCAAGAACTTTCATCCCCGGTTTATACTCTAGCACTTCACACAGTGATTCAAGATTATACAGTATGTTTTCGCCAAGTGAATTTTTCAATATCCAATTCTCATCATATTTTGATGAAAGCGGAAAAAAGGTTTTTCTAATTTCTGTACTAAATTCTTTAT
The DNA here is from genome assembly GCA_003820375.1 of Ignavibacteriota bacterium. Classification (GTDB taxonomy): domain Bacteria; phylum Bacteroidota; class Ignavibacteria; order Tepidaquicellales; family OLB5; genus RPQH01. Next base: position 21,421 of record RPQH01000079.1, read on the forward strand.
TCATTTTCATAATGACCGGGAATTTAAGTTATTTGTTATTTAACTTCAAGAGATGAGAAGCTAATAAAGTTCTTTAAGTTTATTAGGTTTATTAGGTTTATTAGGTTTATTAGGTTTATTAGGTTTATAAAGTTTATAAAGTTTATCAGGTTTATAAGGTTTATAAGGTTTATAAGGTTTATAAGGTTTATAAGGTTTATAAGGTTTATAAGGTTTATAAGGTTTATAAGGTTTATAAGGTTTATAAAGTTTATAAAGTTTATAAAGTTTATAAAGTTTATAAAGTTTATAAAGTTTATAAAGTTTATAAAGTTTATAAGGGGATAATGATATTTTCATATGAAGATATTAATCACGTAGTGATTACCCATAACAAAATTTTCAATAATAAGAAATCTAATCACGTAGTGATTACCCATAACAAAATTTTCAATAATAAGAAA
>RPQH01000080.1 GCA_003820375.1 Ignavibacteriota bacterium
ATAGAAATGCATAGCAAGTTCTTTAAGTTTGTTAAGTTTGTTAAGTTTGTTAAGTTTGTTAAGTTTGTTAAGTTTGTTAAGTTTGTTAAGTTTGTTAAGTTTGAAGTTTTTGCTAAGTATTGTCACCTCTCTTTCCCCTGCCTGCAGCGGGCTCGATGCTATGGGCAGGCAGGCAAATTTTCCTTAGATCCCTGTGGGATCATTTGGGAAAGAATAACGGAGGACTTACAATTGGTGTTAGACAAGGGGTTACTGATATTGGTTCGGATAAACATACATTATAGAATATTTTACATAAACTACTCCGGACAATGATTAACTGATTACCCCTTGAAAAACTCCAATGTACCGGGAATTATTAATGAGCAGGAGAAGACATTCAGATATAATCATTGTGCTATTGTAAATCATCCAAGCCGGAGAGTTTTCAAGGGGTAATCAGTTAATCATTGTCTGGAGTTGTTTATTTAATGTATGCTGCAATTTCTGAATATCCATACCTATATCAGTAACCCTCCCGATGTCAGCCGACGCTTCTTCGGGATCTACGACTTGTCTATCACCAATTGTAAACCTCCAACCATCATTCTTCATTGTTCTCCGGGAACGGATTTTTATTACATTTACTTTACTATAAAGTATTAATTTTTTAAATATGGTTAACAAACTAATTTTTATTTTATTCTTATTTACAATATTTAATTCCGTTCTTATGGCACAGTTTAATTTATCAAAAGAGCAGATAGAAGAAGATTTCAATTTTCTCTGGGAAAATATTAATGAACATTATGCATATTTCGATAAAAAACAAACCGGTTGGAATATGGTAAAGGAAATATACCATCTTCAGATTAAGGATATTGATTCTAAAGAAAAACTACTTAGATTTTTTGAAACAATATTGGAAGAATTATATGATAACCATACAACATTAAACACAAATAATCTTCATTCACCGCGGTTAGTGCCTTCCGGTTTAAGCATATGGGCTGAATGGCTCAATGGTAAAGCAATTATAACCGATATAAGAAGCGAATTAATATCCAAAGTTAACTTTACTCCCGGTTCTGAGATAATTTCTATAAATGATGTTCCGATTGAAGATGCAGTAAACTCACATATTGGAAAATCAATTAGAACAATCGATAATGATGTTAGAAACTGGGCTTTGAGAAGAGTTATTGCCGGTACTTATGATGAAAAAAGAATTATCAAAATACTATCAGATAATAAAGAATATAATCTGGATTTAGATATTCTTGATAAAGATATAAATGAAAGGGTTTCAAACGATTTATTAACATCTACTATACTCGAGAATAATATAGGATATATAAGGATAAACAATTCATTGGGAAATGAAAGCTTGATAGGGCGATTCGACTCGACATTATTATTTCTAAGAACAACATCAGCATTAATATTGGATTTAAGAAATACACCCGGCGGCGGGAATTCACTTGTTGCAAGAGCAATTATGGGAAGATTTATATTTAAAGAAATGCCCTACCAGAAACATTCATTTACAGAATCGGATTATAAAATAAAAAGAAGCTTTATTGAATATGTATCTCCGCGTGAAGGATATATTTACGATAAACCTGTGGCAATACTTGTAAATCACTGGACAGGCAGTATGGGTGAAGGTATGACAATTGGTTTTGATGCAATGAACCGTGCTAAAATAACCGGAACAAAAATGGCAGGATTATGCGGTGCAATAGAAAATATTACATTGCCAAACTCGAAAATTGTTGTAAATTTTCCAACGGAGAAGTTATTTCATGTAAACAGCACACCGAGGGAAGAGTATGTACCTTCAATTTCAATCGATATTAATAATTTTAATGAAGATATAATTTTACAAAAAGCGATTTCAATAATTAAGAATGAAGAATGATGGTTACAGGTTGCAGGTTACATGTTGAAAAGTTTGAGAATTAACAATTGGTGTTTGACAAGTCGATTTCTGTATTTAACACAACGATCTTTGTTCGATAATTTGAGATTAGAAGAATTGGGTTAATCATAAATCTCCTTATTCTGCCAGTTTCCTCGATTAATGATTATTCTGATGTGAAAGATTATTCATGAGAGACACTGGCAGTACGGAAACCTTACAAACCTTACAAACCTTACAAACCTTACAAAACTTACAAACGCCTTCATAATATGCAAAATGCCGCTTTATCAGCGGCATATTTTTTAGTAGCGGGGGAAGGATTTGAACCTCCGACCTTCGGGTTATGAGCCCGACGAGCTACCAGCTGCTCCACCCCGCGGTTTTTATTATCAACAAATATACTCATAATAACCTGCCCTATCAAGTTACAGGTTTTTACCTTAGTTTAGTTTGATTAATTTTCTCATTAAATTTAAAAAATTCATCAGGTGTTTATACAGATTCTTACCGGTAAATTCCGAAATATCACCAATTATTTTGCTATGGTATGCCGCTTCAACCAATTAAATTGAAAGGGTAAAATTTTCAAATCTTATATTATTATTTGTATCTGATATTAATGAATCATTTTTATCAAAACCTGCTAATTTTAAATTTTCGATTAATAGCCCAATTGTTTCATCCGCAAGTCGCATTCTTTTTGTGAATCGGTTTGTTCAGGACCGCGTTGCCCCTCTTTTAGAATGAAATACGTTAATTTATTATTAGTTAATGTAAAAACTTCTGTCTTTACAAAATTATCCTTGCTTCCGGCTCCAAATTTATATCGCAGTGTAAAATTTAATTTCTGTGCATTGGCATATTCACAAATAAATAACAAGAAACAATAAAAGCAATTTTTTTCATTTAATATTTATGCAGTTTTCAGCCAGGGTTCTAACATTAACAATTAATTGAATTGCCTTTATATATAAATCCTTATCTTTAAACTCTTCAATATCTCCATTTATTAAAATTCTTGATAACTTATTATCTATAACTACAGCAATTACTATATTTGTATATATCTCGAAATTTTTCGTCTTGGATAATTCCTGAAATAATGAATCATTTTTGTTCAAGTTGTTTGTTAAAATAAAATCAAGAAGTATTTTGGAATCTTCTTTGCTAATTTTGCATGTTTTTTTCTTATCAACCTGTTCTTCGGTGCGATGGCCGGTATAATTTAACATGTATCTAAGTGTCGAATCACCTAAAGTGAATGTTTCAATTGTTGCGTGACTATCTTTGCTTTTTTCTCCATCTAAATAAGAAATGCTTAATGCCATTTCCTGGGAATAAGATAAACTGTAAAAAAACAGTAAAATGAAAAAGAGTAAAGTTTTATTCATTATTTTTCTCTGCACTTAATGGTTATATATCTTAATAAATCCAGAAAAAGAATTGCCTTATGATAATTTTCATCTTGTTTCAGCCATGATCTGTAACCCATATAACTGATGTTACCGGTTACGGAATCAAGCGTTATCTTAACACTAATACTTTCGAAAACTTTATCCTGTACATTAGCTGCTTGAGGTGCAAAAGAATAATCTTTATTTAGCCCATTCACTGTTATGAAATTAGCAAGCAAAACATATTCATTTTCACTTAATTGACAAATCAGCTTTCCCGGTTCGCCGGGCTTTTCGTTTACTTTAATAATGTTTGCTTCATATTCCAGGTCTTTGCCGTTGAATGAAAAATCTTCCTTATATGTGCTGCTATCGTCCGGAAGTCCCTGTGTACTATAATTAATATCAAATCTCATTTCCTGGGAGAATGAAAATCTGCATATAAAAACAAAAAGTAAAATGAACGGTAATATTCTCATTTAACTTCTTCGCATTCTGTCATCATGCTTCTTAACAAATCTATAAACAATATTACTTTTTTGTAGTTATTATCCTGATTCAACATAGATTTATACGCATATATTTCAGTTTTATATTTTGAAGAATCCAATGATATAGAAATTTGTATATTTTCCAGTGTATCAAAACCTTGTGAATCTAACCATTGTGGTGTGACTGTTATATTTTTATTTAAACCCACAACTTCTATATAATCAACAATTAGTTTATAATCACTCTCATTAATTTTACAGGAAATGTTATGTATTGACATGGACCATACACTGTCATTAAAAGTTACCGTCTGGTGGATTAAATTCATATCCCAATAAATAATACGATCCAGGATGCGGATATCTTTATCAGTTCTTGGCGGTTCAATAGTAATTTCCAGATATAATTCCTGAGCAGGTGAGAATCTGCAAATAAAAAGGAATAATGAAATGAAAATTAATTTTTTCAATTATCGGTTATTGAATTATGTTAGTCCTAATGTCCAGATTCTAACTCCCCTGTTCTAATCCACAATTCACAATTAGTGAGGGATGAGGTGTTAACTCACAAGAGAATTATAATGCTCTTTCAATTTCTCCAATTTCTGACGGGAATCTTCCTGCTTCTTTCTTTCATTCTCTACCACTTCGGGAGATGCTTTCTGAACAAACTTCTCATTGCTTAATTTCTTTTCAATTGAAATTAAGAATGATTCGGTTCTCTGAATTTCCTTATCCAATCTTTGTTTCTCCTGCTCAATGTCTATCAATCCCTCTATCTTCACATATATCTGGAACGGTCCAACAACAGATGTCAATGATTTAAACTGCTCAATCTTGGCAAAATCTTCTTTTACCATTGATTGCAGCTCACCAATTTTCGCCAGTGATTTTATGTAAGATGAGAGTTCATCCACATAAAATGCCGACTTTTCATTTTCACATGCAATAACAACATCACACTTAACTGAAGGAGAAAGATTTAACTCAGCCCTTAAATTACGGATAGATGTAACCAGCTCCTGCATTAATGCAACTTCAGTTTCAATATCTTTAGAAATTACATTTTCATTTAATACAGGGAATTCCGAAATTGAAATACTTTCATTTTCTTTTCTATCCCCTATTGCCTGCCATAATTCTTCTGTAATGAACGGCATAACAGGATGAAGCAATCTTAAAACTTTATCGAATATTTCAAATCCTTTATCAAATATTATTAATCCTGCTTCCGGCTGCTCATTTGATTTTATCTTTAATACTTCAATGTACCAATCGCAGAAATCACCCCAGATAAACTCATGCAGTGCTTTTGATGCCTCATTAATCTTATACTCATCCAATGCCAGCACATAAGTTTGAATTGCAGAGTTCAGGCGGCTTTCAATCCATTTATCAAATATATCGTGTTTATAATCCGGCTGTGATGCTTCAGTAAATTGTTCTCTCCTCATTAATAAAAACCTTGAGGCATTCCAAATCTTATTGGCAAAGTTTCTTCCCATCTCGCACTTTTCTTTTGAGAAGAAAACATCAACACCCTGCGGTGCAAGATAAACAAGCGTAAACCTTAATGCATCAGTTCCGTATTCGTTCATAACATCTATAACATCGGGTGAATTGCCTAAGCTCTTGCTCATCTTTCTGCCAATTTCATCACGGATTATGTTATGGAAATAAACATCATAAAACGGAATTTTCCCTGTAAATTCAATCGCTGCCATTATCATTCTTGCAACCCAGAAGAAAATAATATCCGGACCGGTAGATAAAAAATCAGTTGGATAGAATTTCTTCAAATCCTCTGTATCATCTGGCCAACCCATAGTTGTAAAAGGCCAGAGCCATGAAGAGAACCATGTATCGAGTACGTCGGGGTCCTGTTCCCAGTTTTCAATATCTTCAGGCGGCTCAATTTCGCAGTACATCTCGCCATTTTTCTTATTATACCAAACGGGAATCTGATGCCCCCACCATAACTGCCTGGAAATACACCAATCACGGATATTTGTCATCCAGTTATTATATACTTTTTCCCATCTTTCCGGGTGAAATCTCACTTTTCCGGATAAAACAGCATTCAATGCAGGCTCTGCAAGCGTTTTCATTGATACAAACCACTGGTCTGAGAGGTATGGCTCAACTACTATGCCTCCGCGTTCGCTATAACCCACATTGTGAGTGTATTCATCAATCTTTTCTATCAATCCTTCATCCTGCAAACGGGCTACAATCTGCTTTCTGGCTGCAAATCTATCTAAACCGGAGTATTTTCCGGCTTTTTCATTCATTTTTCCCTGATGGTCAATTACCTGAACCTGTTCCAACCCATATTTTATACCGATTTCAAAGTCATTCGGGTCATGTGCGGGAGTAATTTTCAATGCACCTGTACCAAAATCCATATCAACATATTCATCTGCAATTACCGGAATTGCTTTATCAACAATCGGAAGAATTACCTTCTTACCGATTATACCGGTATAACGCGAGTCATTGGGATTAACAGCAACCGCCGTATCTCCAAGCATGGTTTCAGGGCGTGTTGTTGCTATTGTTACATACTTTAAAGGAGAATTGCTATCTGCATTTAATATATTATACTTAATATAATACAGCTTATCTTTTTTCTCTTTGTATATTACCTCTTCATCCGATAATGCTGTCTGTGCAACCGGGTCCCAATTGATTATCCTTTTTCCTTTGTATATTAATCCTTTTTTGTACAGTGATACAAATACTTTTCTGACAGCTTTTGAGAGTCCTTCATCCATTGTAAAGCGTTCTCTGGTCCAATCAACCGAAGCCCCCATCCTTTTAAGCTGTCCTGTAATATTTTCATGATAGATATCTTTCCATTCCCATACCTTTTCTACAAATTTCTCTCTTCCAAGATCATATCGAGATAAACCCTGCTCTTTGATGTGTTTTTCTACTTTTGTTTGTGTTGCAATACCTGCATGGTCAGTTCCGGGAAGCCATAAAACATTGTAACCCGACATTCTTTTCCAACGGACATATATATCCTGAACGGTGTTATCCAGAATATGCCCAAGATGCAAATTCCCTGTTACGTTAGGCGGCGGAATAACCATTGAATATTTTGGCTTACCGGAATTATCTTCAGGTGTAAAAAACTTATTCTTTTCCCAATATTTAATTAATTCAAGTTCTACTTCCTGCGGGTTATATGTTTTTGATATCTCTTTCAAACTGCGGTTTTCTCCTCCCGGTATTTATTAATAATTTCATAGGCAAGCTCTAAATATGCCATGGACACATTCGAATTTACATTATAAAGGATAACCGGCTTTCCGTAAAAAGTGGATTCGGTTACCATATGGTTTCTTGGTATTGTTGTTTTGAATAAATACTTATTGTATCTTAATTTTAATTCTCTTTCGGATATTTCCGTTACCTTTGTATTAGCTTCATACATTGTCATCACAATTCCTTCTATAAATAATGAAGGATTTGCAATTTCTTTTATATAATCTACGTATTTGAACAGCTTCGCAATAGCTTCCAATGCAAAATGACCGCACCTGACAGGCATTAATACTGATGTTGAAGCAGTTAATGCATTTTGAACTATACCTCTCATCAGTGGCGGACAATCTATGATTATGTAGTCATATACTTCATGAACGCCGCGTAATGCATTTTTAAGAACAACCCTGTTTTCTGCAATCTTTGAAAACCTGTCATCTCTTTGTATGGAGTTTACATTTGAAGGAACAAAGTCAAGATATTCCAACTCAGTTTTGTGTATAGCATGGTCTAATGAATGCGTAAAGTTGAACACTTCCGATATACCTGCTTTTATCCGTTCAGGTGTAAATCCTAATGACATAGCAGAAGCACCGAATGGGTCTGTATCTACCAGTAACGTTTTCTTTTCTGCAACTGCAAGAGATGCAGCAAGGTTCACCGCAGTGGTAGTTTTACCAACTCCGCCTTTTGGAAGACATATAGATATTATCTTGCATCTCATTAAGGTTTATTTTTTAAAGTTTGAGCCAAATGTAAAAAGGAAAATTTCTAAATTTTCTGGTGGTACATTGTTATTTTCAGCTACTTCATTCATATATTCTAAGTATTTTAAATAATATATTATTCCATTGTTTCTTATTTCTGAAGATGCTTTTTTAAAATCAGAATAATTATTAGAAGTGATAGCGTCAAGAACTTTCTTATCAAATATTAGACAATTGTAACCACAATATTTAAATTTAAGAAAATACATGAATTTTGTTAATGTAGACATGCCTAAACCAGGAGTTTCCTTTAATATCGACTTAATACTATCAATATTACAATTGTTTTTAAATTTACTTATTTTCTCAATAAAATGTGTGTAATTATTTTCTTTTAAAAATTTCTTTATATTGTTTCCTCTTCCACCTGTTGAATAACCCCATAATACAGTTTTGCAAATAAGATAGTTAATATCTTTTTCATTGAATATATCATTTCTACTTATTTTAATTTCTTCTTTATCGCCAAACATTTCATAAATTGAACTATTATTAAACCTCGTCCAATTTTTCTTCTTAACAACGAATGCTTGTTTTTTAACTGGTATCCTATTTATTAAATCTCTGAAATTGTCAATTTTCAATTTAATCTCCATGTTATTTATAAATCATCTATAATGTCACATTTACAATTTCACATTCAAAGCCTTAAAAATTTCATGCTGATTGCTTCTTGTTACGAAGCTCCTGCTTCACCAAATCTCCTCTTTCCCAAATTTCTATTTGGGAAAGTTTGAGTTTTGAATTACAGAATAATCGTCAATTGCAGTTCAAAACTTTCCCAAATAGAAATTTGGGAAAGAGGAGAACTCTCTGAACTCTCTGAACTCTCTGAACTCTCTGAACTCTAAACCACCATTACATTCAGTTTCCCAACCGTCTCGATCTCTGCTTCTATCTTATCACCTGAATTAAGCTTTGTAATACCTGCCGGTGTTCCGGTGAATATCATATCACCCTTCTTCAATCCAAATATACTTGAGATATAATGAATTAGATAAGGTAGCTTAAAAATCATCATCGATGTATTTGCATCCTGCTTTATCTCTCCGTTTAACTTCAACCTTATGCACAAATTCTCTGCATTTTTAACTTCTTCTTTCTTCACAATCTCGGATACCGGTGCAGACATTAAAAATCCTTTTGAAAGCGCCCACGGCATTCCCTCTTTTTTCAGTGCTGCCTGCACATCACGTAATGTGAAATCTATTCCTACTGCATAACCGTAAACATACTCCATTGCATTCTCTTTTGGAATACTCACGCCGTCTTTACCAATTACAACTACAAGTTCAACTTCATTCTGTAAATTGTCGGATATTTTCTTACCCTTTAATACAGGTATAGAGATATAATCCGCTGTAATTGCAGCCGTGTTCGGTTTCAGAAATACCATCGGTTCCTTCGGTGCTTCCAGCTTTTTTTCAGGAGTATCAAACTCCTTAATATGCTCAAGATAATTTCTGCCTATGCAGTAGATATTTTCTATGCGTAATTTCTCGTCAGTACCTTTTACTTTTATTTCAACCATACATTAAGTTTTTGCAGTTATTTAATATTCCTACGGATTTTCCCGTTAGTTTCCATCCTAGAAAAGGTGAATTTTTGCTTTTTGAATGCAAATATTCTTCCTTAACTTCCCACTCCTTATTCAAATCAAGTATGGTAAAATTGGCTTTTTCACCAACCTGCATTTTTATTTGGGGCAGATTTAATATTTTTCTTGGATTGATTGACATCTTATAAATCATATCGTCAATCGAAATAATTCCCTTTTTCACAAGATATGTATATGTCAATCCTATTGATGTTTCAAGCCCAATTATACCAAAAGGAGCTTTTTCTAATCCCAAAGTTTTTTCATCAGCCGCATGAGGTGCATGGTCGGTACAAATTGCATCTATTGTACCATCCTTTATTCCCTCAAGTATTGCATCAACATCATCCTGCGTTCTTAACGGAGGATTCATCTTTGCATTTGCACCATATTCTTTTATTGCTTCATCGGTTAAAACAAAATGGTGTGGGCATGCCTCTGCTGTTACGTTCAATCCCTCTGCTTTGGCTTGCCTGACTAACTCAACTCCTTCTTTTGTGCTGATATGTTGTACATGATATCTTGAATTATTTATCTTACGGACAAGCCCAATATCTCTTTTAATAATTTCATACTCTGATGCATTGGGAATTCCCTTTACACCAAGCTCACGTGATACTTTTCCCTCATTCATAATTCCGCCGTTCGATATGCTCATGATTTCACAATGCTGAATAATCGGAATATTATGTTCGGCAGATTTCTCCAATGCTTTTTTCATTAATTCATCATCTTCAACGGGACTGCCATCATCAGTAATTGCCAGTGCTCCTGTTTTTACCAGTTCATCAATGTTTGTAATTTCTTTTCCGTTTCTTCCTAAAGTTGCACAAGCAGAATTATACACATCAACAATATTATCTTTAGATTTTGCATAGTTCGCATTCAATACAGCTGCGCTGTCCATAGCGGGAGATGTATTAGGCATAGCAAGCACACCGGTAACACCGCCATAAGCAGCAGCGAGAGCACCTGTGCTGATATCTTCCTTATGTGTTTGTCCGGGTTCACGGAAATGCACATGCATATCAAAAAATCCCGGAACAATAATTTTTCCTGCTAAATCGTATTGCATAACTTCCCTCACATGCTGCCATATAACACCCATGTGGTTTATAACACCATTAACAATAAGTATATCAAACCTGCCGTTAATATTTTCAGCAGGAGAGATTACCTGGCTATTTCTAAGAAGTAAATGCAATGATATAAAAAATAAATTCTATGAAATGCGTCGTAATTCGCAATTCACTATTTCACAATTCACAATTGGATTTGTGGACGATACTGGATTCGAACCAGTGACCTCTTCCGTGTGAAGGAAGCGCGCTAACCAACTGTGCCAATCGTCCAAAAAATGCTATATAATTTACAAATATAAGAATTTATTCCCAGTTAAGAAATGAGTAAGAGTTCAGAGAGTTCTGAGAGTTTGGAGAGTATAGGCAGTGTCAGGTGTTAGTTTGAATGTATGGATGAATTTAGATTAAACGATTATTATGATAGACAAAGAAAGAACTTAAATTTCATAAGATTCACCTGACACAAGCGTCAGCTTAAGAAGAACGGGAGATTTACAATTGGTGATAGACAAGGGGTTACTGACAAAGGATTGATAGATATTAATAACTGATTAAACTTTATAAACTACTCCAGATTTCAAAATACGGATTACCCCTTGTTCACTTTCGTATTTACGAGATTTATGATTGGTGATAGATATGGATCTTCGTGCAATTGTAAATTACTTAAGTTGGAAAGTTTGCAAGGGGTAATCCGTTAATTTTAGTCTGGAGTAGTTAGCTGATGCTTCTTCGGCCTGCCTGCCAAAGCTTTGGTGTAGGCAGGGATCTATGACTTGTCTAACAGCAATTGAAAATCTCTATGTGCAATTGTAAATCTCCCGGTCTTCTTAAGCTGACGCTTGTGTCAGGTGAATCCGGAAAAGCAGTATTGATTTTATTCTATTATCAAATTTGGTCAATCTAAAAATATCCATATTCTCAAACTAACACCTGACACTGTCCCTACTCTTCACACTCTCCGCACTCATACACTCCATACACTATACACACTCAATAGACTTTCCATACAAACTTTATAAACTTTATAAACTTTATAAACTTTACAAACTTTATGAACCTTATAAACCTTATGAACTTTATAAACTCCTCATCCCTTTATCACTGCTAATGGTTTCAGTTCCGCTACCTTCTTTGCAATGCCTGCTCTATCAACAACATCTACAACACTGTGAACATCTTTATATGCAGTTGGTGCTTCTTCAGATATGCCACGCATTGAACCTGCCTGTATAATTATTCCTTTTTCCAGCAGTTCATTTCTTAATTTATCAGGATTAACCTGTTTTCTTGCGGCATGCCTGCTCATTTGTCTGCCTGCACCGTGGCAGGTTGAGCCAAAGCTTTCCTCCATGCTTTTGGTTGTACCTGCAAGCACGTATGATGCGGTTCCCATGCTTCCGGGAATAATTACAGGCTGTCCGGTATGCTTGTATTTTTCCGGTAATTCATTATGCCCGGGTCCGAAAGCACGTGTAGCTCCTTTGCGGTGTACAATTACTTTTTGTTTTTTACCGTCAATTGTATGCTCTTCAATTTTTGCAATGTTATGAGCTACATCATACAGCAGTTCAAGTCCGCCCATACCGTTTCCGAAAATTTTATTCCATGCATTTCTGACTTCCCATGTAATAAGCTGGCGGTTACAAAAAGCAAAATTTGCAGAACAAGCCATTGCACTGAAATATTCCTTCCCTTCAGGTGATGAAAACGGAACACAGGCAAGCTCTCTATCAGGCAGATTAATATTATATTTTGATAAAGCATTAATCATCTTACGTATGTAATCTGTAGCAACCTGGTGCCCAAGTCCCCGTGAACCGGTATGAATCAGTACAACTATTTGCCCTTCAAACAAGCCATATGCATTAGCTATCTCTTTATCAAATATTTTCGAAACCTTATCAACTTCTACAAAATGATTTCCTGCCCCCATAGTACCAAGCTGGTCAGCTCCCCTTTCACGAGCATGTTCAGATACATTATCCGGTTCAGCATTTTTTATCGTACCGTTTGACTCAATGTTAATTAAATCATCCTGCACCCCATAACCCTGTTCCACACCCCACTTAGCACCATCGCGGAAAACCCTGTCCAGTTCTTTATTATTCAGCTTTAATGTACCTGATTTTCCAACACCGCTTGGTACCTGCTTGTAAATTTCTTTTGAAAGCGGCATCATATATCTGTACAGGTCTTTTACGGTCTGGTTTGATTTTAATAATCTTACACCGCAGTTAATATCATAACCGATTCCGCCGGGCGAAATAACTCCGTCAGGATATTTGGTAGCAGCAACACCGCCGATCGGAAAGCCATATCCTTCATGTACATCAGGCATTACCATAGCTGCAGTTTGAATACCCGGAAGCGATGCAACATTCACTAATTGCTTTAATGAATTATCTGCAATAATATTATCGAGCATTTCTTCAGTGGCATAAACTCTTGCCGGAACAAGCATATCATTCCTGAAGCTTTTCGGTATCTCCCATTGAATATCGGAGATTTTTCTCATTATATTTTTGATGCTCATATATCAAATAAAAATGTTTTTAATTACATAGCGTTTTCAACATCTTAAACAATGTTAACTTATCAGTACATGTTGGATTTTGTCCTCACCCACCTTTACTCTGTGTGTCATTCCCGCATGCTTTTGGCGGGAATCCACTCGGAAAGAAACAGTTAATCTTTCAAAATAGAAATCTACTTCCAATCACTCAAGTTTACCAAATTCTTCAATGATTGAAACTCCTTCGTACCTATCTTAATGTATTCCCGCCAAAAGCATGCGGGAATGACAGGAGGAAGGGGGTGAGGACAAAATTTGAAATACCCACATAATTTAACATTGTTGAGTAAAGCGAAAATTTTTCTTTGCTTATTTAACTCATATATCAAACACAATAATAGTTTCAAAAATATTATTTGGAGTTCTGATAATATTTGCTTCGGTATAAGTAACAGCTTTAATATCTTCATCAAAACCGTCAATTTCATATCCAAATAAACTGCAATTTATATGCTTATCTGTTAGCTTGTTAATCTCTGAAATATAATATAAGTTTTTCCTGCTGTGGGTTAATGTCAGTATTTCGGATAGTAAATCAATAAGCAGAATCGAAGTATCAACTGAATCAATTATGATTACTTCATAAGCAGTAGATTTTTCATTAATATTCCTGTCACCCCTGATTATCGAGTTCATTCCTTCAACAGCGGCTTGAAATAATTCTTCAACAGAACCGGCTTTAACTTTTAACCTGATATCCGCAATATGCGGTAAAACCTCGAATTCTCTCATATTTTACAAATTTTGCAGTAAAAATAAATATTGTAAATGATTTTGTTTTTGGAAATTAATTTTACTATTTTTAATTACATTTAATAAAGTATATAAATTACAAAAGTTTATGGAAGAAATAAACCATACAATTAAGTACATAATAAAAACAGATAATGATAAAACATACAGTCTGTATATTATGGAAGCAAAAGAAATACAGGAAGAAAAATATATAGCATTATTTTTATATTATGATGATGAAGAGATAAGAGACACTGAAAAATTGTGGCTGAACCTGCGTCACAGGATATTATTTGAAAACTCAATTGAAGATATAAAAGAAAAGATAATTGAATACACTTCGGGCAGGAATGAAAAGCTTTTCTTCCTTGAGCTGCAGGATACTATGATGATTCATTAAAAGATTTTTATAAAATAAAAAACCCCGCTGTTAACGGGGTTTTTTGTTATCATTAAAACTTCTTATTCGCCTTCCTTCTTCGGTTCCTTCTTTATTTCTTTCGGAGGAGCAATTTTTTCTATATCTTGCTGTGAATTATCTCCTTCGCTGCTTCTCTTGTAGTTTCTGTATTCTACATTACCGCTGTTTGTGCGTGGAGCTGTGTATGTTTTTCTTGTTTTGTTTCTTTTGCTCTTGCTCCTTTTGTTTCTCTTTGAAGATTTCTTATACTTCTTTGAAGATTTTTTGTATTTCTTTGAAGATCTTTTATTCTTTTTGTTTTTCTTAGAATACTTTTTCTTCTTTGTTGATTTCTTTTTTGTGTATTTCTTCTTGGAAGTTTTTTTCTTTGTATTTTTCTTTTTATTTCTCTTTGTCTTCTTCTTGGTTGTCTTTTTCTTTTTCTTCTTAGAGAGCTCGGTTTTTCCGGTTTGGCTGGTACTGTTGGCTGAGCCTATCTCAGGCATACTGGTGAAACCAAAAACAAAAAGAAAAATCCAGATGATTAAAGATTTTTTAGTCATCTTTTTCCCCTTCTACCACAATAGATTAAGTTATTAAATACTTACAAAGTTAACTATTTAATATATTATGTACAACCTTGTATACGGTATTTTTTATGAAACTGTTAACCTGTATTTTTGTTAGATTTATAAAAATAGTTTGGGAAATCTACAAAATAAAACTGTGGTCGTGGCTATGAGCGGGGGTGTTGACTCCTCTGTAGCGGCATACCTTCTGCAAAAAGAGGGCTGTAAGCTCATTGGTATTACTATGAAAACATGGGGTTACGATGAAATTCCCGAACGTGATTCCGGGTGCTGTTCGTTGGAAACAATCTATAATGCAAGAAATGTGGCAAATGCCCTGGGTTTCCCCCATTACACCATCGATTTCACTGATAAATTTAACGAAATAGTCATTTCCAATTTTGTTGATGAATATCTTCTGGGACATACTCCTAACCCGTGTGTGCTTTGCAATAAATCTATTAAATGGGGTGAGCTCCTCAAAAAAGCTGAAAGCCTTGGTGCGGATTATATTGCTACAGGTCATTATGCAAAAATATTATTCAATGAAAATACAGGCAGGTATAATATTTCAGCAGCAAATGACAAGCTGAAAGACCAATCATATGCTTTGTGGCAGCTTTCGCAATATGCATTAAGCAAAACAATTTTTCCGTTAAGTAATTATACAAAACCTGAGATAAGGGAAATTGCACACAAACTTGGATTAAAATCTGCCGATACACCTGACTCGCAGGAAATATGTTTTGTTCCCGATGATGATTACAGGGAGCTTCTAAAAATACGGCTTCCTGAACTCAACGCAAAAATTTCCGATGGTGATATAATTTATAACGAAAAAGTAATAGGCAAACATAAAGGATATCCATTTTATACAATCGGCCAGAGAAGGGGTTTAAATATTTCATTAGGGAAACCGGTTTATGTATCTAAAATTGATGCCGGAAACAATATTGTCTATGTTGATGATGAAGATAAGTTATACAATACAACATTTAGTGTTAAAGATATTAACTTAATGACCTTTGATAAATTAGAAGGACGTATGAATGCGTTGGTGAAAATCAGGTATAAAGATACTCCATCTGAAGCGGTTATTGAACAAATTAGTGATGAAAATATTTTGGTTAAATTTGAACAGCCTAAAAAATCCATTACACCGGGGCAATCTGCTGTTTTCTACAATGAATTCGGATTGATTGGCGGGGGAATTATAGATGAGATAATTAAATAAAATATTTTACTGTGATTTCTACTTCTTTATTTTCTGCTCTGTTGTCACTTGATACCGCACATGATTCTTAACCTTTATTCTAAAAACCTGTTCTGCAATATTTTATTACATCCCATTTCTATACTACCTGAGCAATTCAATCAATCGAGAAATTATCAGATAACTTAGATTTAAATATAATTACCGGTATAAATCTTTTATGTAAAAAGTTATTTTTTAATTAGTATGTAAATATTATAAAAATCAAATTCTTCTCTGACAGTATTGTCAGCATTTATTGACACTAAACTTTGTAATTACAATGGACGGTGTAGTATAATTATATATTTATGAAACTTTATTTTGGCATTAAGTTTGTAATAATTGTACATGAGAAATTGAAATAAATATTTCAATAACATTTTAACGGAGGATATATGAAAAATCTTATAATACTCATTGCGGCAATTTTCTTTATCAACCTAACTGTAGAAGCTCAGGTTAAAACAACGACAACAAGTAAAAGAAAAATGTTTCCGCATTTTTCTATTAGCCCGTCAGGCGGAGCAATATTTCCGATTCAAAACCTGAAGGAAAGCTTTAAGCCGGGCGGTCAGTTTGGGCTGGACCTCGGTTATAGGGTTAACAAGGAAGTAGGATTTTATGCTAAGTTCGGGTATTATTTTATGTCTTCAAAAATAACCGGAGCACCGGTTGGAGCTTACATTGAAGGAAGTGCCGGTCCAAGGTATTTCTTTACTCATCCTAAACTGAAATCAGAGGTATTCCTTGAAGGAGGAGTAGGTGCTTATAATTTCAGGCAGGACGCATATGTTGATAACTTAACTCAGACACAGGTTGACCAGATTAGTTCAACTAAGGCAGGAGTAAATGCAGGTGTCGGCGGTTCATTAGCTCTGTCTAATGCTGTTGATATATTGGTAAAAAGTAAATACCATGTGATATTTACTCCCAATGGTTCTTCAAGTTTTCTTACAGTGACCGGTGGATTAGAATTCAGATTCAGATAAATAAAAGAGGATTAAATTATAAAGGGAGTTTATTATAAACTCCCTTTTTTTTATTCCATTGACGTTAAAACTGCGGTATCAGCATCTTTCGTGACGATTTGTTCAATACCGGTTGCTGTATCAAAATCGCCTCTTAATATCTTTAATGCATATTTTTCCAGGTCAATTTCTCTCCTGGTTCTTACACCAAGTTTCCTGAGTAAAGGTACCGGCGGGGACCACCCCTGAATGGACTGCTCAATTAGAAAAGATATTACGACACCGGGCAATATTAACCATTTCTTATTAAGGAAAACACTGAGCCCTATTCCTGTTAATGCCAAACTTGCTGCATTGAGCTCAATAATTCTTTCAATATCCCATTCCTTGTCTAGTTCATAAATTCTTTCTGTAATTCTTTCCTTATCACCTGATAAATAGTTCTTTACATTCTCGGCTATTTTATCAATGATTTCGGCATTCTCTTCTACCGGAATTGCTTCTTCGGTTTTATCTTTTTCGATGGGTTTTTCAGCCATAAAATTTCCTTTCTTTTATTTGATTATGATTGAAAACCTGACAATAAAGAAATTAGTTCTTAGAGTTCAGAGAGTTCAGAGAGTTCAGAGAGTTCAGAGAGTTCAGAGAGTTCAGAGAGTTCAGAGAGTTCAGAGAGTTTGGAGGGTTCAACACCTCTTTCCCAAATTTCTATTTGCGAAAGCACATAAGGATCTACGACATGTTTATGTGCAATTGTAAATCTCCCGGTCATCTTAAGCTAACGCTTGTGTCAGGTGAATCTTAGGAAATTTAAGTTCTATTTTTGCCTATCATAATAATCGTTTAATCTAAATTCATCCATGCATTCAAACTAACACCTGACACTGCCCCTGAATTACAAACTTAACAAACTTAACAAACTTAACAAACTTAACAAACTTAACAAACTTAACAAACTTAACGAACTCTATGGACTCTCTACAAGTTTTTTTAAATAAATTTCATTAAACTCATTTAAGCTTTTTAACTTAATATCGGCGATGTTAAACTTATCGTCATTCCAAACAGATTTATCCGGTACGACTACTGTTTTCATTCCTGCCCTTTTAGCTGCAAGTAATCCATAATATGAATCTTCAAAAGCAACGCATTCCTCAGGATTCACATTTAATTTTTTTACAGTAGTTAAATAAATTGCAGGGTCAGGTTTTCCGCATTCTTCATATTCACCTGAATGTATTACCTCGAAATGATTTTGAATGTTAAATTTTTCTGTTATAAATTTTATAAACCGCACCGGAGATGATGAAGCAAGAGCTATCTTCAATGATGTTTTTTCAAAGAAGTCTATAATATAACCGGCACCTTCCATCTTACTCCCCTTTTCGCTTATCAGCTTTTCAAGTTCGTTCAGTACATCTTCAGCAATTTGTTGTTTTGTAACTTTGCTTTCATCCCACGGAAATTGTTTATGCCAATGCTCAACTACTTCATTTATTTTCAAGCCAATAGTTGAAGCAGTCATCTCTTCCGTAAGCTTTATATCAACCTTCTTAAACACCTTCATCTCGGCTTCCCGCCAAAAGGGCTCCGTGTTTACAAGAAGCCCGTCCATATCAAAAATAACAGCTTTCAGCAAATTATTTAGTCACTTGCTCACTTTCTATAAATTCAGTCCTGAGTCCTGAGTACACGGGGTTCAGGACTGAATTGTATAACTCTTTGACTTTTTGTGTAATGTGAATTATTTATTTTCTTTTATTATTTTTCTTAACATCCTTATTTTAGTTTTAACATCATCTTTAGGCAGGTTATATATAGTATCCTCATCAGTCATTGCCCCAATAAACCCACCAATCAAAGCAGAAGGCACCAGTCCAATAGCCCCAAACATAAGGGCATAAGCTGCTCCCAATGCAGCTTCCCCGGTTTTAGCCCCATAAATACCTGCTAATGTAAGAAAAACCGCCGCATCAACACCTGCACCAATTGCCGCCCCCGTCCAGAAACCACTGCCGGATTTAAATTTTATTGTTCTGATATCAGCAATTTTCAACTCTTTAGTAATATCTTTTTTAATTATATAAACAGTACTATCCTTAATTCTGAATATTGCCGCATTTTTTATTAAAATCCTGGATTGTAAATAAATATCACACTCTTTTGACGTATCTTCTACTATAACTTCGATTTCTTTTTGTGCCTTTAACTCTCCTGAAGATATAAATACTATAAAGGCAAATATAATTAATTTGAGTTTCATTGTTTGTGTTTATTAATTAAGAAAGTCACCTGAATTTTTAATTTACTTATTTATAATATAAGTTATTCCTGCCCTGATTGGAAAATATCCGTTGCCGCCAAACAGAAAATTTGATTCACGCGTTATATAATTACACTGTATTTCTGCAAATACTTCAATTTTGGGAGTAAGCTTTAAACCGCCATGAACACCAATACCGAATATAAAACCTACATTATCTACATTACCACGATTTTCTATATATGGAACTGATGTAGTATCATAATACCTGTATACAAAATCATACGCATCTTCCCGTGAAAAATGAAATCCCCCGCCAAAGCTTGCAAAATAAGTAAACATTGATTTGTTTTTGAAATTACCCAGCAGAAAATCACCGCGTACGGATAAAATGTTTACATTTGATTCTTCCATTTCGTAATATTCATAGTGGTATCCATCTCTCTTTAAATGAGTATATTCCAGTTCAATTCTTACTGCTTTATTTTCCCTGAATGGAAAAATATTATCAATTCCAATATTAAATCCATTAATACTTCTGTCCCTGTCATTATAATAATAATAATTATAGTTTTCTCCGGCAAAAAAACTAACCCCGCCTTTTACACTAATACTATAAGGATAAAATGTTGCTGTTATATCTTTATCAGCTAAGAAAATATCATCCAGCCGTAATTTATATATTCCATTTTCGTTTTTCATTTTTAAATATATCGAGTCTTTGCTGATTATTTCTCCGATAAATTCCCTGTCATCATATAAAGTCAGCTTATATTTATGCCCTGCCCTGATAGAATCTATATCTATTGATTCCTGGCTGTAAGTATTTTGAGCAAATAAAGATATAAATAATATAACCGTAAATAATCCGGTTAGCAGAATATTGCTGTTCAAATAATTTTTGATTGATGAATTGTTTTTCATAGATGTTAAGTTATATCCTGTTTTATTTTTAAAAGAAATATGATACCCCTGCACTAAATGGGAAATTGCTTTCTCTCCCGATGATTATTATTTCATGGTACTGACCATAGAAATTTGCCTGAAAATTGATGAAAGCACCAAGCTTTTTGGTAAGCTTAATTCCTCCTAAAACTCCAAAACTCATGAAAAAACCGATATTAGGGTCATGCTCTGTTATTTCTGTAATCAGATTATTTTGTACATCGTAATGTGTATTAGTAGTAGCACCCTGGCTGGTAATATGAATACCGGCACCTGCATTAGCATAATAATAAAATTTATTATCCGAGCGGAAGCTGCCTAGAACAAAATTACCTGAAAAGGAGTACATTTGTACATCATCATAATAATTTTGATAATAATTTCCGGGAGCATTATTTTCCGGGCGGAAAATGTGACAGTACAACAAATCAAACCGGATGCCTTTTTTTTCATCTATAGGAATTACATTATCTATTCCTATATTATACCCTCCGAAAATTTTCTCACGATTACTGTAACTGTATTTGCTTTCACCTAATACTACTGCACCCCCTCTTATGTTCATAAAAATGCTGTATACCGTTGGCGTATTATCCTTAGTAATTGAGAAAATATCATCAGGACTTAAATTATAAATTATTTTGTCAGAAACAATTCTTATACGGGCTGAATTAACGCTTAGGACCTTTCCAATATATTCTGTTTCATCAAACATGATAAACTTGTAAGTCTTTCCTGTTTTAACAGAATCAAAATCTACAGAGTTTTGTGAAAAGATTTGGAATGAAACAAGAGAAAGAAAAATCAGGATGAAAGTAAATATATTTCTGTACAACGGAAAGTTATCAAACGGATAGCTTGCTGAAGTATTTTTCATGTATAAATAAATTTTAATTGGCTTTGTTATTTAAGTTTATATTCTTTTTAAAGAATATTCAGTAATTATAAAACCTATTAATTTACTCCTTTCGTTAAATATTTCAGTTTCAACTTGCTTAATAATAGAAGTTTATAATTAAAGTAAATAGCCAAAATTATTCCTAATCAAAACAAGCCGTCTAAATAGTTCCATGTGTTATAAGTCACCTTATACACTTTTTATAAATTCAGTCCTGAATGGAGTCGAAGGACAATAGTTATAATGATTTGAAATAGATAAAAGACAAGGGGTAACAGTATTAATAGACATATTTTCAAATTCAGGAATAATCCTGATAAGTAACGCGGATTTAAACTACTCCATTACCCCTTGCATACTTCAATTATCCGAATATCCCTCTGTAGCAGTTATAAGCAGATGAATTTGACGATTATCAGAAATTTATCTGATGCATAATACTTAAATTAACTCTCTGCGATAACTCTGTTAACTCTCAAAGGCGTAAAGTTAAGATGAGGAGATTCCATCTTTGTTTCTTGCATGATTAATGCTGAATTAATTATCATTCTATAAAAGGATAATTTTGATTAACCTGTGATTTAAAAGATGGAATCTCTATTTATCCGGTAAGAAGAGGTAAGATAAAAAACTATCCCATAATTTCAAATTAACAAGAAGTAAGAAACATCCAATTCACCTTACGCAAATCATAATTCAATTTGTTACCGAAAGAGATATACAGGTAATTTCAGTTCCTG